>JBQTID010000203.1:0-7666 GCA_052389275.1 Gemmatimonadota bacterium | reverse complement strand
AATGCCGGAGCGCAGTCGCAGACCGGCCGCTTCGGCGGCCCGCGTGAATGTCAGTGCGGTGCGCGCGATGCGCGCTGCCGCGTCGATCGCGTGCGCCGGAAAGCCCGCCACCATCGCGACACCGATGCCGTGCAGCAGGACCTCGGCGCCCTCCTGTGCGCAGGCACCACGTGCGGCCTCGATCAGTGTTTCGGTCAGTGCGGCGCGCTGGGCCGGATCGGCAGCCGCAACCGCATAGTCGATGTCGACGAAGTACGCAGCGGCATTCGGCACGCCGTCGAGCAGACGCGTCTCGCCCTTGCGCAGCCGCTCGATCACGTAGCCCGGCAGCGTGCCGGCCAGCGTGCGCGCCAGGGCCGGCTCGGACGCGTGTGCGCTCGCGGCTCCGCGGTTCCGCTGGCGCGCCGCATCGGTGTGCAAGGCCGAATTGATGCGCGCATCGAGGAGCGTCGGATGGAAGGGCTTGCTGACGAAGTCGGCGGCGCCGATCTCGAGACAGCGCACCACGCTGTCCACCTCGTCGAGCGCCGAGATCATGATGACCGGTATCTCCATCAGTCGCGCGTCGCTCTTCATGCGCGCCAGCACACCCACGCCGTCGAGGTCCGGCATAAGCACATCGAGCAGCACCAGGTCGAAATGCTGGCCGGCCATCAGCTCGAGCGCTTCCGTCCCGCTTTCCGCGGTGGTGACGAAGTAACCTTTGCGTGCGAGCTGCTTCGCCAGCAGATCGCGGTTCATCGCACTGTCGTCCACGACCAGCAGCGAGCCTTGCCGGTCCGCCTCGACGTGCTGCCCCTGCACCGCCCGAATCTTCGCGAGCACGCCCTCCGCGAGCGTCGCGCCGCGTACCATTTCCGCGGGCGCCGCGTTACTCGCGTGCATGGCCAGCTGCGCGATGTCGTTCGACAGCTCGAGCAGCTTGCGCGATGCGGCCAGCACGCGCTCGAGGTCGGCTACCCGCGCAGCGCGGCCCTCGTCATGACTGCTCTCGATCAGCATTTCCGTGTAGCCCATAATCGCGCTCAGCGGATCGCGCAGGTCGGCACGGATCTGCTCGCCGTAGCTGTCGAGATCGCGTCCCAGCTCCGCCGAGATGCGCTCGGCATCGAGAATCCCCTCTACCAGGACGAGAATATCACGGCCGCAGCGCACGATGCGCGCAAGATCGGTGGCGGCGACGTCGTCGGCTTCATCATGCGCGTCATCGAGCAGCATTTCGCTGTAGCCAATGATCGCGTTGATCGGCGTGCGCAGCTCGTGGCGCACGAACGCGAGCGTTGCGCGCAGTACGCGCTCGGGATCGGGCGCTTCCTCGATCAACTCGATCGGCCTGGGCGCTTCGACGGCCGCGTTGTTGAGGGAATCGCTCCACGCGATCGGTGCGGCCGCGGCCGCCGGCTTCGCTTCGCCGCCCAGCATCGCAGCCGTGCGCTGAAAGCCGCCCGGTCCAATGTCGAAGATCCAGGCGAGTGCGAGCACAATCGGAAAGAAGAGCGCGAGCAGAATGATCACGAGCCGCAACGACCAGTCCGGCACGTTCATCGCCGGAAAGACGGAGCTCGCGAGCTGAATGGTAGCGCCGCCGATCGCGATGTACGCGACGGCGGCCGTGTAAATCTTCCGCCGCCGCGCTTCGCGCAGGAAGGAACGAATGCGGGCCATCAGCTTCAGGTGGTCGGTTTCTTGACTTTGGCGATGGCGTCGGCGTGCACCATCGCGAGTAGCTCGTTGTTGAAATAGAAGTTGGCAACCTTGTCGAACAGCTTCTGCGCCTCCGCAGCGCGACCGGCGCCTTCCAGCGCCAGTGCATGGTGATAGTTGGTGAAGATGTTGTTCGGGCTGCCTTGCTCGAACTCGCGCACGGCTTCCTCGAACTTGCGCTCCTTCAGCGCAGTCAAGCCCAACAGGTCGTGCGCGGGCCGGTTGCGCGTCGGATTGTGTTCCGGCTCGCGAATCTTCATGTACTCGGCCGCCTGCTGCCTGGCGCGCGCGTAATCGCCCTTGTACGTCGCCAGGATGCCGGCGCGAAATGCCTTGGTCGCGCGCACACCGCGCGCGAACTCCTCGCTTTTCGCCTGCTTGATTTGAAGCTGCCCCAACTCCTCGAGGCGCTTTGCGAAACGCTCCGCATCGGCAAGCATGCCGGAAGCAACGGCAGTGTTGAACTGCGGACCGGCCACGAACAGCTTCAGCCCGACCGGGTCGGGAATATTCATGCCATCGATCGAATTGTAGAGCCGCTCCAGCTCGTCGATCGCCGCCTTGCGATCGCCTTCGTAAATGTGTACGAGTGCCCGGTACATCGCGAGGCCGGGCTTCGCGTTGCCGACCGCGAGCGCGACCGCGGCGTCGTAGTCGGCGCGCGCTTCCGAATAGCGCCCAAGGAAAGTGTTCACGTGCCCGCGTTGCTGGAGCGCAGCACCCTTCGTCGGATCCAGCTCGGCCTGCTTCGTATACGCTTGCGCTGCTTCAGCGAGCTTGCCCTGCGCACGCAGCGCATCGCCGAGAATGTCGTAAACGTTCGGCTCGTTCGGCTCGAGCTCGACCGCTTTGCGTGCGAGTTCTTCGCCTTTGGGCAGGTCACGCGGCTCGACCAGCGTATACGAGATGCTCGCCCGCACGTAAACCGGCGCGAAATTAGGCGCGATCTCGATCCCTTTCGCCCACGCGGCGCGCGCTTCCGCTCGCTGCGCCAGCGCGTCGCGCATGTCGCCCAGCAGCACCCACGAGCGCGGATTGTTCGGGTCCAGCTTGACGACCCGGTCGGCGGCGGCCAGCGCGCCTTCATTATCGTTGTCGACGCTCTTGCTGAGCGCCTCGATGATCGCCCGCTCCAATTCGCTCGCCGTCGGCGCCAGTTCCTTGGCTTTCGCCATGTGCGCGTAGCCGGCTTCCAGTGACTGCGCCGAGGCCCAGGCATACAGATGCGCCATTGCAGCATTCGGATCGGCCGCCAGTGCGCGCTCGAAATGCGAGTACGCTTCTTCCGGCCGCGCCATGTCCAGCTCGCGCACGCCATCGGCGACCTGCTGGCGAGCTTCCTCGGACGACGTTGTCATAGGCCAGAGCCCAAGCTGCTGCTCGCGAGCGGTTTCGTTCTGCGGGGTGCCGGCGCCGCACGCGCTGATCAGCACCACGGCGGCCAGGCCGCTGATGAAAGAAGGCACGCGCTTCATGGATCCTCCGGGGGATCGGATTTTGGGACGGTCGGTTGGAATAGGGCTGTAAGATGCCCGGCCCTCGGCCGCGAAAGCAAGATATTTGTACCACTATTCTAGTCCCCTCATTATCTTCCGGGCATCTTTCCGACGTCATTCCAATCGGGTTCCGAGGCTTTCATGATTCGATACCCTCGTCGTACTGGGGTCATCGTCTGCGCGCTCGCGCTGTGCGGCGTATGTCAGCCCCTTGTGGCGCAAAATGCCAAGTTCGATCTGAAGACCGATCGGCTGATTTCCGCGCGCCGCATCGATAACGACAGCGTCGCGCTCGACGGCGTCTGGAAATTCAGGCTGGGCGACAATCCGAGCTGGTCGCTGGCCACGTACAACGATGCGGATTGGGCAACGCTTGCGCCCTCCGATCCGATTCCCGACAGCCTGCGCACGCTCGTCAAGAAGCTGGAAGCGGAAGGCAGACCCGCGATCGGCTGGTTTCGCTTGCGGCTCTCGCCGGAGCGGTCACTGATTCGCAGGCCGCTGGCGCTCGACTTCTATACGCGCGGCGCGGCGAACGTCTTCGTCGACGGCCGCAAGATCCTCGAGCTCGGCGAGCTGGACAAACCGGGCGCCGAGGCGCGCATCGAAACGCCGCTGCTGCCGACGCCGATTCTGTTCGACAGCGCGAAGGCGGTGCTGGCGGTGCGGCATCACCTCGGCTCCGCCGTAGACATGGAGCGAGGCACGAAGGAGCGCTCGTTGTTCACGGCGTCGCTCAAATCCGATGATGCGATTGCCCATGCCGCCGAGCAGCGCCGCCTGATGGGCGGCATTGCGCTCGGTCTCTTCGGTGTGTTCTTCGCGGTTGGCGTGCTGCACTTCGTGCTCTTCCTGCTCATGCGCAAGCCGGTCAGCAACCTGCACTATGCGGCGTTTGCCGGACAATTCTCGGTTTACCCATTGATGGTGTATCTGCTCGGGGGTACGGAGTCGGCGCGCACGTCATGGTGGCTCGGCGTGATTGGCTACGTGGCATTGATTCTCTCGCTGCTCGCTCTGCTTACCTTCCTGTACAGCAGCTTCTGCGAGCGCCTGCCGCGCTACTATCGCGGTCTCGTCGCACTCACGGCCGTCGCCGCAGTTCTCCCGCTGCTGCCATACACGCGGCTCCTCGAGTTGGTCGTGGCCGCGGCGATTCTGACGTTCGCGATTGAAGGCCCGCGCGTGATCGGCGTCGCCGTGTGGCGCAAGCAGGACGGCGCCAGGATGATTGCGGCGGGATTCCTGGTGACATTTGCGTTCCTCGCCTACCTCGCGCTGGTCGGCCTGGGCGTCCTGCCGGAGTCGATCTATGCGGCGTACGGCTTCCTGCTGTCGTGGCTCGGCCTCGCGTTCGCGCCGTCGATCCACATCGCATACGACTTCGCGCGTACCAGCAAAGGCTTCCAGGAGCTGTCCGGCCAGCTGGAGCTGCAGGTCGCGAAGCGCACCGTCGAGCTGGAGGACGCGAAAGTCGCCGCTGAAGCCGCCAGCCGCACCAAGAGCCAGTTCCTCGCCAACATGAGCCACGAGCTGCGCACGCCGCTCAACGCGGTGATCGGCTACAGCGAGATGCTCATGGAAGAAGCCGAGGATGCCGGGCACGACGGCTACGTTCCGGATCTCAAGAAGATTCACGGCTCGGGCAAGCATCTGCTCGGTCTCATCAACGACATTCTCGATCTCTCGAAGATCGAGTCCGGCCGCATGGAGTTGTACTTCGAGACCTTCGAGGTCGCGCCCATGGTCGAAGAAGTCGCGAACACGATCACGCCGCTGATTGCGAAGAACGGCAGTACCCTCGAGCTGAACATCACGCCGGATGTCGGCACGGTTCGGCTCGATCAGGTGAAAGTGCGTCAGATTCTGTTCAACCTGCTGTCCAACGCGTCGAAGTTTACGGAGAATGGCAGCATCACGCTGACGGCCGCGCGCATTGGCGACCATGTCACGTTCCGGGTGGCGGATACCGGTATTGGCATGACGCGCGAGCAGATGGACAAGGTCTTTCAGCCATTCACGCAGGCCGATGCATCGACCAGCAAGAAGTACGGCGGCACCGGGCTCGGCCTCGCGATCACCCAGAAGTTCTGCGAGATGATGAACGGCGACGTGGAGCTGGAGAGCCAGCTGGGCAGCGGCACCGCGTTTACCGTTCGTTTGCCGGTCGATGCCGATGCTTATGGCACGGCCATGACGCAGGCGCCCTCCGAGCTGCCGTTGCAGCTGCCGGGCACAGCCGACACCGTGCTGGTCATTGATGATGACGCGGCCGCGCGCGAGATGCTGCACCGCATGTTATCCAAGGAAGGCTACCGCGTGCTGCTCGCGAGCGCTGGCGATGAGGGTTTGCGTCTCGCGCGCGATGAACACCCCGACGTCATCACGCTCGATGTGCTGATGGCCGGTCTCGATGGCTGGGGCGTGCTGACGCGTCTGAAAGCCGACGTCACCACCGCGGACATTCCGGTGCTGGTCGTCACCGTCATCGACGACCGCAATCTCGGCTTTGCGTTGGGCGCGGCCGACTACCTCACCAAGCCGATCGAGCGCGAGCGCCTGGCAGATGCGTTGCGCCGCGTGCGCGCCGATGAGCGCACGGGGCCGGTCTTGATCGTGGATGACGACGCGAGCACGCGCGAAATGCTGCGCCGCATCCTCGAGAAGGATGGCTGGCAAACGGTAGAGGCGGAGAATGGCCGCGTGGCGCTGGATGCGATGTTGAATCACACGCCCGCGGTCGTGCTGCTCGACTTGATGATGCCCGAGATGGACGGCTTTACCTTCATCGATGCAATCCAGAAACGCGGCGTCATGGGCCTTCCTCCGATCATCGTGCTGACCGCCAAGACACTCACCGAGGCAGACCGACAGCGGCTACAAGGCGCCGTCGCGCGTGTTCTGCACAAGGGTGACCACTCCGCAGCCGAATTGCTGCACGAAATTCACCGCGTCATTCACGCCACCACCAAGCCGGCCGCCGCGGCCGGCGCCTGAGCCGACACTCACAGGGGACCGACTCGATGCTGAAGATCCTGCTGGTCGAAGACAACGAGATGAATCGCGACATGCTTTCGCGCCGGCTCGAGCGCAAAGGCTATCAGGTTGTGATTGCGGTGGACGGCGAGGACGGCATTTCGCGCGCGCGATCGGAGCAGCCGCAGCTCATCCTGATGGACATGAGCCTGCCCGTGAAGGATGGCTGGACCGCGACGCGCGAGCTCAAGAGCGATGTCAGGCTGCGGATGATTCCAATCATCGCGCTGACCGCGCACGCGATGTCGGGGGATAAGGAGAAGGCGATCGAAGCCGGCTGTGACGATTATGACACGAAGCCCGTTGAGTTCGACCGCCTTCTGGGAAAAATTCAGGCGCTGCTCCGGACCTGACGGACCGGGTTTCCGTGTCCCAGACTCCTATCAAGCCTTTTGGGTCACGGTCGCGTCACGTTCATCGTTCGAGCGACATCGTCGAACTCCTCGACCAGCCCCATGCGCTGCTTATTCAGCCAGTCCGCGGCGCCTGGGCGCGCGAGCACGCGTAGGAAAAGAGCCGCATCCTGCATCATCTTTTCCAACCTGCCGCTCCACCAGTGCAGCAGCAGCCCGAGCACCGGCAGGCCTACGGCTGCAAGTGCCGCCGCGCCGGCACCCATGTACACGGCCGCCAGCACGACCCACACGATCCACGCGAGCGGCATGATCACGAGCGCGAGCCCGAGCTTGTGCGATGCAATGCCGGTTTCGTCCACATTCAGCTTTCCCGCAATCAGCCGGATCAAAGCATACGGCGGATACCAGAACACCAGGGCGAGGAGTGCGAGCGGCAATGCCACGCCCAGCACAAACGCCTCGCGTGTCACGTACCACATCAGACCACCTGGCTCGTACTTCGGCGGCACGTCGCCTTCATCTGCGCCAAGCAGCTGCGCCTGTTTGCGATAATGCTTCACTGCGCGCGTCAAGCGCATGTGGCGCTCGGGATCGTTGCTGCGCAGCCACGCCAGGCCGCGCGCAAATGCCTGCATGCGCGGCAGCCGTTCACCGAGCCCCTCGGCTGCGCGCCAATCGGCGAGTCCCTTCTCCCTCGCGTACAGCCGCTCCGCGGTATCGATCAATGCGACGTCTTCCGTCTGCGTCAGCGTGAGCGTCAGCACCTCGAGACGCCGCGTGATCTCGCTGGTCAATTCGTTTACCGCGGCGGTTGCATCAGCCTCGTACGCGGCGCGCCATGGGGCGACGTCGAAAGACTCACCAACCAGTGCCACCGCACGTCCGCGAAATACCGTCTTGCGTGAATACGTGAGTCCGATCGGCGTGATCTCGAGACCGAGCTGCCAGTTCGCATTGGCTTCCGCGCGAAACGCGATGCGCGCGGCGCCGGTCTTGAGCGGCGTGATGCGCGCTTCCGAGTGGCTCTGGCCTTCCGGAAAGATCTGCACGGCATCGCCGCGGCGCAGCGCCGCG
>JBQTID010000202.1:0-8573 GCA_052389275.1 Gemmatimonadota bacterium | reverse complement strand
TCGCGCACGAGAGACCAGGGTGCGGGCGTTCGCGTCGGCGGTGTTACAACTGCAACATTCTGTTGCACCGGCAAATCGGCGAGCAGCGCGTACAAAGCCGCAATCGTAAGCGCGCGATGCGCAATGTCGAGCCGTTGCTCGAACTCCTCGACGGTCAGGCGATCGTTCGAAAAGTGATCGCACAGAGCGCTAATCGTGCGGTCACGCTGTGCTCTCGACACAGCCGCTGTGGGTGGAGGTGCGCTCGACTCCGACATGGCGTTCAATATGGCGGGGAAGTCGTTGACTGACCACTGGTTTGGCGATATTATGGCATCGCTTCCCGCCAACAACTCAGCAGGTTCCGGTAATGGGACAATTTCGAGCCTACTTCGACCGCATTCAGGGGCGACTGTTGGTCGCCTTCATCATGGCCTTGCTGGGCACGGTCGCGATTTTCGTCATCGGCTACCGCTCGCTCGAAGAGTTCAGCAGCGCGGTTACCACACGCAACGATCTGCTGCAACGCAGCACGGACGTGGCGATGCGGCTGGAAGGTGCCATACTCGACCAGATCGCGACCGGCGAGCGCTATCTCGTCAGCCGTTCGTCACGAGCCGAAACCCAATTCGACAGTCTGCACAACACGATCAACGATCTTTGGCAACAGTACAAGGGCAGTCCGGATCTCGATCAGAGCGGGCGCGACCAGCTCAATCGGGTTCGTGACCTGCATTCGAACATAGAAAATGGATACCGCGCCGCGCATCAGGACTACGCGGCTGGCCGCTCGGCCGCCGCGATCTCGCGGCTCGAATCCCTGAGCCCGGCCGTTACCGAGCTGCGCGCACTGATCCGCGCGCTCAATACCGGTCAGACCGGCAAAGCCAGCACGGCATCGAGCGACCTGACGGTTCGAGTTACGAAACGTCTCGAGCTCATGCGCTGGGTGCTGGTTTTCATGACGCTGCTGCTCGGGTTCCTGGTCTGGTCCACCCTGAAAGCGATCGACGCGCCGCTGCATCGATTGGTCACGGCCGCAAACAAGTTCGGTGACGGCGACCTCAGCGTGTCCGTGAATGGACGCATGCCGGAGGAATTCCGCGTGCTGGCCGGTGCTTTCACATCGATGGCGGATCGCTTCCGAAACGTAGTGGGCGAAACGGTCACAACCGCGCAGAAGGTAGGTGCCAGCGCGTCCGACCTGTCGAGCATCTCGGAAGAAGTCGCTGCTTCCAGCGGTCAGGTTTCCACCGCGATGGTCGGCATTTCTTCCGGCGCTGAGCAGCAGGCCGCGGGATTGCGCACGGTCAATGAGGCACTCGAGGACATTCGGCGGCGCGCGGATGAAATCGATTCATCGACCGATCGCGTTCGCGATTTGAGCGAGCAGATTCGCGACCTGGCCGAGAGCAAGCGGATTGACGTGGGACGCGCGCTCAAGATGCTGCTGGAAGTTCGCGAGGTCGTACAGTCCTCACGCCGTGAGGTCACCGAGCTCGAGCGCGCCAGCGAGAAGATCACCGCGTTCGTCGAGACGATTCAGGGACTCGCGCGTCAGACCAACCTGCTCGCGCTCAATGCCGCGATCGAGGCGGCGCGAGCCGGCGAGCACGGCCGCGGTTTCGCGGTGGTGGCCGAAGAGGTCCGCAAGCTGGCCGATGGCAGCGCGCGCGCGGCGGATGAAGTCGCGAGCACCGTCCGCCAGATCCGCGGCCAGATCGAGAGCGTAGTCGGCACCATGGAAGTCGGCGCCTCGAAGGTCGGCGGCGTCGAGGAAGCATCGAAGGGCGCCGAACAGGCGTTCGAGGACATTCTGGAGGCCGTGCGTGAAGTGCGCGAGGCGGCCGGCGTCATGGCCGCCGCAGCGGACGACAACCAGCGCGCGGTCGTATCAGTCGAGCAAGCGGTCCACGCCGTCAACGCTACCGCGGAATCGCACGCCGCGAGCGCGCAGCAAGTCAGCGCGGCCGCCGAGGAGCAATCGGCAGCGACTGAGCAGATGAGCGCCGCCAGCGTCGAGCTGCTGCATGTCGCGGAGAAGCTGCGCGAGCTGGTTTCAGGGTTCCGCGTTTAGACAAGCCGGTTTTCTGGTGCCGGTTTTTTGGGTGACGGTTTTTGGTGATGGGGTTATGGTGCCGTGGTTAGGGTGCCGCTTCAAAACCGGTGTTACATCGGCGCCCTTAACACCGTCACCCCCAAAGCGTCACCACTAACGGCGTCACCACCTTAGCGGCACCTTAACTACGGTCTTCTTTTCTTCTGCGTGCCTCGAATACCCGGTCGTGCCGACGCTGGATAAACAACCGATAAACGAGCAGCAGCAGGAGCGATCCGAGAATCGCGACACCGAGTGACGTGAGGTTGAAGCCGGCAACGACCTCGACGCCGAAAAGCAGCTTGCCGATCCAGCCGCCAACGAGCGCGCCGACAATGCCGAGCGCGCTCGTGACCAGGCAGCCGCCAGGATCCTTCCCCGGCATGATAAACTTCGCGATGCCCCCGGCCAGCAGACCAAAGATGATCTGCGCGATAACGTTCCGCATCCAAGATTTGCCGCTTCGTCGGTGCCGCTGTTGGTGGTGACGCCGTTAATAGTGATGCTGTTACTGGCGACGCTGTTAATAGTGCCGCTGTAAAACCGGTTTGAAGCGGCACCATAACACCATCACCACAACACCATCACCGTAACACTGTCACCATAAACCGTCACCATAAAAACCGGCAACTTACTTCCGTCGAGCATCGACGCGCTGCAGAATATCATCGATCGACGCGCCGACCGCCTTGCACGCGACCAGCATGTGGTACATCAGGTCTGCCGCTTCGTCGACGGACTTGTCCTTGTCACCCTGATTGCAGGCCAGCGCCAGCTCGACAGCTTCTTCGCCGAGCTTCTTCAGCCGCAGATTCGCGTCCGTCAACAGACGCACCGTGTAGCTGTTCTCACTCAATTCGACAGCGCGCCGCGCGATCACGTCACCAAGCGCGACTAGCGTGGGTGGATCGTTGAAGCAGGAACGCGCGCCGGTGTGACACGCGGGACCGCGCGGATCGACGCGTACCAGAACGGCGTCGCCATCGCAGTCCAGCGAGATCGACAGCACACGCTGGATGTTGCCGCTGCTCTCGCCTTTGCGCCGAACCCGGTTGCGTTTGCGCGAGAACAGCCAAAGATCACCCGTCTCGAGCGAGCGCTCCAGAGCTTCGCGATTGGCATAGCTCACCTTGAGCACCTCGCCCGTGGTGCCGTTCTGCACGACCATAGGCATGACGCCACCTGCACTCTCGAAGTCGAGGCTGCCCAGCTGCTCCGCTGATTCGATATTCATCTCTACCCATTGATTAACGTGCGTATCTCGCGCGCGAGGGCGGCATTGGTGGAAATCACGCTGCCGCCCGTGTGGGTAGCAGTGCCGTGCCAGTCGGTGAACACGCCGCCCGCCTCCTCGATTATAGGACGAAGCGGCGCCGCATCCCAGATCGACATTTTCGGATCGAACATGGCTTCCGCGCGTCCGGTCGCGACTAGCGCGTGACCGTAGCAGTCGCCCCAGGTGCGCACCAGCCCGGCCCGGCTCCGCACGCGATTCCAGCCCGCGGCGAGATTCTCGCGCTCGATGTGTTCGACGTCGGTCGTCAACACCAGCGCCCGGTCGAGCGTCGTCTCGTCCGAAACCAGCGCGCGCCGCCCGTTCCACCAGCAGCCCATGCCGCGTGCCGCATAGACGGTTTCTTCCAGTGCCGGGAAATATGTTACGCCGATTACGGGTTCGCCGTCCTCCTCCAGCGCGAGCAGGCAGCCGAAGAATGGAACACCGCGCACGAAGGTGCGCGTGCCATCAATGGGATCCAGGATCCAGCGACGTGAAGCATCGGCGCGAATCGCGCCGAACTCCTCACCGATGATGCCGTCATGCGGGAAACGCGTCGTGATCAGCTCGCGCGCGATCTGCTCGGCGGCGCGATCGGCCAAGGTTACGGGAGAATCATCTGGTTTGGTTTCAGCCGTGATGCCGGTCTGGTAGTGCGCGAGAACGACCCGTCCCGCGCGCCACGCCACCTCGACGGCAAACCCGAGAAGTTCCTGAAAGGGTTCTTTGCTCATCGACTCGGAGCGGAGGCTCCGATTTCGCGAATCGGTATGCCGGCATCCGCGAGCACGCGCTTCACGCCCGCAACCCTTGCGACGCCGTCATGAAATATTCCGGCTGCGAGCGCCGCATCCGCGCCCGCCAGGAGAAACACGTCCCGGATGTGCTCCGGGGTGCCCGCACCACCACTCGCAATGACGGGCACATTGACTGCTTCCACAATGCGCGCCGTCAACTCGAGGTCGTAACCGTGACGGCGGCCGTACTGGTCGATGCTGGTTACCAGAACTTCACCCGCCCCCATCGCCGCGCATTGTTTCGCCCAGGCAATCGCATCCAGCTCGGTTGCGGTGCGACCGCCATGCGTGAAGACCCGGAACCATGTGTCACTCGAGACCGGCGGCGCCTGGGCAGTGGCGCCCCCACCGGGCACCAGTGGCGCCGTCGCGCCCTCCGTGCGCGCGACCAGCTCGATCTGCCGTTTCTCGAGGCGCGCATCAATGCTCGCGATCACGCATTGCTTACCAAAACGCACGCTCGCCTCGCCGATCAATTCCGGACGTTTCACTCCCGCCGCGTTGATGCTGACTTTGTCGGCACCGGCGCGCAGCGCAAGCGCGACGTCGGCAACTTCATTGATGCCACCGCCGAGAGTAAGTGGAATGAAAAGAGATTGCGCGGTTCGGCTTACCGTGTCGAGTAGTGTGCGCCGCCCTTCGGCTGACGTTGAAATGTCCAGAAATACGATCTCATCAGCGCCCTCGGCCGCATAGTGCGCGGCGAGCTGCACCGGATCGCCGATGTCTCGAAGCTCCGTGGGGTTCGTGCCATTGACTGCCCGGCCGTCCCGCACGTCCAGGCACACAATGATCCGTTTCCGCAACATAAATCCTTTCGGCTCGCCCGCGCGCGTCTGCTGGCGCAAATCTCCGGCCGCCACGTCACAGTAGTCATTCCGCCGCGGCACGCAGAAAGTTTGCGATCACCGCCAGCCCCGCAGCGCCGCTTTTCTCAGGGCGAAATTGGACGCCCCAGGTCCGGTCACGCCGCACAGCGGCAGGAAACCGCTCGGCCTCGTGCTCGGTCCACGCGACTACCGCGGATTCGTCCGACGGTTCAGCGATGAAGCCGTTCGCATAATATGCGAGAAAAGAAGTGGTATCGCGAAAAAGCGGATCGCTCGTCGCATTTACGGTGTTCCAGCCAATGTGCGGGGCGCGCCGTGTAGCCAATCTGCGGACGCGGCCACGCAGCGCGGCCACTCCGGCACCATCGCTTTCTTCACTCGCTTCGAAAAGCAGCTGCATGCCCAGACAGATGCCGAGACAGGGATGTCCCGATGCGAGCGCCGCCCGAATGGCCGGTGCATAAGTAGCGAGTCTGCTTGCTGCCGCACCGAACGCACCAACCGCCGGCAGTACGAGCGCGCTCGCTCTCAATGCCTGGACCGGCTCGGTCTCGATGCTGATTTGCGCACCCGCGTTCTCGAACGCCTTCGCGACCGTGTGCAGATTGCCGGTCCCGTAGTCGAAGATGGCTACCTTCATGTTCGATGGCGATGGTAATGACGACGCGCTTTCGCGCGATTGCCGCAATCCTTCATATCGCACCAACGGCGGCTCTTGTTCTTGCTCGTATCGAGAAACAGCCAGTTACAGTTGTCCGTCGCACATTCCTTCACGCGCGCCGCGCTCTCAGACGATGCCAGGTTGACCGCCGAGACCGCGACCGGCCACAACGACCGATCCAGCGCGTCGAACGTTTGCCAGTCGAAATTACAGGAACCGACACCTACGGGCGTCAGCACCCGATGCACCGCCGCGCGCGCGTGCTCGCCGCTGATCAGCGCGAGATCTTCCGCCGGCAGCGCTTTCCCTTCGTGGCGAGCGGTAAACACGCGGTAGATCGCTTCACGCAATGCGCGGCCACGCTCGAGCACCGCCTGCGCGCCCTGCGGGTCCTTTGCAGCCTTGGCACGCAAGTGCCCGGCCTCCTCCTCGCTCAGCTGCCCGGCATGGTTTGCCCATGCCACCAGGTCCTCGTATGAGGCCAGCTTCTCTTTGAATGGGCCGACCCGGCGCTGGCTCCCCGTATTCACGAAGTCCAGGCACGTCCGCCCGCCGATCATCTCGAATGTAACCGCCATAAGACTCTTGACAGGTTAGAAGGCCGCACTATTATTAACTACCATAACGCATTTTGGTGGTTAACACAACGGGGAGGATGGTTATGAGAGGCGTCAGCAGGGCGGTGCGGTGGTGGGCGAAGAACTGGGCGTTGTTCGTGGAGTCGTCGCGCGGGCCGGTGACGGATCTGGTGGGGCCGAATCCATGGGGGCCTTCGCCACGGCAGCAGGGAAGGCAGATTCGGAATGTCTGATCGTGGCCGGGTCGTGGGCGCATTTGCTTCCATCTACCTGATCTGGGGGTCTACCTACCTCGCCATAGCGACGACGGTCGTCGACGTGCCGCCGGTGTTCATGGTTGCCGTGCGCGGCCTGCTTGCCGGCGGTGCTCTTTATGGCTGGGCGCGTTGGCGAGGAGTGGAGCCGATCCGGCTGAAGGAGATGATAGCAATGGTGCCGACGGCTCTGCTGCTGTTTGGCGGTGGCTATGTGCTGGTGGGCTGGGCGGAGCAGCGGGTCGATTCCGGACCCGCTGCACTGCTGAATGCGACGACGCCTGCCTGGGCGGTGTTGTTTGAGTGGCTGGCACGTCGGCGTGCACGTCCGGATCTGAAATTCGCGTTGGCGCTTGCTTTGGGAATCGTTGGAGTTGCCGCTTTAGTTGGCTGGAGCGGGGATGGCGGCCTGCCCCTGGGAGCGGCTCTAGCTCTGGTCGTGGCGAGTATAGCGTGGGCAGCAGGCACAGTGCGGACGCGCATGCATGCACATGGGGATCCGGTTCGTGATGCCTCACTGCAATTACTGACCGGCGGCTTTCTGCTCATGCCGATCAGCGTATTGGTTGGAGAGACGCCACGCGTGCTGAACGGCTTCTCGACTACGTCGATCCTTTCGCTCGCGTATCTCGTGGTGGTCGGGTCGGTCATCGGATACAACGCATACGTGTGGTTGCTCCATCACGTGTCCGCGTCGAAGGTGGCGAGTCATTCCTACGTGAATCCATTGATTGCGGTGTTGGTGGGCGCAGCGCTCGCGAGTGAGCCGCTTTATTGGTCGACTGCGGTTGCGTCGGCGCTGATTCTGTTGAGCGTGTTTTTCATTGTCCGGGAGCGCGCAGCGCCCAGGCCGACAGTCGGACCTGCTTCCAAACGTAACAATTGGCCGGAAATTATATTGCGTGAACCGCAGGTGCTCGCAGCAAGTAGGCTCGAAACTTAGCAGATGCCGAGAATTGCGGCCGAATTTGCATAACAGAATGCGCCAACAGTTACGAATTACGGGTGGTCCGACGAACGACCAACTGCCGCAACCTGCTAGAGCAAATGCTCCGCGAGAAACCGCGCGCCGTTTTCCTCAGCCCAGAATCGCGGCGCGCGCGGTGTCCCATAAATGAAACCGACATGGCCGCCTTCCGCTTGAATCGAAAACGTGATTTGCGGGTTCTCGGCCATCTCGGCGCGCGGAATGGCTTCCGGCGGCAGAAATGGATCGTCTTCGGCGTGCAGCAGCAGAGTCGGCACGCGAATGTGCGGGATGAATTGGGCGGAGCTCGAGCGTGTGTAGTAATCCTCGGCGCTGCCGAAGCCGTGTAGCGGCGCGGTGAGCGCGTCGTCGAATTCGCGAAAGCTCCGTGCGCGCCGCGCGCGCTCCAGATCGCAGTTGGCAGGCAGCAGGTGACTCTTCTGCAGCATCTTCTCGACCAGCGGCTTTACGAACGCGCGCGTATAAAAGCGGCCCAGCTTGCTCTGTTCCATATGATCGGTACCGGCCGCGAGATCATACGGCACCGAGATAGCTACCGCGGTGGAGACCAGCTCATGCGCGGCGTCGCCTTCCTCTCCCAGAAACTTGAGCAGTGCGTTGCCGCCGAGTGAGAAGCCGATCGCGCCGATCGGCACGCGCGGATGACGCCGGCGCAATTGCCTGAGCACGAATCGCATGTCCCTGGTCTCGCCGGAATGATAAAAGCGTGCGGTGAGATTCGGCTCGCCGCTGCACGAGCGGAAGTTCAGCCCGACCGCTGTGATACCATGCTTCGCGAGCTCGCTGTAGGTGGCGTACGCATAACCGCGCTGCGCCGAACCCTCGAGTCCATGCAGCAGCAGCACGATCGGCGCGTTTGCAGCGATCGGCGGCGCGAAGTCCAGATCCAGAAAATCATGGTCGGGTGTGGTAATGCGTTCGCGCGTCAGCGGCAGCGTGCCCTCCGGCCGAACGAATCTTCCGGCAATGGTCTGAGCGTTTGGAGACGGCAACCACAGCGGCGCTTTGAATTCCGGTACTTCGAACAATTGCGGAAAAAAATCGGAAGATCACACGTCTGAACTACAGTACCCGATTGGACGATAGCGTAATACCTAATATGCTTGAAAAGT
>JBQTID010000201.1:0-4907 GCA_052389275.1 Gemmatimonadota bacterium | reverse complement strand
AGGCACGGGGATTCGATCCACGCAGTTGCTGGCGCGGACTACCGCATAACGTAAGCGAGAGTGCTCCGCAATCGTGCCTCGGGCTGACCTCCGGTCCTTCACGTTTGATCCTTTACTTCACGAGTGCAGCAGGTTCTCGTGACAGCTCGATGTCACGCATGACGGCCCAGAGAAAACCCGCCAGCTCGCGCGCAACGGCGACCGCGGCAATCTGGGGTGCCTTCCGGTAAGAGAGATGCTGGTAGAGCTTGTGCAGCCGGTGCTGCGCTTTCCAGGCGTGTGTGATCACGGTTGCCGGCTGTCCTTGCTGGCGTTTCTTGAGCGCCGTGCTGAGACGTGGTTTGTGCCGATAGGTCCAAGCCGCCTGCACCAGAACATGACGGCAGTGTGTGTTGCCCGCTTTGGTGATCGAACCTCGTCGTTCGCGCTTGCCTGTGGAGTCTTCACGAGGAACGAGACCGAGATAGGCCATGAGCTGGCCAGACGTTTCGAAGCGGCGCCAGTCGACGAGCTCGGTGGCGAGCACCATGGCGCCGTGCACCTGGAGTCCGCGGAAGCACTGCAGATAGCCGACTGCCGTAGCGAGGGCCGGTGTCAGAGCAAGAGCTTCGATTTGCCGGTCCAACTCATCGCGACGCGCGATCTTGTACTCGAGGAGCGCCAAGTACTCCCTATAGACGAATGCATCCTCGGTCGCGAGGGGTGAATTCGAGGACGCCAGATTGCGCAGCCACACGAAATGCTTGCTGCTCCAGTTGGTGCCGTCGCGATAGATAAAGCCACGCCGCGCCAGGAACTTGAGAATATAGTGCCGTGACTTGAGGGTCTCGCGCTGAAAGGTTTCCCGGCAACGTACGATGTCGCGCACGCGCTCTTCCGCTTCGGAAGGGATGCGCACGGGTGTGAGCTCACCGGCTCGATAGAGCCGAGCCAGCTGCACGGCGTCGTGCTTGTCGTGCTTACGCTGTGTGCCGGGTTTGGTCGGAATGAGCGAGGGTGCGATCACTTCACAGGAGTAGCCCCACTCGTGCATGGCACGCTGCAGCACGTAGCCGGCACCGCTGGCTTCGTAACAGGCACGGATCTGGGCGCTCGCAGCCAGGCGATCGATGAATCGCTTCAGTTTGAGGAGATCACTGGGCAGACGTTCCACCCGAGTGGGCGCTGCCGCATCGTCGGGCAGCACGGCAATGGTGACGGACTCCTTGTGCACATCCATTCCGAGATACAGTGTTGAGCATGACATCGGCTGGTCCTCCGCGTTTCATGCGACGGTTCGTTAGAGTCGCATGTGGCTCTGGTAATCCTAGGTGAACACGGGAGAGCTAACCCACGTTCAGGCCGGAGGGCCAGCCCAGTCATAATTTCTAGGCCGCGAGCGTGCATTCTACCGTTGCGGCCCTTCTGAAATCCTTGTCCTGTAATCTCAGAATTTGCAGCTTGAGCTTGCCGCTTCTCAGTCTCGTCACACCGCTTGCGTACTTGCGCAGCATCGATCGGTTCGGCTATCCTCGATGGCAAAGGCAGGGACAACATGGACACCATGATCCAATCCGACCCGAACGTCATGATGGGCAAGCCTGTGATCGCGGGAACTCGCATCACAGTTGAGTCCATTCTTGAGCGTCTCGGGGCTGGGGAATCCGTGGAAGATCTGCTGCAAGCACATCCGCGCCTTACGCGGGAAGCGGTCCAAGCCGCGCTGCGCTTCGCCGCAGACGCCCTTCGTGCTGACGTGGTCTATCCAGGGCCTGGCGAAGCTGCTTGAATCTCGTCTGTGACGAAGGCGTGGAACGTCGGATCGTCGAACGCCTTCGCGAGCTCGGGCATGAGGTTCTTTACGTTGCCGAGCTAGATCCTGGCATCGACGATCCGGCCATTCTTGCCATAGCCACGGAACTCAACGCTCCCCTCGTGACCAATGACATGGACTTCGGAGAGCTTTCTATTCCGGCAGCAACTGGCCACGAACGGCGTTATCCTTCTGCGACTGGCTGGCCTGTCCAACGAGGCGAAGGCAAGCGCAGTGACGTCTGCACTGCGTGATCACGCTACGGAGATTATCGGCGCATTCACGGTTGTAACGCCGGGCCGGGTTCGTATTCGACGCAAATCGGAGTAAATAGGCATTGCCCCGAGCCAGCGCCGTCGCGAGCCAGATCGCAAGTGCGGCCATTTTGGATGTCTCGGCGAGTTTTGCCAGGGAACAGACCCCCGCCCCAAATCCAAAGGTGTAAGATGCGGATCATCCTGTTTCGACTACTTGCCGGAGTTGCTGTGGTGCTTTCGTGCGTCGGGCTCTTGTTAGGGATTCGCGACGGGAGTATTCCTGGCGATATGTCAGTGGGCGACTTGGGAGTCATCATCGGCGGCGTGCTTATTTTCCCGTCCATCATAGCATATGCGATTGCCGGCCCACGCGCGGCTAATTGGCTCCTCGCCAGAGGCATGAAGATCATGGCTCTGCCGGAGCGGATCGGTGAGAAATTGCTAAATGGGCGACTAGAAATGCCTGGTGAGTTCACCAACGCAGCCCCAAATTCGGAGCGCACCGTCGTGCCGGAAATTTCCGCGCCGGGCATCGAACCGTCGACTTCACCAGCAAAAAATGATCGCGGTCATTTGGAGCAGTGAGAATAAAGTGAGTTGCTCCATCGGGACGTGCGACGACGTCCGGCGGGGTGAGATGGCTGAAACAACGTCGCAGAATGGAGGTGCAGGACCGTTCAAGTCACGGCCCGCCACGAGGACTCGCTCTAACATCGTATATGGACTTCTCGTCAAGGGTGATGTTGCACTACAGTCAGTAGCGTGCTTCGCATCACCGGCCGAGTGGATCGGCTGCAGTCGTATATCCGGCCTCAGTAGTTGGAGCGTGTTGCTCCGGGCCAATATGGGATTCGCGCATCATCTGGACATCGTGTGGCAAACTGCGTCCGTGGACATCCCTGAAATCGCTCCGATGCTGAAGTCGATCGTGGCAGAGGTCGGTGAGGCAGAATCCAAATAACAATCTGGCCACACGTGCACGGACGGTGCGCGCTAACCGTGTGAAGCTGTCGCGCAGGCGGCGCGAGCTAGTCGACGCTGGGAAGCTGGTTGATAATTCCAGCGTGAAGCTGCTGGTTGGGCCCGCAGCTTACACGATATAGCGTTAGGCAGCGTAATCCGTTTCGTGAGACTTGGAGGTCGCATGATACGTGGAATGATTCTAACCAGCGCGTTGTGTCTGGCCGTCAGCGCTCCTATGCTTGGTCGGGCGACCAATGCGCGCGTCCAGGAGCGACCCGTAGGGATGATCCGGAGCGCCAGCGGTCTGCGGTTAATGGTCGTCGGCGAAAATTCGTTGCCTACCCTGCGGATTCTGTTGCCGGGTAGCACGGAGTCAGATCGCGCCATCGAGGTCATATTCCCGGAACACGTGAGTGGCGGCAGTTTGGGCAATCTTGGAATACGAAATGGATCTCATGGGTGTAGAGATGCTTGCCCGGGCCACGCTCGAAGATGACGGCGTACGATTTCGTTACGAGTTCCGAAATCAATCCGACGTCGCGTACGACATGGTGTACGCCGTCACCGATCCACGCCTCACGTCAATCTTTCATCACGTCCGTCTCGAGCGGACATACGTGCACTACAAGGACGGATTCGGGTTGCTTGCGTCGGAAACGCCGGGACGCCTCTCGATGCTCCTTACTGAATGGCTACCATCACGGTACCGAGCCTCTTTTACCTGGCCGGTGCCGACCGAGCGAGTGGAGCGTCCGGGAGATGGGATCACTTATTACAACAGTTCGAGAGCGGTTGATGAACCCTTTATTGCGCAGGTTCCGCTCGCCCCGAGGGGGAGGGCCATATCGGAGATGAAATTCTGGTCGTCCGTGGAACTCTCGATGACGTTCGCGAGCAAGTTGCAGCGCAACGGACCTCTTTGAAATAGTGGAACGAACCGCGGGTTATCGTCAGGACGTTATACGGCACAAAAACCTTGAAAAACCGGGTCGACTTGTGCCGTTCCCGAGATTGTCTTACATTGTAATACATGAAGACGTCAGCCCTGACCATTCGTTTGGATCCTGAACTCGAGGATCAACTCGACCGCGTCGCTCGCGAATCGGGCCGGTCTCGCAGCGATCTCGCCCGAGACGCCCTACGCCGGCAGCTCGCGGTCCTACAATTTGAACAATCCCGACGGCAAATCATGCCATTCGCCGAGGCGCGCGGCTACCTCACGGATGAGGACATCTTCGGCGCGATTTCGTGAGGGTCTGCCTCGACACCAATGTCCTGATCGCCGCCTTTGCCACACGCGGCCTCTGCGCCGATGTGCTTCGAGCTGCCCTGACTGAGCATGAGTTGGTCATTGGGGATGTCATTCTGACCGAATTCCGCAGGGTTCTGAAATCGAAACTCAAGGTTCCGGATGAGCGCATCGCTTCCGCCGAGGCGGTCTTCAGCGCAATCGATATCGTTCCGAAACCGGACAACCCCGAGCCATTGCCTATTCGGGATCGACAGGACCGCTGGGTTCTCGCGACGGCGATGGCGGGAGAAGCGGATGTCCTGGTGACGGGTGACTCCGACCTGCTTGATGTCGCGGCAGACGCGCCGTTGCCCATTCTGACGCCGCGTGCATTTTGGGAATTGCTTCGTCGGGGAAAGCTTGGTTAGGGGCGGTCCGATCGAGTGCCGTAATATCAACCGGCTGAAGCTGACCCGGCGCGAAAATAACTCGTGCAATCATACTCAGCGTTGGCGCCGGGCAGCTTAGCCTAATTCGGTTCTATGAGAGCGAGTGTCAACGACGGACTTCGTCCTTGCTGACTGCCTGCAAGTTTTGTTGTTGGCAGTCAGCCCCGATGTTTCCATGGACGAGGCCGTGTTTCGCTTCCGGGTTCGCGGTGCAG
>JBQTID010000200.1:0-8682 GCA_052389275.1 Gemmatimonadota bacterium | reverse complement strand
CGTCGCTGTCCGTGTCGGAGGATCTCGAACGCGTCGCAGTGGTGGTGCGTACGTATCACGGTGATGCGTGGATGAGCCGCGTGGTGAGGCAGTAACGATTGACCCCCGCCACGAATGCTGCCCAATGGATACCCGCGTCAGACCCCTCGGCAACGAGATCGACTCGTATGCTGCGGTTGCAGCGCGCCGAATTAGAAACGCAGTAGGAGAGCACCTCACCCGTTGCCTGCTTCTGGTCAGCATCGGCGCAAGGCATTGTCCATGATCGATGCGATTGACCGCGATAATGCGGATCCGCCGGACAAATGGAATCCGGCGGAAACCTACGAGCGTATGGGTGACGCTCGGAATGCGCGACAGATGTACCGACGGTTCATCGATCTGTGGCAGCCTGCGGGAAGCAACGAATACGTCGAAAGTGCGCGCGTGCGGCTCGCGCGCCTGTCGACGTAACATCAACTTCAGCAATGTTGCGAGCAAAACGCAGGCGAGCTACAGCCGCCCGCGTTGAGCTGTCTCGGTTACGGGAGCTAATACCTCCAGCGGGATCTCGCCTGTCAGTGCGCGCCGAAATTCTAGGACATCCGATGTTTCCTGTGCTGTCAGCTTCAACGGTTTCGCGCTAACCGGGATCGGCTCGCTCAGTCCAAGCTGCCAAAAATCGAGATGCGAGATGTCCTCAGGCAGGCGGTCCATCTTGTTCACGACCAGGATCACGGGCCGATCCGCTACGCGCAGCATGTCTGCAATGCGGAAGTCGACCGGATGCGGACCGGTCTTGCCGTCGACGACAAAGACGATCTCGTCCGCTTCCTGAATCGCCGCTTCCACTTGTCTGCGTACAGCAGCGGGTAACATCTCCTTGATGTCGACTTCAATGCCGCCCGTGTCGATCAGATAGAAGTTGCGGTTGGCCCATTGCGCGCGCGCGAAGTTACGGTCGCGCGTGACGCCTGCGACGTCTTCGACGATCGCAATGTGTTTTCCGAGAACTCGATTGAAGAGAGTGGATTTGCCTACGTTGGGCCGCCCGACCACCGCCACCGTTGGAAGACCGTGTTTCAACTCAATGCGCTCGTGATTTCGTGGGCTGCAATGATGCGCATGTTCGGATACTGCTCGCGCAGGTCGCCAAACGAATAGTTGTCGACGAAGATATCACTGTCGTTGAGTGACTCAGCGGGGATCAGCACGACGTCGAGGTTCTGGTTCTCCAGCGTTTGCGCGATATCTTGTCCAGGCAGCAGGCCGGCGGTTGTCACCGTGTCTCCAAAGTAGTTTAGTTATTAACCACAGAGAGCACCGAGACCACAGAACGGGTCTGCCGCGCGAGCCGCTTCACCAGCGGCTGCAACGCTTCGGCCATGCGCGTGCCCGTGATGATGCCGATACGCTTTCCGTCAAACGCAGGCACATTCTTCAAACCCGCTTCGAAGTCATCGAACAAACGACGCACGGCGCCAACGCCGTTTTGCGGTGAGGGGCCAATCGTCGTAATAGGCATCTTCTGGAATCGGCTCGCCTGCGATGAAGAACATCTCATCTGCCGCGTACGCCCAACCCATGCCGCGTTCGCGCAAAGATCTTTCGCGTGCACGTTCGAGCTGCCGCAACGCTTGCGCTGCCCCCGCTTGCGTCAGCAAACGGATAGGGCGGTTCAGATTGTATTTGGTGAGACCGACAGGCACAACAGAAAGTGAGAGCACGCCCGGGCCAAGCGCGTAAAGATCGTCGATCGTGCGCTCGCGATGCGCGCCGTCGTTCCATTCGGGACACAGCACGATCTGCGTGTGCACCTCGATGCCGGCCGACGTTAGCTCGCGCAGCTGCTCGACGACCTGACCACCGAGCGGTACGCCGAGCATACGCTCGCGCACTGCAGGCTCAGTCGCATGCACGCTTACCTACAGTGGCGAAAGTCGCTGGTCGATGAGACGCTGAAAGCCTTTGGGCCCGAGATTGGTCAGCGTGACGTAGCTGCCGTAAGTGAATGAGAGACGGAAATCGTCGTCCTTTGAGGTGCAGTGACTGACGTGCATTCTGCGGATTGCCATCCACGAAGCAGAAGACGCACTTGTTTGCGCACTGGCGAACCGTATCGGGGGCGAGCGCAATGCCAAGCGAAGCTCATCAGCAATGCTGCCCGGCTGGATCTGCGCGATACGAACCATAACTTTGAAAACTAGCGGAATTGTGCGGCTTTTTGAAGCTGCCCGGGCATCGAAAAAGCGAATCCGGCGCTCGGGACGGTGTGGGAACTCTCGAGCCGTCGAGCGGTCATTTCGGTCGAGCTCGGCGGTGTTCGCTATGTCTCGAATTCGATTATAGTGGCACGCGCATTGCAAAAAGTATTAGAGCTTGACAAATCACATTGCTGAATGGGAAGGCTGCAGGAAATGCCACCTCTGATTTTGTCGCACATCGCAGTACCTTCGCAGGAGATCACAGTATGAGACGACTCCACACTTCAATTGCTGCGATTTCAGCCGCGATCACGGTGGTGAGCTGCTCAGACAAAATCGTCCAACCCGATAGTACTCCGCGGTTGACAACAAACGCTGCAGCGGTCGCACTTATTACGTACGATGACAAGCTGCTTGATATCTCAACGCGTGAGCCAACGTTCGCTGGATTAACTGTTTCGGACGGAACACCGGTTATCCTTGTCACTGACATTAGCAAAGCGAGCACGGCTAAGGCAGCGGCTCTGGCAGTTCTCAATGACCCGAGGCTCGCGTCCGCGATTGTGGCGA
Organism: Gemmatimonadota bacterium; assembly: GCA_052389275.1. Classification (GTDB taxonomy): domain Bacteria; phylum Gemmatimonadota; class Gemmatimonadetes; order Longimicrobiales; family RSA9; genus CBJLQC01. Next base: position 5,929 of record JBQTID010000200.1, on the reverse strand, counting down.
CTGTTCGCTATACATTCAAACAGTTAGCCGATTGGAAGGCAGCCGCGAGTGTAGCGAAACTGCTTGGCGTCGTCTCATTTGATATCGACGAGGCGCAGAATGCCATCAGAATTGCGGCCACGACTTCGGACGTAGCAGAGCGAGTTCGATCGCTGTTGGCTGATCAATCGATTCCATCTGACGCATATACTGTCGAAGTCCGTCAAGCAGCTACGCCGCTATGCTCGACGCTTCAAACGCGCTGTCGAGGAACGCACGGAGGATTTCAGATCTATTGGAGCAGCACACAGTGGTGCACCTTGGGTTTCAATGCAACTTATTACCCAGGCGGCATTGAAACGAGTATTTATGCTACGAACGGTCATTGTACAACGTCGCAAGGCTCGGTAGACAGCACGACGCATTATCAGAACCGTTACAATGTAGCTGATGATTTCATCGGTAAAGAGGCTTGGACGTCAGTCTTTGTGTCCGGCGACCCGAGGTGTGACCAATCGAGTTCATGCAAGTACAGCGACATATCTTTAGGTCGCTACGATCCCAATACTAGCGTACTCGGATACTGGATCGCTAAGCCCACCCAACGCTGTCGCACTCCATGCACGATCAACTACGGTCTAACTGCTATTCTGCGCGTCGACGGCGAGCAACTGTGGCCACTGCAGAACGACACTGTTGACAAGGTCGGTGCTAGGACGGGTTGGACGTACGGGCCAGTAACACAAACGTGCGTGGATGAAGTAGTTAGTGGTGTGGAGTTTATTTGCCAGTATTGGGTGGATGCTGGTGTCGGACGAGGCGATAGCGGCTCTGCAGTATTCGTTTTTACTTCTCCTGAGTCAGCGATAATAACTGGCCAGCTTTTCGCCGGAATCGTCGACAACACTGAGTTGGGCCAGACTTACCTTTTCAGTTCGTGGAATAACATCCAATCTGAAATGGGGAACTTGCGCGTTTCAACTGCAGTACCGTGAGGTGACATATGCGTGCTTATCGCCCATTATTCCAGATTACGGGCGCAATTCTTATCGCCTCGTGCAGTGCAGGCAACGATCCACTAAACGGCGATCAGGCGCAGGTACGAGCAACAGCTTCGATACGCACTGATCAGCAGGAATACTTGCTCACGCGTATTGGTGACGGCTACCGTGCCGTAATTGTGGCAGAGTTCACCAACACCAGTCCGAACCCTTTGTATCTTGCGCGCTGTGACTCCCGCGATCGGACTCCATTTTACCAATTTTATCGAAGTGGGGCGAACCAGCCTGATGTCGGCCTAGGGATAGCACGGTCGTGTCCGGGCGGGAATGCGGAGCCCTTGATAGTGTCGTCCAATACGTCGCGCGTTGATACGCTGATGATCAACACATCGATCGCTCGTGCACAGCAGACGGCGTTACCTGCTGAGATGGTTTTACGGTATTCAGTCTTTCAAGAGTACGATGCTTCAACACAGGAGCTGAAAAACCCGCTGCAGCAAGGAAACGAGTCAAACCCATTCATCGTAGCGTTTTGAATTAGCGGCCTCCCGACGCGGTTGAGGAGTTGTTCGCGTTCACTGGCCCGCTGAGCTAGATGCTTGGAATAGGGGCGAAAGGTCTACGCAAAACGCGAGTTCGCGGTGAGGGTGCGGCGGAGGGCGGCCAATCGTCGTAATGAGCATCGTCCGGAATCGCTTCGACTGCGATGAAGAACATCTCATCCGCCGCGTGCGCCCAACCAATTTTTCTAAGTCCAGCTCGTCGGCAATGCCGCCCGGCTGGATCTGCGCGATACGAACCATAACCACCAAAAACTACGAAATTGCAGTGCTTTTTGAAGCGGGCGAGCGCGTGCGTGAGCGTGGGCGCGAGCCAACGGCGGGTCACACTTCGGGCGTGGGTCTCAAACAGGTATGTTTTCGCCCCGCGTTATAGCGCTTGCTACACGCGTGCGTCCAGAGAACATGAGAATGTATCAGGCTGCCGAAGCGCTCATTGGCGAGGTCGAGCGTCTCCTTCCGAAGGCAAAGGCCCGTAAGCCAAATGCAGCGAAGCACCTCGAGAATTCGGCTGATTCAGTGCTATTCAATATGTCGGAGGGATCGGCTGTTTTAGAGCGAAAATGAAGATCAGCGCTTACGAGATTTCGCGGAAGGAGGCGAACGAAGTGCGCGCAGCGCTTCGAAAACTCGTAATTACTAGAGTATTTACGCAGAAAGAAATCCAGAAAGCATATGATTTGGCAGGAGCGATTGTTGGCATGCTGACAAGCGCGATCATTACACTTGAAAAAAGGATGGAAAGCGAGGAGCGCCTGCCTCCCTCGCCCGAAATTAAACCCGACGCGGGCTCGCGCTCACGCCCGCGCTCGCCCTAGATCCGTGAAGCCGAAGCGCGGGTTGTGGCAGCTCGCGCACGCAACGGTGCTGTCGAGCGACAGACGCTTGTCGAAGTACAGCAACTTGCCTAGCGCGACCTTCTCGACTGTGAGCGGGTTGTCACCGGGAATGTAGATCTCTGCGCCGTCCAGCCCGGCAGGAATCTCGAGCGCAAACGCAGTTCCAGCTTTGCCTGCAACGCGTTCACCCGTGCCGCAGGCGGCCACGTACAGGAGCATGAGTGCAAGGAATGGCATAACACGTGGCTTCATGAGGACCTCCCAGGCAAAGCTGCGAAAGCAGCAAGGGGTGGGACGGGATGCGCGTGTAGCTTTACTAAACCAGTGCCATTTGGCAAGAGTAGATTAGCCATTGCCCTAGCTCACACAGATGAGCGAAAGCCAATCGCATTGCGATGCGCATACCGCTTTGCCCTCGATCTGAGTAACCCCCAACTCCCTTCCGCAACCAGCGGACCACGAACCGCGGGCAAAACGGGCAGAGCGGGAACACTATTGACCGGGGACGCGCGAACCCGCTTCATTAGATCGAATACCATTAAGGAGTAATCGATATGCGCGCGGTCCGTGGAAGCCCACATCGTGTTGTCATTTACCGTCAAACGGCAACTGCCGCCAGGCCCGCGATGAGCAGCAGACGAGGCCCACGCCAGCAACTCCTGTTGGCCGCATTGCTGCTGACGCACATATCAGCGGCGCGGGCGCAACAACCATTCACGGTCGGTAACATCACGGTGGCGCCCGGTGAAATGCGATCGGGTTTTCTCGAGGTGCCGGCCGCGGCGGATTCAGCGACGCGCATCCCGGTCACGGTTGTAAACGGCTCGCAGAGTGGACCGGTGCTGGCGCTGATCGCGGGCACGCACGGCTCCGAGATCGCGCCGGTCGTCGCGTTGCAGCGAGTGCGCGCCCGCATTGCGCCGCAGGAGCTGCGCGGCACGCTGGTAATGGTGCACGTCGCGAACCTGCCCTCCTATTTGAAGCGCACGATCTACTACAGTCCGATCGACGGCAAGAATCTGAATCGCGTGTATCCCGGTGATCCGCATGGCACGACGTCGCAAAGAATTGCATACGTCATCACGCGTGACGTCATCGACAAGGCCGATTATCTCGTCGACATGCACGCCGGCGATGGCAATGAATCTCTGCGGCCTTATACATACTGGAATCGATTGCGCCTGGATGCGCGGGTCGACTCGCTTTCGCGCGAGCTGGCACTCGCCTGGGGCAACGACCACATTGTAGTCGATACGACGCGGCCGCGTGATCCGCGCGCGTCCGTTTACACGCAGAACACCGCACAGACGCGCGGCAAGCCGGCGATCACGACCGAGAACGGCTTTCTTGGGATGGCCGACGAAGACATGATCGAGCGCAATGTGGCAGGCGCGTTGCGTTTGCTGCGTTATCTGCGCATGCTGCGCGGGCCGATCGAAATGGTGCAGCACGCGGTCTGGCTCACGCAGACGCAGGTGCTGGCCAGCCCGCAAACCGGCAGCTGGTACCCACTCGTCGACCGTGGCCATTCAGTAGCGCAGGGAACGCTGATCGGTTACGCGACGGACTTCTTTGGTGAGAACCGGCGCGAGGTGCGTGCGCCGTTCGCGGGGGTCGTGTTGTACGTCGTGGCTACCCCAGCAACGTCGCAAGGGGAACCGGTCGGCATGATCGGTGTGCCGTCATCGAGTTGGCGATAAAACGTAAGTCGACAGCCTTTTCTTCAAAGGCGCAGTGATTGTCCGTTGCAAAGGGAGGCATTATGGGTGGCTTGAATGGGTACCCGCTGCGGGCGTGGCTGCTCGCGCTGAGCGTTTCGCTTGCGGCCGTTGGTTGCGGCGGTGGTGGTGGTGGCAACGGCAACGGCACGGGTCCGCAGTTTGGCAGCGTGAGCGGCAGCGTGATCAATGAAACGCAGGCGAACGCGGGCGTGCCGAATGTGAGTGTGCAGTTGGCGCGCTCGGGCGCGCAGAACCGCAACGCAACGACCGACGTTTCGGGAGCATTTTCATTTACGAATGTCGAACCCGGCACGGCCGCCGTTCAAATCTCGTTTCCGGCCGGGCTGGAGCTGGCGGCGAACGAGAGTGGCTCGCGCCCGATTACGGTGGCGGCCAATCAGACGGTGCAGGTGCAGCCGTTTCGGCTGCGCGCTCCGGCGCCGACCACGGGTACGATCTCAGGGCGGGTGACCAGTGGGACAACCGGAGTAGCGAATGCGAGAGTAACCGGATCCGGCGGTCTCGGCGCTAGTACCACGAATGCCACGGGCGATTTCTCGTTCACGAATGTGGCGCCCGGCGTACGCACATTGACGCTGGCGGTACCGGACGGCTTTAGCCTGTCGCAGGGTGAGTCCGCCGCGAAGACCGCCACCGTCGTGGCGGGCCAGACCGTGACCGTAAACTGGAGCCTGCAGCAGAGTGCAGTCTCGACAAACGCGGTGGACATGCGTGACGACTTTTTCCAGCCGCGCGATATTACGGTTTCGGTGGGCGCGACCGTGACCTGGACGAATCGCGGGATCAGTCAACATACTGTGACTTCCGATACCGGGATCTGGGACAGTGGCGCGCGCAATCCGGGCGCGACGTTCACGCGCACTTTCTCACAGGCCGGGACGTTTCCGTACCACTGCACGTTGCATGGTGCCCCCGGCGCCGGCATGGCCGGAACTGTGACGGTGCAATAATAACGCGAAGTCGACAGCACAAGGGTTTACCCAATCATGGCCGACATCGAGAGTGCGAGAGTGCGATTTGCCCGATTGACACCCTTCGCTTGCGCGGTTGCATGCGCTTTTGCCACCACGACGCTCGCACACGCGCAGAAGCGCCCTTCCAACATCGTGATCATCGTTTTCCGGAGGCTCGCATGCCGACTTACATCTCACTCATTCGCTACACCGAGCAAGGCATCACCAGAATCAAGGAAAGCCCGTCACGGTTGGATGCTGCGCGCAAGGTCTGGCAACAACTGGGCGGCGACATCAAGGCGTTCTATCTCACCATGGGCGCGTATGATGCCGTAGTCATCAGTGAGGCGCCCGATGATGAGACTGCGGCGAAGCTCGCGCTCGCGACCGGTGCGCAGGGCAATGTGCGCACGGAAACATTGCGCGCGTTTACCGAGGAGGAATACCGCAAGCTGGTCGCATCGCTGCCGTGAGCGTAGACCCGATAATGCCAAATCGGGTTGAAATCTCGCGTTGAAAATGATCCGGCCTGGTGGTTGAGCTGCGCGCGCTTCGGTGTGCCTCGCGTGAGCGCCATGATCAAGCGGTCTCGCTCACAATCCCGGTGGCTGTGGAACAGCACCAACAGCGGCGGCAACGCCGACGGTGAGCCGCCCGTAAGGTCATGACAGCACTTGACATACGGCAAAGCTCTGTTATTCTACGGAAGCTTTCCGGCGCAGACAGCGCCTGGAAGACACAGGACCAAAAAATGCAGCCACATTCCAACTTTCCTCGTTTCAGAATCGGGGTTTATCGCGGAGGTCGTTGTGCAGCAGCGCCGTAGTCGTCTCTCTCTCTCTCTCTCTCTCTCTC
>JBQTID010000199.1:0-7741 GCA_052389275.1 Gemmatimonadota bacterium | reverse complement strand
CCCGAACAGTGCGGCCGGCTATTCGCCCGCGGCCGCATCTCGATCTCAATTCGCAGAGCCGGCTTCTCGATCAGCCGCACCGCCCCATAGACAAACGACCGTTGCTTCTCTACCCGATTCAGAATAGGCTTCAGTTGCACCCCGTTCCTGCCTCAGAGTCGGTGTTGGTCTCGCACACTTCCACCTGCTCAGAGTGTGGGGCGGGGTGCTCCCTTTATCAACTACCCACAAATTCCGCTGAAGACCCCAATTTCATATCCAGCGGTATCCGGCGGGGAATTCCAGATCAACGGGTTGCCCAAAGAATATCAAACGTGGACCCCGCTTTCACCCGAAGAAGCGGTGCAGCTCGTGGCAATCACGAAAGGGGCGCGCGTTCGCAGCGTTCCACGCCTCACGCGAGTTGGCGGACCCATGGCGAAATCCTTTTCAAACTGGGAGATAGTCCTGGATCGTACCGTCATGGTTAGAGACGCGCAGACAGGTGAGACCTACATGAGGGATACGGTTTACATTGGTGCTTGGCATCAATGGAAAAACGCCTGGTTCATAGCCACTCCCCCCGCGTCTGGCGGATATACAACTGCGTACCCGGTGAACCGCCAGCAGGTAGAACTGTTCATGCCGTACAGGAGAGACGTAGCCGTCGCCTTCAAGGAGGTAATTCCGTAGGACTCGAGCCGGAAGCCTCGCACCGGCGCGAGCCGCAGCGCGTGCGCCACTGGGCCGCGGACGGGTTCTGACAGGTTAGCGCGGATTCATCACGGATTCAGCCAGTAACTCACCTTCAGCAGCAGAATGTTGTCCGGCGGCGGGCCGAACAGCCGGTCGAAGTCACGGCCGGCATCGAAATCGCCGATTGGTACGAATTGGCTGCGCTGCTGCTGACACGCCACGAACATCGTAGACCCCGGCCGCCACTCCCACCGCAACACCGCATTGCCACGCAGTGACCGAATGTTGAAGTCCGGGCGCGGCAGCGCGAACGAGACAGCGCCCGGCTGGCTGCCGCGCGGATACACACGCCCGCCTTCGATCGTGCCGACATCCTCGCCGTAAACATTGAAGTCGAAGCTGTTGGGCGCGGCCAGCTCCTTGATCGCGCTGTATTCCCCCGCGGCGACCAGTGGTTGCAGATAGACTTGCAGCGAGAGCGCGGGGGAGAAGGTGTAGTTCAGCCGCGTCTCCAGGATCATGGTGCGCTGGCCAGCGTCATTGCCGTCACGGTGCTCACCTATCTGCACATCGTGCTGGGCGAGATGGTGCCGAAATCGCTCGCGCTCCAGCGCGCGCGATACGGTGCTGTGGATTGCGCCGATCATGCGCGTCATTCAGCTCGCGACCTACCCGCTCGTGGTCGCACTGAATGGGCTGGGCAACGGACTGCTGCGTATCTTCGGTATCGATCGTGCGCAGAAAGGCCACGACCAGTACCGCACACCTGAGGAGATCGCGTTCATCGTTCAGGAGAGTCACGCCAGCGGACTCCTGAGACAGGAATCGGCGCAAGTCGTGAACGAACTGCTCGAGTTCGGCGATCTCACTGCCGACGCCGTCATGGTGCCGCGCGTGCGCGTCATGGGGGTGCCGCCAGGGGCCACCCCGGAAGCGCTACAGTCCTTGCTGCACCGGGTACCGCACACGCGCTATCCGGTCTATGACGGTACGCTCGACCACATCATTGGATGTCTACACGTCCGTGATGTGCTCGACATTCGCGACGCACGGCAAAACGTAGGGCGCGGGCACGTGCGTCAGGTCCCGTTTGTTCCGGCCACAGCCCGCATGGATCGTGTGCTCGCCGCCATGCGCCAGAGCCGCGCACAGCTGGCAATCATCATGGACGAGCACGGGGGCACCGCGGGCATCATCACGATGGAAGATCTGTTCGAAGAAGTTATCGGCGACATCACGGAACGGCCGGGCGAGATGCCGCAGATCGTGGTCGAGGCGCCCGGGCGAGTACGCGCCGATGGCGGTGCGCGGCTCGAGGACATTGGCCACGCGCTCGGTGTCGTGCTCGAGCACGACCAGGTCGATACGGTCAGCGGGCTCGTCCTCGAGCTGCTCGGACGTCCGCCCGTTGTCGCAGACGCGGTAATCTATGATCAGGTGCGATTCGAAGTCCTCGCACTGCACGACCGTGGCGTGCGGCTGTGCCTGGCGGAGAGTATCGCGCCGCCTGTTTCCCGGCAGGTTTGACATTCGTGCGGCAGTGCAGACTGTGATTCGCAAGCGGCACCAACGAATCTGCCTGGCGAGATCAGAGGACAGATCAGCCGCCGCTAGAGCCGAACGTCTCATCCTTGCTTAGGATCACCGAGCCCGCGTGAACGCGGTCGTGCCGCCACACACCATCGCGCCGCAGCCGCAAGCGGAAATGTTCTTCGCGGTTGGCGGCGCTCAGCGAGAGATACAGGCTCGCGAGGAAAAAGGATGGCCCGTCCGGCGCGCGCGACCGGCGATACAGCTCGCTGACGCGCACCTGCGCGCAGATGTTGAAGAACGGGTCGTCGTAATCGCGATAGAACTCGAAGAGGCTGCGTCTCGGCCATTGCGCGAGGTCCAGGTATGCGCCGCTCATGGCGTCATGATAGGAGAACGGCGTTGCATCGGGCAATGCGGCGATGCAATCATCCGGCATGAGCATCATGACCGAGCGGCTGGAGCTGATCCCGGCATCGCCTGCGCTGCTGGCAGCGGAGCTGGCGGGGAACGGCGCGTTCGAAGCCGCGATCGGCCGCAGCGTGCCCGGCAACTGGCCGCCCGAGCTGTACGGTCACGACGCCATCAACTGGATTCTGCGCATGCTGCGCGATGTGCCGGAGATGGCGGACTGGACGATGTATTACATCACGGAGCGTGGCGAGCAGGCCGGTACGGTGATCGGCACGGTCGGCTACAAGGGACCGCCTGCCGCGGATGGCAGTGTCGAGTTCGGCTATGGCCTGCTCGAGCAGTTTCGCGGCCGCGGCTACGCGACCGAAGCTTCACGCGCGCTGATCGAGCGTGCGTTCCGCGATCCGCGTGTCACCTGCGTGATTGCCGAAACGTATCCGCATCTCACTGCATCGATCGGCGTGATGCAGCGCTGCGGCCTCAGCTTCCTGGGCGATGGCAGCGAGCCCGGTGTGATACGATTTCAGCTGTTGAAGGAAGTGCCGGCTAGTTCTCGCCGGCTGGCAGGATCCACAGCTTTTCCTGATTCGACGCCGTCTCGCCGGTCGCGAGATTCGTGACCGTGACGGTGAGCAGAACTTCGCCATCCTCGATCTGCGGCGTGAGCGTGCGGATCTCCTGCACCAGCCCCGCTTCCGTTGCCTCGCCCTCGAACGAAAGCGTAACCGTGGTGTTGCCCTTGAACAGGCGCACTAGCGGATTGCGCTCCTTCACGTCGAACTTCAGCGTGGTTCGATATTTACCACCAGGCGGCAGATTGTAGATCTCGTAGAAGAGACGGAAGGCCTGGTTCTGCTTGAACTGGCGCGGCGGCACCAGCGCGAGGCGCGCGTTGCCGCGCACGAATGGGCCGTCTTCATCGAGACCGAACAGCAGGTCACTCAGCAACAGACCGCGGCCGGAGTAATCCGGCACGCGCAGCTCACCGCCCGCGGTGACGCCGGTTATCGAATCGCTCGACGCGGTGAAGCGCACGTACGCGTTGTAGTCGGGCGTCGTGCACAGCACGCCGGTCGAGCGCAGATACGTGCCGGCCTGGCTGCCTTTTGTAACCGTGGTGTCGAGGCTCTGGGTTTCCCAGGTGAAAGTGTCGGCAAGCGTGACGCTCAGGCGATACGCGCCGGCCGGCGATGCGACCGAATAGACGACGTCGGTGCAGCCGTTGCCGCGAAAGGTTGCAAAGTCGTGGAAGAGCGTGAACGGCCGAAAGAAGCGGGGATACGCCGCGTCAGCGTCGAATGCGGAGAAGATGGCTTCGCGGTTGTGCTCGGTGAGGCGATCGTTCTGGCGGGTGACGTCCTCCATGCGCTCGGCAATGCGCTCCGCGATCGCGCGGCGCGCGGCAGGATCGCGCGTCATGCTCGCCATGGTTCCGTAATTGTGGATCGTTTCCATGCGCGCGGAGATGAACGCATAGCGCCCGTCGAAGCGCGCGAGGTCGGCAAGCAGTGAAGCGGCCGCGTTCTGATCGAGATTGCTGTTGCCGAAGGCGCGCATCAGGTCGGACTCCAGACGGCCGCCGACAAAAAAGTAAAGCCGATAGCGGCCGTCCGGACCGCGATAGGCCCACACGTCATGTCCTTGCGGCGAACCGTCCAGCGGCTCCACATAATCGCGCGCCTCGACGCGCTCCGCCGGCTCGCCATAGCGAACGTAGATCAAGCCGCGGTCATCCAGCTCGCCTTCGATTCCCTGCCGCTGCCTGCCGAATACGGTGAGCGGTACGTGCTGTCCCTTCCTGAGCTTGAGCGAGTAACGCTCGCGCGCAGTCGACAGCCGCCGGTAGTGCTCGGCGATGCGCTCGGGGATCGAGATGCCGCCACGCACCGCGCGCTTCTGCCAGAATCTCTGCAACGCGGCGGCTCGCTTTTCGAGCGACCCGTCCGTCAGCGAGATGATCTCCTGCTGGTCCGCCGTGATCACCACATGGTTGATATAGGCTTCGGCGGCCGCTTCATCCCAGGCGCGCAGTCCGTTCCGATAAGCTTCGTACGCGGGACCGACTTCGCCTTTTGCGAACAGCGCAATCGCGCGGCGCAGCTGATCGCTTGCATTCGCCGGCTTGCGCGCCAGCACAGCCGCCAGCGTATCGCGCGTGGCCTGCACCGGTGGCAACAGCGCCCGCGCGCGCGCAAGCGCTTGCTTGTCATTGGTTCGCAGCGCTACTTCGACCAGCAGCTGCGCCGCGTCCACGTAGCGCGGATTCAAGTCGAGCGCTCTTTCGAGCGAGCGCTTCGCGACCTTTATCGCTTCGCCATCCGCCGCGCCCAGCTGCCGCACGACTGTCATGGTCTTGCGGGCATGGAACAGGGTGGCCGCCAGACCGTAATGCGCGACCGGATCGTTCGGCGTTTCCTTCACCGCAATGGCGAAGGCGCGGGCCGCTTCCGACGCGTGCTCCAGATCGGTGGTCGTGCGGTACTGCTCGAGCGCAACAAAACCGCGCACCAGCACAGCCGACGTATCGACTGCCTGCGCGGCCACGGTTGCTGCGCACGCGGAAAGCGCGAGCACGGCTGTCTGAAGCGAAATGGCACGAATCATTAGGAAATTCTCTGATGCTTGCGGACGTTCTGTACGAAATCTACGTTGAGAAAGTTCCATCGCCCATGGGGCTCCAGTCGAAACCTCGCCACGACGCGCTCGCGGCATCAGCGGAACAGTTCTGAAAACATGCAGCAGCCACCGGAACACGTGCTATCAGGCTCGATGGCGGCCGCCGAGGCGCTACTCGAACAGCCGTCCTCGCCGGCGGGGCTGCATTCGCTTCAGCGGATCGCGTCCCGCATGCACGCGGCGGCGGTCGAGTTGGGTGATGACGAGCTGGGGCGGGTGGCAACGGCCCTGCGCGCGGTGGCCGGCTGGGACGAAGCGAAAAAGCTGACGGAGCAGGCGGCGGGCATCATTCACAGGCGCGCCGCGCAGCCCGACCAGTCCGCCGCGACCATTCTGATCATCGAAGACGATCGGCTCACGGCCCGCGTGCTGATGGATCAGCTCGAGGAGCCGGGGCGCGAGGTGCTGGTGGCGCGTCACGCGCTGGAAGCGCAAACGCTGCTGCGTCAAAAAGAGATCTCGCTGATTCTGCTCGACCTCCTGCTGCCCGATGCGGATGGACGCGATCTGCTGGTGCAGCTGCGCAACAGCGGCGCGACGCGCGCGATGCCGATTCTGGTCGTGACCGCGCGCTCGGACATACCGACCCACATGGAGTGCTACGCGCTCGGCGCGGATGGCCTGCTGGTCAAGCCGGTCGCTCGTTCGCTTTTGCGTTCGGCGGTGGCCGCGCTGCTGCATCACGCGGCCGAGCGGCGCATCGAGGGACGTCATGATCGTCTCACCGGGCTCGCGAATCGGGTTGCATTCATGGAGGCATTGCAGCGCGCGCGGCCGCTGGTACGGCGGCACCGCAGTCCGCTCGCGGTCGCCATGCTCGACCTCGATCATTTCAAGGGCGTCAACGATCAATATGGTCATGGCATGGGCGACGAGGTGCTGCGTCAGACCGCGCGTACCATCGCGAAATCGCTGCGGTTGTCGGACGTCGTCGCGCGCTGGGGCGGTGAAGAGTTCTGCGTTTACTTTCCTGATACCGATGGACCCGGCGCGATCATCGCGTTGTACAAGGCGCTCGAAGCAGTGCGTGAGCTGAGGTTCAATCCGGAGGGCGCGCAGCCGTTCGGCGTTACCTTCTCGGCCGGTGTCGCGCTGCTTCAGCACGACGAGTCGGTCGAACAGACACTCGCGGAAGCAGACCGCCTGCTTTATCTCGCGAAGGCCGCCGGTCGCAACCGTATCATGTCCGCCGCGAATGAAATCGCCGCTCCGCGGCCGGTCATTCTGCTGGTCGAAGACGATGACGCGGTAGCGCAAATGGTCAAGCTCGTGTTGCAGCGCGAAGGCTACGATGTGCTGCGCTTCCAGAACGGCAGCGACGCGCTTGCCGCGATCGATCAGCACGAGTTCGTGCTCGCGCTGCTGGATGTCAATTTGCCGGGAGTGACCGGCTTCGATGTGGTGTCGGGCATCCGGCAACGCTGGCAGCTTGCGAAGCTGCCGATCATCATGCTGACCGGCTCGACCGAAGAGGAGAACGTCGTGCACGGCTTCGAGCTCGGCATCAGCGATTACGTGACCAAGCCGTTTTACGCGACCGAGCTGGTTGCCCGCATCAAGCGTCTTCTGAAACATTGAGCGAGCGAATGCAGCGCCCGATCGCGAACATCGCCAATGCCTCGATACTGATCGTCGACAATGAGCCCGCCAACGTCTCTCTGCTCGAGAAAATCGTGCGGCGCGCAGGCTACGCCAACGTGCGTGCCACCACGCAACCTGAGACAGTAGAAGCACTGTGCCGCGAAGCCATGCCGGATATCGTGCTGCTTGATTTGCACATGCCTGGTCTGAGCGGGTTCGAGGTCATGCAGCGGATTCGCAACAGCGGCGCAGGCATGGAGCCGCTGGTCCTGATGCTCACCGGCGACACATCATCGGAGGTGAAGATGCGCGCGCTCTCGAGCGGCGCGAAGGACTTCATCGCGAAGCCATTCGATCAGGCGGAAGTGCTGCTGCGCATCCGCAACCTGGCCGACTTGCGCATGCTGCACGTGCAGCTGCATCGCCAGAATGTGGGCCTGGAAGAGGCGGTGCGGCTGCGCACGGCGGACCTCGAGGAAGCGCGCCGCGAGGTGATCGAGCGACTGGCGATGGCGGCCGAGTTTCGCGACGACGCGACCGGCCAGCACACGCGGCGCGTCGGCCAGCTCGCGGCTCGGATCGCCGCCGCCATGGACATCGAGCCGGCAACCGTCGAGCTGCTCGAGCGCGCGGCGCCGCTGCACGACGTCGGCAAGATCGCGATCCCGGACCACATCCTGCTCAAGCCTGGACCGCTGAGCGCTGAAGAAATGGCAATCATGCAGACCCACACGACGATCGGCGCGCGTCTGCTCTCGAACAGCCGCTCGCCGCTGCTCGCCATGGCGCAGCAGATTGCTCTCAGTCATCATGAGCGCTGGGACGGGACCGGCTACCCCGAGCAGCGCGCCGGCGCGGAGATTCC
>JBQTID010000198.1:0-1500 GCA_052389275.1 Gemmatimonadota bacterium | reverse complement strand
TCGTAGTCGAGGGCTCCGGCGTGACCGGTGGCGGCCGTCGCCTGGCGCTGCTGGCTTACCTTTTTCTGCAGCCCAGTTCCGTCACGCGCGACCAGCTTTGCGACCTGCTGTGGGATCCCCAACCCGGCAAGGACAGCCAGCATCGGCTGCGTGAGCTCCTTTCTGACACTCGCCGCGTGCTGCCATCTGACGTGCTGTTGACGGAGGACCGCACGGTCACTGTCGATCGCGCGCTTGTGGCGTGTGATGTGGTCGAGTTCCGGCGCGCTGCGTCGGAAGGACGATTGGCCGATGCCGCGTCGATCTATCAGGCCAATTTCATGGCGGGTTGCTCACCCCGCGGTGCGCCGGTATTCGGTGAGTGGGTCGACGAGGTCGGGCGTCAGCTCAAACGCGAACACGTCCACGTCCTCACCGCATTGGTCGACGCGTATCAGGAGTCAGGAAACTATGACTTGGCAGCGCAATGGGCAGAGCGGCTTTGGATTGATGATCCGGACAACGCACGGGATGCGAGCGCGTTCATCGAAATCCGGTCCCTGGCTGGCGATCGGCCAGCAGCCCTTACCGCGGCGGCGGCCGTGGAGTCGCATTTCCTTGAACATGCGCTGACGATCCCGAGAAATCTCCAGAAGCTCCTCGCCAATGCCAAGGCGATCGAGTCGCGGGCTTTTAGCGCCGCGATTGAGCAAGCCCCACAAAATCAGACGGCTCGTTCGCCCGAGGATGAGGTTGTGTGGCGGACCCTTCTCTTTCGCACACTTAAAATCCGCGCCGTCCGATACACGTTCGGCACGGCCGTACTTGCATTGCTAGGACTGTTCGCATTTGCGTCACGGCAACCGGCGCAACCCAGAGCGACGCAGCTATTCGGCGGCGGCGGCACGCTTGTCTTCAAAACAGCCGGTGTAACCCGCGCGTTGCGCTTCGTCGGACCGAAAGCCAATGACACTGTGGCTGTGACGCTTCCGTTTGCCGATTCGCTGATTGCGTGGGGCTTGCGGTTGTCTCCTGATCGCAACGCGTTCGCATTTGAATGTGATCCTGGTGGCACCGGTGATCGGGATGTTTGCGTGCGATCGCTCGTGGATGGATCAACGCGGCCAATTGTCCGTCACAGAGGCGAAGATCAACCTCGCGCCTGGTCACCCGATGGCTCGTGGTTGCTGGTGCGCAGTGGGCGTGAATCGCATGGGGACAACTACAACTATAGGCTTATGCCGTCGAGCCGATTTCCGGTCGCACAGTCAGAATGTCTCGCGACCCATTCGAGAACAACGCCCTCTGGTCTTCTGATGGCAGCCGTATCGCAGTAATCGCACGGGGTGCTCAGGGTGACAGTGTTGTCGTTCGGACCGTCGACGGAAATGCCATAGCGAGCTACCGCTTTCCTGGCGAAGTGCTTTTGGAGTGGTCGCCCGATGGGCGAAAACTGCTCGTCGTCGATCGAGGCGGGGATTGGGAGGCTTACACGATCGTCCCGCCTAACAACCGTGAACG
>JBQTID010000197.1:0-8423 GCA_052389275.1 Gemmatimonadota bacterium | reverse complement strand
TGGGTGACGGCTGGGCGCTCCGCAGCCGGTCGCGGTTTTCCAGCTTACTCTGCATAACCCTGCGGAGCAACCGGCCGGCTCGAACCACTGTTTTATGCTGTATACGCTTTAAAACCCGCACGGTCTGCGTAGCGCCCTGCCTTCACCCATGTCAGCCCGTTTTTCAGCAACCTGCTAGACCGCCTGGACCGCCGAATACCGCGATTCCACATACTCATCCAGAATCTTTAGGAAGTCCGCCACCAGACCAGCACCCCTGAGCGTTGTGAACACTCGTCCGTCCACAGCCACGGGCGCCTTCGGATCCTCGAACGTGCCGGGCAGCGAAATGCCAATGTTCGCGTGTTTCGACTCGCCGGGGCCGTTCACTACACAACCCATCACAGCGACTTTCATTTCCTCGACGCCGGGATAACGCGCGCGCCACTCGGGCATGTTTTCGCGGATGTAATGCTGAATGTCCTCAGCCATTTGCTGAAAGAACGTGCTGGTCGTGCGGCCGCAGCCCGGACACGATGTGACCTGCGGCGTGAAGCTGCGCAGCTCCATCGATTGCAGAATCTGCTGCGCGACGATGACTTCATCTGCACGGTCGCCGCCCGGCCGCGGCGTCAGTGATACGCGAATCGTGTCGCCGATACCTTCGTTCAGCAGCACGGCCAGACCCGACGCGCTCGCCACCACGCCCTTCGTGCCCATGCCGGCTTCGGTCAGACCGAGGTGCAGCGGATAGTCGCAGCGTTGGGCCAGCATGCGATACACTGCGATCAGATCCTGCACACCGGAAACCTTCGCGCTCAGGATGATGCGATCGTGCGAGAGTCCGACTGTTTCGGCCAGCGCGGCCGAGCGCAGCGCGCTCTCGACCATCGCCTCCATCATCACTTCCTTGGCATCGAGCGGCTCGGCGCGCTTCGCATTGTCATCCATCATCTCGGTCAACAGCTGTTGATCGAGAGAACCCCAGTTCACGCCAATGCGGACCGGCTTGTCGTATTCGAGCGCGACTTCTACGATCGTGCGAAAATTCTCATCGCGCCGCTTCGCGCCGACATTGCCCGGATTGATGCGGTATTTCGAAAGTGCGCGCGCACAGTCTGGGTACTTGGTGAGCAGCAGATGGCCGTTGTAATGAAAATCGCCGATGATGGGAACGGCGACAGCGCGCTTCGCCAGCAGCGCCGCGATCTCGGGCACGGCCGCGGCCGCTTCATCCGTATTGACGGTGATGCGAACCAGCTCGCTGCCCGCTTCGGCAAGCGCCTCGATCTGATCGGTCGTGGATTCGGGATCCGCCGTGTCGGTGTTGGTCATCGACTGCACGACGATCGGATGGCCGCTGCCGACCGGCACATTGCCGACCTTCACTGTTACCGTCTTGCGCCGATGGTAATTCATTGCTATGCCGTTTCGACGGTCGCGAGCGTCGCCGGGCGGGCGCCCGCGCGCAGCATATCCTCAATGGCCTTGTCGATGTCGCCGCGCTTCACGTCGATACCGCGAATCGCATCGGTCAGCAGCACGACGTCAAACCCTTCACGTAGCGCGTCCAGCACGGAAGTCCGCACGCAGTAATCGGTGGTCAGCCCGCCCAGGTACAGCTTGCGCACCCCGTCAGCGCGCAGCACGTCCGCCAGCAGTCGACCCCGATCGTCCACCCCCTCGAAGGAGGAGTAACCATCGTCGGTCGGATTCGTGCCTTTCGTCACAACTACCGTGTCGGCGGGCAATTTCAAATCCGGGTGCAATGCCGCGCCCTGGGTGTTCTGGATGCAGTGCGGCGGCCAGCGTCCGCCGAACTCGCGGAAATGGCTCGTCTTGACCGGGTGCCAGTCGCGCGACGCATAAACGGGCAGGTCCAGTCTCTGGATGTATTTATTCAGCACGGGCACGACTCGATCACCCTCGTCTACCGCCAATGCCCCACCCGGACAAAAATCATTCTGCACGTCGACTATCAGTAATGCTCTGTCAGTCATAATTTCCGAGCCAAAGACCCCAAACAATACGCTGAAAAGGTCACATGATCAAAGAAGGCAAGCCTGCTCCCGATTTCGACCTCGCGGCCGACGACGGTTCACGCGTGAAGCTCTCGGACCTGCGTGGCAGGAAGGTGATCCTCTATTTCTACCCCAAGGATGATACTCCAGGTTGCACCCAGCAGGCTTGCGAACTGCGCGACCATGCTCGTGAAATCGACGCGCGCGGAGCCGTGGTTCTGGGGGTAAGTCCCGACAGCGTGCAATCGCATCGCAAGTTCAAGGAAAAATACGGCCTGAATTTCCAGCTGCTCTCGGATGATGATCACAAGCTGGCCGAAGCGTACGGCGTATGGAAGGAAAAGTCCAAATACGGCCGCACGTATTGGGGCAATGAGCGCAGCACCTTTCTCATCGACGAGAACGGACGCATCGCGAAAGTACTCGCGAACGTCAAACCCGCCGCGCACGCGGGTCAGGTCCTGGAGATCGTTTGAGCCTGACGGGCCTGCGCGTGACGGTACCCGGCAGCACGTCGAACCTCGGTGCCGGCTTCGATTGCGTCGGCCTGGCACTCGATCGCTATCTCACGGCGTCGTTCGAGCTCGCTGATACAATGCGCGTCGAACGGCTGGGCACGCTCGCTGATGTCGATGGCGACGATCTCGCCGCGACCATTCTGCTCGAGCTCGGGCTGCGCGGTACGCTCATTCTCGATTCGACGATTCCGGTCGGCAGGGGACTCGGCTCATCCGCGGCCGCTACGGTCGCAGCACTTGCGATCGCAGCAGTCCTGCGCGGCGCCGACATCGACTATGAGGATGTGCTTCGGCAGGCGACATCGCTCGAGGGGCATCCTGACAATGCGGCGCCGTCGCTGTTGGGAGGACTCATCGCGGTCGTGAGTGACGGCACCGGCGTGCGCGCGCTTCAGCTGCACTTGTCCGAGGCAATCGGCTTCGTATTTGCCGCGCCGCAGGCGATTGTGTCTACCAAAGCTGCACGCCAGGCGTTGCCGGAGCAGGTGCCGCACGTGGTGGCAGCGCGTTCGATCGCACGCAGCGTCGCCTTGATCGAAGGACTCGCCGAAGGCGATGCCGAGCTGCTGCGCATTGGATTCGGCGATGAGCTGCACGTGCCATATCGCATTGGCATGATTCCGGGCGGCGCGCCTGCGCTCGATGCAGCGATCGCGGCGGGTGCATGGGCCGCCACCATTTCGGGCAGCGGCTCCGGCATGATCGCGGCCTGCGCGCGCGGCAGCGAGGAGCCCGTGCGCGCTGCGATGGCCGCGGCCTTCGAAGCCGCCACGGCTCACGAGCCGATCGCGTTCGTCGCGCAACCTGACTTTTCGGGAGTTCAAATCGAACGGTTATGATAATGCGTCAAACGGGAGTGCTCGATCGTTATGCGGTGTGGCTGCCGCTGACTGAACGCACTCCGCGTATTTCCCTGGCTGAAGGCTCGACGCCGCTGCTGCGTGCGCACCGATTGGCTGAATGGATCGGTGTGCGCGAGCTGTGGCTCAAGTACGAGGGGCTCAATCCGACCGGCTCATTCAAGGACCGTGGCATGGTGGTAGCCGTGGCCAAGGCTGTCGAGGAAGGAGCCAAAACCATCATTTGCGCATCGACCGGCAACACGGCGGCCAGCGCGGCCGCCTACGCCGCGCGCGTCGGTTTGCAATGCATCGTGCTGCTCCCCAGCGGCAAAGTCGCGCTCGGCAAAGTTGCACAGGCATGCGTTTACGGCGCGCGCGTGATTGTGCTCGACAGCAATTTCGACGGTGCACTCGACCTCGCGCGCCGGCTTGCTACCGAATACGGCGCGGCGCTCGTCAATTCGGTCAACCCGTATCGTATCGAAGGACAAACCACCGCGGCATTCGAGATCTGTGATGCATTGGGCGGCGCGCCGGGTGTGGTCGCGCTACCGGTCGGCAATGGCGGCAATATTACCGCGTATGGATGGGGGTTCTCCCGCTACGACATCGGCATGCCACGGCTGATCGGCGTACAGGCGGCAGGCGCCGCGCCCTTCGTCGCGGGCCATCCCATTGATAGTCCCGAGACGATTGCCACTGCCATTCGCATCGGCAAACCGGCAACCTGGGAACCCGCGCTCGCGGCGGCGCGTAACTCCGGCGGTCAGATTCGCGCGATTAGCGATGACTTGATTCTCGAGGCGTATCGGGCAGTTGCTTCGAGCGAGGGTGTGTTTTGTGAGCCGGCTTCGGCGGCGAGTGTTGCAGGGTTGCGCGCGGCAGTCCGGGACGGCGACGTCGCAGACAATGTGGTATGCGTCTGCGTGCTGACCGGCAACGGTCTCAAGGATCCCGACGCGGCGTTGAAAGACGTGAACGTGCTCGAACTGAAGAATGACGCGCGCGTGGTTGCGGAGGCGCTGGGTTGGTAGCGGTCATTGCGGTCCAGGCGGCGATTGCGGTTCAGATGGTCCTTATCGCCCGCGTCCATGCGGATTGATCCGGCATTTGCCCACGCAGATTACGCGGATTTACGCAGATTTCGCAGAGCGTGAAGATCGTTTAGATGGACCCGCAAGTAGCGGATGCGAGAATAAACAAAACATAAAATTGTGTTGGCCCTCGCGTTGATTTACTGCCTGCGCGTGTGAAAATCTTCACGCTCTGCGTAATCTGCGTAAATCTGCGTAATCTGCGTGAGACCGCCCCGGACCGCCCGGACCGCAATGACCGCCTGTATCGCCGGACCGCTTAGCCCCCAGTGACACACAATCCCGGGTCATCGTTGAAATGCACAGCTCCGCTCGTATCGATATGCGGGCCGCGGAACGGGTCATTTGCCAGCAGCGCAGCACCGTCCAGATCGACATAGTCGGCCAGTGACGCGATCTGGATTGCGGTCGCTATGCCAAGCGTGGTTTCGACCATACAACCAAGCATGACCCGCATACCGAGTGCGCGAGCGGCCTCGGCAATGCGGATCGCCTCGACTACGGACCCGCATTTCGCCAGCTTGATGTTCACGCCGTGCACTTTGCCCTTCAGCTTTTCGACGTCGGCGCTGACGCGACAGGATTCGTCCGCAATGATCGGGATCTCGGAGGCGCTCGTGATTTTCGCGAGACCTTCGTAGTCATCCGCCGGCACCGGCTGCTCGATCAGCTCGACCTGGTAATCACGCAGCATAGGCAGCAGCGCGATTGCCTGCTCGGCACTCCACCCCGTGTTCGCATCCACGCGAATGCGCGCGTTCGGCGCCGCCTCGCGTAGCAGCTTCAGGGTCTCTTCATCCCGATCGGTGCCGACCTTGACCTTCAGAATCGAATAGCTGGCTGCTTCAGCCGCCTTCTCGCGCATGACCTGCGGTTCGTCGATGCCGATCGTGAACGAAGAAAGCGGCGCGACATTCTGAAGGCCGAGGTACTGCCAGAGCGGCTGCTGTGCGAGCTTCGCCTGAAGATCGAGCAACGCTGCGGAGATTGCCGAGCGTGCGGACGGATGCGGCGGATACTTGGGATGGCGTGATGGTAGATGTTGCAGCAACCCCAACTCCAGGCGATTCAAATCGCCTTTATCGCATGGACCGCCTGGCCCGCCAAGACCACTTTCGACAATGGAACGGTAGCCTTCCAGTGCCTCGACCACGGTATCGGCGCTCTCGGCATAGAACGCGTTGGGCGCCGCTTCACCCCAACCCTGGATGTCGTCATGCGCAAGGCGAACCCATACGTTACGGCGCGCGGGTGGCGCGGCTGCGCGCGCAATGTGGAATTCGTGCCGCGTTTGCAGCTCGAGAACGTCGTAATCGAGGTTCAGCAACTTTCGGATCGTCTCGCGCGTTAGACGTGAATATGCAAACTACGGCTTCACCATCAAAAGCCAAGCTGATCGCGGCCTTTGCCGCGATTTACGTGATCTGGGGCTCGACGTATCTGGCGATCAAGTTCGCGATCGAAACCATGCCCCCTTTCGCAATGGCGGCAGCGCGTTTTCTGATCGCGGGCGCGCTGCTCTACATGTGGGCACGCGTGCGCAGCAACGTGCGGGCGCAGCGCGTTCATTGGCTGCACGCGATCGGCCTCGGCGCGTTGCTGCTGTGTGGCGGCAATGGCGCTGTAGTGTGGGCGCAACAGCATATTCCGTCCGGTGTCGCCGCCCTGGTCGTTGCGATCGTGCCGCTGTGGGTGGTCCTGCTGGATTGGCTCCGGCCGGGTGGTGAGCGGCCGCACGGCCTGACCATGCTCGGCATAATCGTCGGGCTTGCGGGCATGGCGCTGCTGATCGGTCCCAACACATTCGGCGCCCGCGACCTCGATCCGCTGGCCGCTCTCGTTTGGCTGGGCGGCTCACTGTCGTGGTCGATTGCGACCGTGTTCGGGAGAAAAGCGGCGGTCCCGGGCTATCCACCCCTGACGGCCGCGATGCAGCTTCTGGGCGGCGGCGCCTGCCTCGTCATCGTCTCGCTGCTGGCCGGTGAGCCCGCGCAGCTCGACCCAGCGGCGTTCTCCTGGCAGGCAATCGTGTCGCTCGGGTACCTGATCGTTTTCGGCTCGATCATCGCGTTCAGTGCCTACAGCTGGTTGTTGCGCGTGGCGGCGCCCGCCCGTATCGCAACTTATGCTTACGTGAACCCGGTTGTTGCCATGCTGCTCGGCTGGGCCCTTGCCGATGAGAAGCTGACCCCGCGTACCCTGATGGCGGCAGCGGTGATACTGGGCGGTGTCGCGCTGATCACGAGCGGCATCAACAGGGACTCGGCAGACTTGCAAACTGACGCCGCGTGAGTGAATGTTGCCGAAGCGCAAGGACCCTTCACGCCTCTTTCCCCGGCGCGCTATGGACCAGTCTCGCCAATTCGCGGTAGGCCTGATCGCCTCGACAATGGCGGTCGCGCTCGTTGGATTCGTTCTCTACATCGAGAATCCGACACCGCTCCAGCCATCTTTCGTCCATCAGTCGGGCGCCGCGATGCCTGTACGCTCGCGCGTCGCGGATCCGGAGCGCGACCGCCGTGTCCAGGCGATGCTGGCGCACTTCGTGGCCGCGCTCGAATCGCAGGACGAGGCGGCGATGCGTGCGGATTTCCCGGCAATGACGCGGCGCGAAGCGCGCCTGCTGCGGTCGATTCGCCGCCGGCTTGGTGAAGATGCGGAGTTGGATATCGGATACGAGCGGGTAATCGGCGTGGCGCGCGACGTCGTGGATCTCGATTTCGTCATCGTCGCAAACCAGGCCGGCCGCAGCGACCAGCGCCGGTTGCCATTTCACGCGACTGTGCGCAACCGCAATGGGATCTGGCTGATCGAGGAGCTAAACTAGCTCACGCAGTGCGCGTTTGACGTAGACCGGCACCATGGCGCGTCGCCAGTCGGCGTCGACAATGATGTTCTCGAGTGGATGACACTGCTGGTACGCACGCTCGGCAATCGCCTGAATCGTTTCCGCATCCAGGTGCCTGCCCGCCGCGACCCTCTCCAAGCCTGCTACTTCGCGCGGCCGCGCGCCTAGCGCGGACACTACCATTCGCATTGCGCGAATCCTGTCGGCCTCGAGATCGGTCGCGATCGCGATGTTCAGCAACGGAAAATCGATCGCTTGGCGCTGGCGCACTTTCGTGAAGCTGGTCCGTACCGAAGGCGCGGGCAGCGGAATGCGGACGCGCGTTACGATCTCGTCGCGTTTGCGCACCGTGTTCCAGATACCGTCCGCAATGAAAAAGTCCGCGACACCTACGCTGCGCCTGCCTTCGGCGGACTCGAGATCGAGCCGCGCATCGAGCGTCATCAATACCGGCGGCGTGTCGGCCGAATGCGCGGCCACGCATTTCTTGCCGACCTTGGTGACGTGACAGATATCACCGTCTTTCTTCAAACAGTAGCCGAGCGCGTCACGCCAGAAGAATGTCTGGTTGTAGTACGTGCAGCGCGTATCGAGGCAGAGATTGCCGCCCAGAGTGCCCATGTTGCGAAGCTGTGGCCCGGCGACCGAGCCCGCCGCCTGAGCAAGCGACCTTGCGTGCTGCTGTACGAGCGGATCCCTGGATATGCCGGTAAGCGATTCACCCGCGCCAATCACCAGTTCGTTGTTCTCGACCGTGATGCCACGCAGTTGGGCGATTTGTTTCAGACCGATGAGATGATTTGGTGTGAACAGCCGGTGCTTCATGTTGGGCACGATGTCCGTGCCGCCGGCGATCAGCATGCTGTCTTGCGGATACCGCGCGAGCAGATCTATCGCTTCGGCGAGCGTACTTGGACGATGGAATTGGTAGCTGTGAAGTCTCAGCATGGTTCTTTTAACGGACGTTTACGTTCACGTTCACGTTCACGTGCACGTGTACGGTGGCCTGACGAATCAAACTGCTCATTTTGAGCCCGGACGTGATTCGTACACGTGCACGTGAACGTGAACGTGAACGTCCTTTATCACGGCAGCCACCGCGTTTTATCCGCCGCCGGGAC
>JBQTID010000196.1:0-8710 GCA_052389275.1 Gemmatimonadota bacterium | reverse complement strand
CTTCAGGATGCGCGCGATGTCGGTTTTCAATTTCGAAACCGGCAGGTCCACCCGCTTATGCTTCGCCAGCGAGGCATTGCGAATGCGCGTGAGCATGTCGGCAATCGGGTCGGTCATCATCTGTGGTGTTGCTCCCTATAGTATCCGGTTACTCGACCGGACTTGTAGAGTGAAGAATGAGAGTGGGTGATGGTGGGAGTGTGTGAATGTGTGATTTCTCACACTCGCACACTCTCACATTCTCACACTCGCCTACCAACTCGCCTTGCGCACGCCCGGAATCTCCCCGTTCAGTGCCATTTCTCTAAAGCAGATTCGGCACAGGCCGAACTTTCGCAGGAACGCACGCGGCCGGCCGCAACGACCGCACCGGTTGACCAGGCGCACCTGGAACTTCTGCTTCTGCTTCGTCTTCTCGATCAGGCCTTTTCTAGCCATTAGTCAGCGGCTCCCTTTTCCAGCACCGTGCTCACCGGTACCGGCGTCTCGCCACGGAACGGCATGCCCAGCTCGCGCAACAGCGCGAAGGCTTCGTTGTCCTGGTTCGTGGTCGTCACGATTACGATGTCCATGCCGTGTACTTTCTGCACCTTGTCGTAATCGATCTCCGGGAAGATCATCTGCTCCTTGACCCCCAGCGTGTAGTTGCCGCGCCCATCGAACGCACGGGTCGGCAAGCCACGGAAATCGCGAATACGCGGGACCGCCGTGTTGATGAAGCGATCGAGGAACTCGTACATGCGCGCGCCGCGCATCGTCACCATCGCGCCAATCGGCATGCCCTGACGGATGCCGAAGTTGCTGATCGCCTTGCGGGCGCGCGTGGTCACCGGCTTCTGGCCGGAGATCAGCGTCAACTCATCAACGATCGAGTCGAGCAGCTTCGGGTTCTTGGGAGCCTCGCCGAAACCGACGTTCAGCACGATCTTCTCGACGTGCGGAACCCGGAACGGATTGTCGAAGCCGAACTCTTTCATGAGCTTCGGCCGGACGGTCTCCTCGTAGTATTTCTGTAGTCTTGGCTTTTGCATTGGTCCATCCACCGTTACTGATTGCGCTTGCGCGTCGGCTCGCCCGTTGCCGGGTCGATCCGCATTACGTTCGATGCGTGAATCGGCGCTTCGAACGACACGATGCCGCCTTCCGGATTCTCCTGCGTCGGCCGCATATGGCGCTTCCGCACGTTGACACCCTCGACTACCACGCGATTCTCGGTGGGCAGCACGCGCAGCACATTGCCTGCCGTGCCGGCGAAGTTGCCGCGAATCACTTTGACGCGATCGCCCTTTTTCACGTTCATCTTGTGCGTCGAGATGTCACGCTTGCGACGGCGACCACCGATCGATACACGCGCCATTACAGTACCTCCGGCGCCAGGGATACAATTTTCATGAACCGCTTCTCACGCAGCTCGCGCCCGACCGGTCCGAAGATACGGGTTGCGCGTGGCTCGCCTGCGTCGTTGATGATGACGGCCGCGTTGTCGTCGAAGCGGATGTAGGATCCGTCCTTGCGGCGGATTTCCTTAGCTGTGCGTACGACCACGGCTTTCGCCACATCGCCCTTTTTCACGGTGCCGTTCGGCAGTGCGTCCTTGATTGCGACGATGATGATGTCGCCGATAGCCGCGTAGCGACGGCTCGAACCGCCCAGCACACGGATACAGAGCGCTTCCTTCGCACCCGAGTTGTCGGCAATCTTGACGATCGTTTCCTGTTGAATCATCGCCGCCTCACTTCGCCTTTTCGACGATCTCTACGATGCGCCACCGCTTCAGTTTCGACAGCGGCCGCGTCTCGACGATCCTGACCACATCGCCTTCACGGGCCGCATTCTCTTCGTCGTGCGCATAGTACTTCTTGGTGCGCGCGACCTGCTTACCGTACAGCGGATGCGACACGCGCCGTTCGACCGCGACCACGACCGTCTTGTCCATCTTGTTGCTTACGACGGTCCCGACGCGCGTCTTGCGCTCGCCCTTCGTCGTCTGCTCGGTGTCAGTGTCTGCCATCTTTACTTATTCGCCGTCTCACGCTGACGCAGGATGGTGCGCATCCGCGCTACATCCCTGCGCAAGCTCTTGATCAATGCCGGATTCTCCATCTGCTGCGTCGCACTGCGAAAACGCAGGCGGAAAAGCTCTTCCTGGGCCTCGGAGATCTTGCTCTGAATCTCCTGGTTGCTCAGCTCGCGAACATCGCTCGCCTTCACTGCGCACCTCCTTCAGGCGCACGGTGGCGCTCGACGATCTTGCACTTGACCGGCAGCTTCGCGGCCGCCAACTCGAACGCGCGCTTGGCAGTTGCGGCGTCCACGCCTTCGATCTCGAACATCACGCGCCCCGGCTTTACGACCGCAACCCACATTTCCGGGTTGCCTTTGCCCTTACCCATGCGCGTTTCGGCCGGCTTCTTGGTCACCGGCTTGTCCGGGAAGATGCGGATCCAAACTTTGCCGCCGCGCTTGATGTGTCGCGTCAGCGCCACACGTGCGGCTTCGATCTGCCGGTTCGTGACCCAGCCCGGCTCCAGAGTCGCCAGCCCATAATCGCCGAATGCGACCGTGCTGCCGCGATGGGCCATGCCACGCGTGCGGCCCTTCTGCTGTTTGCGAAACTTTACCCTCTTCGGCGCTAGCATGCTCAGGTCCCGGTCGAATAGGTGCGGCCCCGACGATCCTCGACGACTTCACCCTTGAAGATCCATACCTTGATGCCGATCGTGCCGTACGTCGTCTTGGCGGTCGACGTCGCGTAATCGATGTCGGCTCGCAACGTGTGCAGCGGCACGCGGCCCTCGTGATAACCTTCGACGCGCGCAATTTCGGCACCGCCCAGGCGGCCGCCGACCTTCACGCGAATCCCTTCGGCGCCCGCGCGCATTGCACTCTGAACCGCGCGCTTCATGGCGCGCCGGAACGAAATGCGCTGCTGCAGCTGATGGCCGATGTTGTCCGCGACCAGCTGGGCATCCAGTTCGGGACGCTTGACTTCCTCGACGTTGATCGACACTTCGCTCTTCGTCAGGTGCGCCAGCTCATCGCGCAGCTTGTCTACTTCGGCGCCCTGCTTGCCGATTACGACGCCGGGACGCGCGGTATGCAGCGTCACGACAATCTTCTGCGGCTTGCGCTCGATCTCGACATCCGAGAGCGCGGCGTGACCGAGCCGACGGTGCAGATATTTGCGGATCTGCTCGTCTTCCTTGATCAAATCGCTGAACTTGCCGCGTTCGGCGAACCAGCGAGATCTCCACGGCTTGATGATGCCGAGCCGAAACCCGCGCGGATGCGTCTTCTGTCCCATTCTCAGTCCTTGGTGTCGACTACGATGACCACGTGACTAGACGGCCGCTCGATCGGCGCTGCCCGGCCCTGAGCTGCAGCACGCCAGCGCTTCAGCTTCGAACCTGCGTTCACGTATGCTTCCTTCACGTAGAGCTCGTCGATATCCACGACCTCGCCGTCGTTCTCCGCCTTCTGGCGCGCGTTCGCAACCGCGCTGCGCAGCGTCTTGTCGATGATCTCGGCGCCCTTCTTCTTGCTGAACTGAAGAATCGCGAACGCCTCGTTCACCTGCTTGCCGCGGATCTGATCGATCGTCAGCCGCATCTTGCGCGGACTGTGCCGGTTGTTACTCGATTTCGCTCTGGCTTCCATAATGTCTTTTTTGCCTTTACTTCGCACCGGCGCCGGCGGCCGGGGCCGGCTTCGCCTTCTTGTCCGAAAGCTTGCCGCCGTGACCACGGAACAGACGCGTCGGCGCGAACTCACCCAGCTTGTGACCGACCATGTTCTCGGTGATGTAAACCGGGATGAACTTGTTGCCGTTGTGCACGGCCAGCGTATGACCGACGAAGTCCGGCGAGATCGTAGACGCGCGCGCCCACGTCTTCACCACCTTCTTCTCGCCGCGCGTATTCATCTCGCGGACCTTCTCGAGCAGCCTGGGCTCGATGAACGGACCCTTCTTAGTTGATCTCGACATATATCTCAAAAATATCTAAGGAAGCCGGTTGGATCTTGCGTGAACAGCAGAACTTCGCGATTCACGCCTGCACAATCCAAGCGGTTTGCGTTAACCCACCCACAAAATTTTTCCCCGGCATTCCAAAAATGCTCTTCACCCGGGTAAATCAATGGCTGTGTGCTAACGGTTCTGTTCAGAAGCCGGTATGCGTCGTTGCCGACGTTGCGGTACTGATTTACTGGCAAGCGGCCACCGCTCGTGAACGTACTGCAGTCGTCCTTCCCGAGAAAGCCACCGCTGTTGCACGCTTGCCAGGACCTGTAGTTGCCATGCTTGTCGCGAGCTACCCATATGTTCGGATAGCTACCCAATGTTCCGGCGTACGAAAGATTAAAGTCATTCACCATATCGGACGAATCGGATCCGTCGAACGTCCCGAAATGGGCGGAAAGAAAGCCTCTCTCCAACTTCCAATGCTGCGTCTCGGGGTTGTAGCTCAGGTCAAAGAATGCAAACTCATTGTCGCCTGGATGACCTGAGCAGTAGCTGGCTGGTCCGTCAATGCAATCGAAACTGTTTCCCATATCCCAGTGATATTGGAACAGATAAACCACGCGAACGAGCTTGGATGGATTGCCGTTACCGTCGACGTCGTTGAGATAGTGCAAAGCCCAATACGGTTCTCGGCTGAGATCCTGATCATACACATGCACGTACAGTTGCGGGGCAAACGCTTCTGCCAAACGGTATTCACACGTGTCGTCGAATCCATCCACATCGGAGTCATTGATGTACTGCTGGGTGCAGGCCGCCAATGTTACAAAACTGGCAACATAGACGCCGTCCGTTCCGGGATATGGATCCGTGTCGTCTATACAACATGGCCCCAGCGGCTCCGGTTCTCCTGTCTGAGATGACAGCTGCGGCTCATCCACCGGCTGAACTATGCGCCCAGAATCGCATGCGCCTGCTGCAAAGACAGCTAACGCGAACACGACGCTTCTACTCACTACATGACTGCTCATCAAGGTTCTCCAACTACTCCAGTGGAATTCTTTTGCGAAAAAATGTGCCAATTGTCCAATGGCTTAGAAACCGCGCCAAATCGTCGTTCCTAGGTGCCTTCCAGTAGCCGCCTTCTATTCCAGCGCTCCATCCAGCTCCTCCGATCTCCATCTCCAAGCCTCCCAATCCTCCAACCGCCGCGCGGTTCGAGAGTCCAAACCGGCATCCGTGATCTTTGAGATCGACGCACCGAATATCTCCGGCAAGCGCCTCAACGTAGAGGCGCGTTCCTGAGTCGATCACGGGATCAATGCGGATGCCGAGCCCGCGAACTCGCTTCACGCCCAAAACGGATCCCTGTAATCTGCCGACAGCGCAAACCGCTCGCAGAGGGCAGCCGTACAGGCCCAAACCAAGAAAGTGCGGCACTGAACCCGACAGTGCGAACTGCAATGACGGCACTCCGTCCTGCTGAGCGGCGACCGACTGGACTGTGATTATTCCAGCAATAACTGCAGCCGCCAAACACCTTCCCAATCCTACCACTTACGCTCCTCCGGTCGCCTTACCACGGCGACGGCCACGAACGATGAATTTGCTCGAACCCTTCTTCTTGCGGCGCGTCTTGACGCCTTCCGGCTTGCCCCACGGCGAGACCGGCGGACGGCCGCCCGATGTCTTGCCTTCGCCGCCACCCAGAGGATGGTCGACCGGGTTCATGGCGACGCCGCGCACCTTCGGACGACGCCCGCGCCAGCGCAGCGCGCCCGCCTTGCCGATTACCTGTAGCTCATGGTCGATATTGCCGACCTGCCCGATCGTCGCGAGGCATTCCTTGCGAACCATGCGCACTTCGGTGGACGGCATGCGCAGCGTGACGTAATCGCCCTCCTTCGCGACGACCTGCGCGCCATTGCCCGCCGAGCGCACGATCTTGCCACCCTGCCCCTTTTTCAGCTCGACGTTATGCACGGTCGTGCCGAGCGGAATCTCGCCGAGCGGGACCGCGTTGCCCGTGCGAATGTCGGCGCCCGGGCCGCTCGTCACCGTGTCACCCTGCTTCAGGTCACGCGGATGAAGGATGTAGCGCTTCTCGCCATCCGCGTACTGGATCAGAGCAATGTTGGCTGTGCGGTTGGGATCGTACTCGATCTCCGTCACCTTGCCTGGAACGCCGTACTTGTCGCGCTTGAAATCGATCTTGCGGTACATGCGCTTCGCGCCACCGCCACGCCGGCGCGATGTGATGCGGCCATGCATGCCACGGCCACCGGTCTTCCTGATCGGCTCCAGCAGCGATTTCTCCGGCTGATCGCGCGTAATTTCATCCGACTTCACGACCGTGCGGTAACGCTGCGTCGGTGTGACCGGCTTGAATTTCTTGATCGGCATGTTTATGCCCCCTCATACACGTCGATCCGCTCGCCTTCGACGAGTTTCACGATGGCCTTCTTATACGCGGGCTTCTTGCCGTAGGATGAACCGACACGACGCCACTTGCCCCGGTAATTCGCGGTGCGAACCGTGTCGACCTTGACGTCGAACAACGTTTCTACCGCATGCTTGATTTCAATCTTGTTCGCGTCGCGATTCACGATGAACGTGTAGGCGCCACGATCGTCAGCGAGTTCAGTCGAGCGCTCCGTCACGACCGGACGAATGATGACCTCGCGCGGGTTACGCATTCGACGCCTCCTTCACTTTGTCGAGCGCCGGTGCCTCGATCATCACCGTATCCGCCCACAGCACATCGTAGGTCGACTCTTCACCGAACGGCCGGACCTGCACGCCATCCAGGTTGCGCGCTGACAGCCACACATTCTCGTTATGGCCATTCGTGAGCACGAGCGTGTTGCCTTCCGCCCCCGTCGTCTCCAGCAGGTTGACCATGTCCTTCGTCTTCGGCGCGCTGATGTTGATCGTCTCGACCAGAATGACGTTGCCGTCCTGCGCGCGCACGTTGTAGGCGCTGCGGCGGGCCAGACGCTTCAGCTGCTTCGGAACATCCTCGTGGAAGTTCCGGTTCGCACGCGGACCGAAGACATTGCCACCGCCGCGCCACTGCGGAGAGCGAATCGATCCCTGACGCGCGCGGCCGGTGCCCTTCTGGCGCCATGGCTTCTTGTTGCCGCCGGAAACGAAAGCGCGCGTCCTGGTGGCCGCGGTTGCCTGGCGTTGATTCGCGAGGTACGCCTTCACGACCTGATACATGGCCGCTTCGTGCACCGTGCCGTCGAACAACTGCTCGGGCAGATCGCGCTCGCCGGTCTGCTCGCCTTCAGCCGAAAAAACTCGTGCCTTGAACATTTACGCCTTCTTTATGTAGAGCACTGAATTGCGCGCGCCCGGCACACCGCCACGGATGTAGATCAGGTTGCGCTCCGCGTCGATTTTCTCGACGCGCAGATTCATTGCCGTCATCTGCTCGTCACCGTACTGCCCGGGCATCTTCTTGCCCTTGATCACGCGCGACGGGTTGGTGCCCGGTCCGAGCGTACCCGGATTGCGCGCCTTGGGGTGACCGTGCGAGCCCGGACGACCACGGAAGCCGTGACGCTTCACGACACCCTGGAAGCCGCGGCCTTTCGTGTTGCCGACGACCTTGATGCGATCGCCCGGCTGGAACTGCTCGACCGTCAGGCTCTGGCCGACTTCGTACGCGCTGGCATCCGCGACCTTGAACTCCTTCAGGAGCTCCGGCGCGTGCTCGAGCTTCGCCTTGGCGGCGTGACCACGCTCTGCCTTCGACGAGTTCTTGTCCTTCTGCGCGCCGAATCCGAGCTGCACCGCGGCGTACCCATTCTCGTCGGGGTTCTTTACCTGAACCACCGGACAGGGACCGGCCTCGACCACCGTGACCGGCACGGCAGCGCCAGTGTCAGTGAAGATCTGGGTCATGCCCAGCTTTTTTCCGATCAGAGCGGCCATACTGCTAATCCACCTTGATCTCGACGTCCACACCCGCCGGAAGATCCAGCTTCGTGAGCGCATCGATCGTTGCGGGCCGCGAATCGAGAATCTCGACGACACGCTTGTGCGTCTTCAGCTCGAATTGCTCGCGGCTCTTCTTGTCCACGTGCGGCGAACGCAGCACGGTCCAGCGCTGCACTCGCGTGGGAAGCGGAATCGGACCACTCACGCGAGCACCCGTCTTTTCCGCTGTGCGCACGATGTCCGCAGCGGTCTGGTCGATCACCGCGTGGTCGAACGCTTTCAGTCGAATCCGGATCTTACCAGCCATGATTGCCTGTTCGCCTTACTGAATGACTTCGGTGACGACGCCGGCACCGACCGTTCTACCACCTTCACGAATCGCGAACCGCAGCTCCTTCTCCATTGCAATCGGGCTGATCAGCTCGATCACCATCTGGATGTTGTCGCCCGGCATCACCATCTCAACACCTTCCGGCAGCGTCACGCTGCCCGTCACGTCCGTCGTCCGGAAGTAGAACTGCGGCCGATAGCCCGGAAAGAACGGCGTATGACGGCCACCCTCTTCCTTGGTCAGCACGTAGACTTCCGCCTTGAACTTCGTGTGCGGCTTGATCGAGCCCGGCTTCGCCAGCACCATCCCGCGCTCGATCTCTTCCTTCGCAACACCGCGCAGCAAGAGACCCACGTTGTCGCCCGCGCGCCCTTCGTCGAGCAGCTTGCGGAACATCTCGACGCCCGTCACCACCGTCTTCTTCGCCGCCCCCAGCCCCACCATCTCGATCTCTTCGCCCACCTTCACGATGC
>JBQTID010000195.1:0-3118 GCA_052389275.1 Gemmatimonadota bacterium | reverse complement strand
GTTAATGAATCTGCAAGACGCGAAGGTGGTGCCGGTCGCGCAAGTCGACGCCGATCTGGAGCTGGCCGATCGCTGGATTCTCTCGCGCCTGTCGGCGGCGGTAAGCAATGTCACGCGCTCGCTCGAGGCGTTCCGTTTTCAGGAAGCCGCGGAGACCGTCTACCAATTCTTCTGGAGCGAGCTCGCGGACTGGTCTCTCGAGCTGATCAAGCCGCGCTTTTATGAAGGCGGCTCGCAGGCGAGTCAGGCGGCCGCGCATGCTACGCTGGTCGAAGTTCTCGACACGGTGCTGCGCTTGCTGCACCCGATCATGCCCTTCATCAGCGAAACGCTCTGGCGCAGACTGCCGGAGACGACCGGCGCTGCGCGTGAAGCATCATTGGTCATCGCGCGCTGGCCGGATGCGCACAGTGAGCGGGTCGACCAGCAGGTGGAAGCGCAGATGAGCGCGCTCATGGAGCTGATCGGACAGGTTCGCAATCTGCGCTCCGAATACGCGGTGCCGCCTGGCACGGAGATCAACATCCGGATCGTGAATGCGAGCGAGACACTCGACACTGCGCTGCGTGCGGAAGAGCGCGCCGTGCGGCGGCTCGCGCGAGTTGGTCAAATCGGACGCAACGGGATTGACGCGGAGACGGAGACGGCGGCACGAGGTGCGCATGCGGTATTGCGTTCGGGCGGTGAGCTGTTCGTGCCGCTTGCGGATCTGATCGATGTAGGCCGTGAGCGGGACCGGCTTACCAAGGAGCTGGACCGCATAGAGGGCATGCTGCGCGCGACCGAAAACAAGCTCGGCAACGAGCAGTTCGTTGGCAAAGCGCCCAAACAGATCATCCAGCACGAGCGCGAGAAAGCTGCCAGCCTAAAAGAGCAGGCAAGCGCACTGAGAACAAAACTCGAGGCGCTGACATGAAGGAACCCATGCTCCCATGCTCCCATGCTCCCATGCTCGCGGCGGTGGCGGTGGTGGTGGGGCTGCTGGGTTGCGCGCAGGCATCGTCACCACCGGGTGGCGAGCGCGACCGATTCCCGCCGCGCGTCATCGCCACAGTGCCCGACACTAATGCCATTGTCACCAGCGTAGATGGCGCCGTCATCATTCGGTTCGACGAAACGCTGAGCGAGCGTGGTGCCCGTGCGGATGACCTGGTCGCGGTGTCGCCGGAAACCGGTGAAGTCGAAGTGGACCGCAAAGGTCGCGAGCTGCGAGTCGAGATCGAAGGTGGCTGGCAACCGGGCCGCATCTACCACGTTACCGTGCTGCCCGGCATACAGGACCGCCACGGCAATCAGCGCCCTCAAACCTACGAGCTAGTGTTCTCGACGGGACCGCCGATTCTGCCGACCGCGATCGCCGGGCTCGTAACGGACCATCTCACGCGGCGCGCGGTCGCAAACGCGCGCGTGGTCGCGACCAGCCTCTCGGATTCACTCGCTTACACGACGCTGACCGATACTTCCGGATTCTTTGCGCTGCGGAGTTTGCCTCTCGGCGCCTACAACACGGTTGCATTTGTCGACACGAATCGAAACCGCACGCTCGATGGCCTCGAGGCGCGCCATGCAAGAATCGTCAGCCTCGTCACGCCGCAAGACACACCGGTCGTGGAATTGTCCGTGCTTGCGCTCGACACGACGCCGGCGCGGCTCCTGCGGGCCGAAGCGCGTGACACTATTCACGCGCGGCTCGCCTTCGACGATTTCATTGCCGCCACCGAGCCACTGGGAAGTGTAATCGTGTCAGTCTGGCAGCTGCCGGACAGCGTAGCGGTGCCGAGTGGCTCACTCATGCATCCGCGCGATTTCGAGGCGCGCCAGCGCGCACTCGCCGATACCACGCGGAGAGCTCCGGCTGCACGGCCAGCCGCAGCTCCGACCGACACGGTGAGATTGCCTACTCAGGAACTGGTGTGGGTGCCTCAACAGCCGTTTCTGCCCGGAACCCGCTATCGCGTGGCCGTGAGCGGCCTTCGCAACATTGCCGGTGTTGCTGGTGGCGCGGGCACGACCACCTTCGAGACGCCGGCGCGGCCGCGTGTGGCGCCGCGCGATACGGCGCAGGCAAGGCCGACCCCGCCCGATACGACCCGAGCGGACACGACGCGCACGCGGCGCCGCTGATCATGACCGACTCACGTCGCGCGATTCCGTCGGTCGAGCGCTTGCTGTCGAGTCCCGCGCTCGAACCGCTGCTCGCGCGCGAGCCGCGCGCGCGCGTGATCGAGCTGCTGCGAGTCATCCAGGACGAGCTGCGTGATGCCGGCAGGTCGGCATCGGATGCGGAATGGTACGCGGCGCAACTCGAGCAGCGCATTTCGAGCGCGAGCCGCGCTGCGCTGCGCGACGTGATCAATGCCACCGGCGTCGTGCTGCATACGAATCTTGGACGCGCGCCCCTCTCCTCTGCGGCCATTCGCGCCATATCCGAAGTTGCTCCGTCATATTCCAATCTCGAGTACGACCTGGATGACGGCGCGCGCGGCTCGCGTTACGTCCATTGCGAAGCTCGGCTGCGCTCGCTCACCGGCGCCGAAGCCGCGCTGGTCGTGAACAACAATGCCGCGGCGCTCGTGCTCGCGCTCAACACCGTGGCGCTGTCGAAGCCAGCCATTATCAGTCGCGGTGAGCTGGTAGAGATCGGTGATTCTTTTCGCATCGGCGAGATTGCTGAGCGCGCGGGCGTTCAGCTGCGCGAAGTCGGTGCGACCAATCGCACACACCTGGCCGATTACGAGCGCGCGCTCGATGGCGCCGCCACGATTCTCAAAGTGCACCCATCAAACTTCAAGACTACCGGCTTTGTCAGCGAAGTAACCGCTGTGCAGCTGGCGCCCTTCGCCCGCGCGGCCGGCATTCCGTTGCTGCACGATCTTGGATCCGGCCTGCTCGAAAGCCTTGAAGATCTTGGCTTGCGCGACGAGCCGACCGCGGCCGATGCGCTCGCGGCTGGCGCGGATCTCGTCACGATGAGCGGAGACAAGCTGCTCGGCGGTCCGCAGGCCGGCATCATCATCGGCCGTGCGGATCTGGTCGCCGCGCTGAAACGCAATCCGCTTTGCCGCGCGCTGCGCGTCGACAAGCTGACGCTCGCAGCCCTCGAGGCCACGCTAATGAG
>JBQTID010000194.1:0-8272 GCA_052389275.1 Gemmatimonadota bacterium | reverse complement strand
TGAGTGCGATGAGTGCGATGAGTGCGATGAGTGCGATGAGTGCGATGAGTGCGATGAGTGCGATGAGTGCGATGAGTGCGATGAGTGCGATCGCACCTATCGCACCTATCGAACCTATCGCACTTATCGCACCTATCGCACTTATCGCACTTATCGCACTTATCGCGTACTCACGACCCCCTCGCTCGTCACTTCCGCCAGCTCGAAATCGCGCTGCGCCTGGCCTGCCGACGTAAACTCGATCAGCCCACCCACGCCTTTGAATGGCGGCCGTGTCTTGCCGAGCGATGCGAAGTATGCAACGAACTCGCTGCGCTCGCGCGCGCCCGCGCGCAACGCAGCCGCAACCAGCATCAGCCCGTCGTAAACCAGCACCGCTTCGCCGGTCATCTCGCCACGGCTGATCCACATCCAGTAGCGGTCGTTCAAATCCTTCATGCGCGGCTCGGCGGATTTAGGATCGAAGTAGCGTACGTATTTCAGCCCAGTGTAGCGCCCCTGCGGATTGGCGTAGATCGCGGTGGATTCGACGAGGTCGCTGCCGATCACGCGCACCTCTTTTGCGGCTTCGCGGAATGGCTGCCAGATCAGCTCCAGGCTGGGTGCGCGCCCGATAAAGTAAATCAGATTCGGATCGCTGTCGCGCTCCAGCTCGGTGCCGAGCGCAACCACGCGCGGCTCATCCCAGCTTTGCTGATATTGCCGGATACCGGCTGTCTTGAAACCGCGCGCGTTCAGCGCGTTGACCAGTTCGGCGCGCAGCGCCGTGCCGTAAACGTTATCGATGTGAACGATGGCGATGCGATCGGCGGCATTCGCCTGCTTTGCAAGGAAAATGGCCTGCTCAGTCAGCCCCGGCACGAGCGAAAAGCCGGAGCCATTCGGTGACGCCACCCCGCTGGGCAGCGCCGCCACTGACAGGAAAGGCATGCCCTGCGCGCTGAAGTTGCGCGCTGCCGCCAGCTCCTCCGCCAGGAGAAAGCGCGAGATGATGACAGCAACCGATTCGTCGGCGACCAGGCTGTCGAGCGAAGCGCGCAGGATCGCCGGGGTGAGCTCGCCGCGCGCAATGATCGTCTGGGCTGCAACGCGCATGTCGAAGTAGCGATCGCGCGCGGCGCCCGACATGCGAACTTCTGTGGCAGCCATGCGTCCTACATCCGCGCCGGCCAGTCCGGCGTTGAGGCCGACCTTGAGCTTGGGGTCTCCACAGTCGGCCAGCACGAGTGCGAGGGCGAACCACCCGACCAGCTTCCAATTTTCGATTGAGCGTCTCATAGCGCTATGTTAACCCGCGTTTCGTATGGAGTTCTCGAAATCCAAAACCTGGTCCGGCGTCTTTCGTAAGGCGCACGCAGACCATCCGAATTGCCTGCGCGATGAGTGGCTCGCCACGCCATGCGCCGATGCGTCCGGCCGCACTGTCGATCGGCCGGTCGTATGGAGCCGCCGCAACGGTCCATGGCGCCGTGGCGATATCCTCTGGGTCGGCGCCGCGCCTGGCAATGCCGGCGGCAGGGGCTCAGGTGCTCTCGGCGCGCACGCAACGCGCATTCCCTTCGGCGGCGACATTGCTGGCGCCAATCTCGACGTCCTGCTCGGCAGCATTGGCATCACACGCAACGACACCTTCATTACCGCCGCATTGAATCAGTTGCCCGCGGCCGGCGGCGGCGAACCTGCGCTCGCCGAAATCAGCGCGCCGGTGGGCGAGTATCCTACGAGTTTGCATCTGCTGCGCGACACGGTGCGAGCAGCCCAGCCAAAACTGATCGTGGCGCTTGGCAACGTGGCGCTGCGCGCGCTCATTGCGACGACGCTGCTCGACACCGACAGCGTCAAGCTGCCGTCGCTGAGCAAACTCGAGAAAGCCGGCTTCAGGCGAGGCGAAACAGCGGAATGGCCGGAACTGCCGCCGATCCTCTGGCTGACGCATCCGAGCGCGCAGAACATGAGTCCTTACGCACGCAAGGACACGCTGTTCCACACCCGCATGCTCGAAGCGCGCGCTGCTCTCCGGAAAGCCGTGAAAAAACAACTTGGCTGGCAACCGCCTGAAGTGCGACCACCCTACCCGAGCGACGGCATTTATGCGTTGAAGGAATGGAGGGAATTAATTGGACCGCGTCATGAGATGCTTGACCGACTGTGGCGCGAAAAAGGCGTTTAATCCTTCTTGACCCGCATCGACAGCTCCTGCCGATACTTCTCGTAGCTGATGCGATCGAGCTCGCCGCGTTTGAATTTTTCGTCCAGCACCTGCTGCGCTTCCGCGCTGAAATCTTTCTTCTTTTCACTGCGGCGCGCGAGAAACCAGAGGACGAAGAGAATCAGCAGATACTCGCTGAAAGGGCTGTAGGGTGCGGGTGTGTCGATGAACTCGAGAAATCGTTGCAGAAAGCCCGGCACCTGATGCTCGACCGGAACATCGCCTATTGCCTGTGCGAGGAAGGCGAGCATTTAGCGACCGTCCACGAGTGCCGCCCACACACGGTCCGCGCGGAAGACGAGATCGTGGCCTCGATCGTCTTCGAACCAGAGCGGCTTGCCTCTGCGCAGCTTGAAGAGGATGACGCGCTGGAGTTCGAGCGCGGAGCGTTTCCACCGCGCGCGGAACGCGATCTCGCCGTCCTCAGTCGCGAGTCGGACCAGAACGGTTGGGATCAGCCGCCGGATCGGTACTTTCGCGTAATACACCATGTTGGGAAACGGTAATGAGTTGCCGTGAGGGAATCAACCTTCTTACGAAGGCACCGGCACAGGCGCAGCCGAAGTCGGTATGATGCGCAGCAGGCGCGCTGCCTCGTCATCGAAGCCCTTGAGCTGCGCATCGCATGCCGCCACCGCGATGTCCGGCTCGGTCAAGAGCGATCGAACTTCCGGGTCTGCCGCGACTGTATCGGAAATGATGATCTGCCCGCCAGCGCACAGACTGCCGAGGCGCGCCGCGATGTTGACAGTCGAACCGAAGTAGTCGAGTCGCTCATTGAGCGTTACCGCGATGCATGGTCCGACGTGAATGCCGGCTTTGAGATTGGGCGGGCGCACGCCCTCGGGCAACGCGGCCAGCAGCTGCTGTGCGCGCAACACGGTGCGGATCGCGCCGGCCGGACGACGAAACACCGCCATGACCGCATCGCCGATGGTCTTGACCAGCGCGCCATCTTCTTCCCGCATCGCCTCGCGCAACACACTGAAATGATCCATCACGCGGCCGAACGCGGACGCATCGCCGATCTCACGGTACATGCGCGTCGAACCAAGCAGATCGGTGAACAGGATGGCCATGGTGCCGACATTGATCGCTTCACCGGGCCGCAGCGCTTCGGCCGAGAACAGGTCGCGAAATTCCTGCAGCGCGATCACCTCGGCCGCGGTCAGCGCCTGATCGCTCCATGCCATGCGCTCCACGATCAGCAGCCGCCGCTCGTCGCTGGTATTGTTCAATACGACGTCGTGCTCGCCGCCCGTGTCAGCCGTGAATAATTCACCACCTGCGATCTCCGCGCTGCGGATGCGATAGCGCCCAGCTTCCAGCTCGAGCCTTATGCTTTGCGCCTGGTGCGCCGGTACGATCTGCTGCGCTACGATGTGGGGCGTGAGATTGGGGCCGCCGATGCAATAGGGAAACACATCGATCGCACGGATCGCGGGGTTCGGGCGAAACGTCAGCTCGACTTGCTGCTCGAAATTCGCGAAGAAATCGATGTTGCAGGCGTCGCAATGGACTGGTTGCGAGATGCCGCGCAGCGATTCGTTGGACTGCTTCGCGCCGCGGCAGAGCGGACAGAGCACATCCCATTGCAGATCGAGCAGTCCCGCGCGGGTAGCGTGAAGACAAAGATCAACGACCGAGCGGCGTCGCACATTCCAGAAATCCGCCAGCAGGTAGGGGCGCATACGCGCGACACTGAGATCCTGTGCGCGTGTAACCACATCGAGCAGCCTGTCGACGAGATCGGCGTCGAAAGTCGCAGCCAGTGTCGCGCGCACGCGCTCGAGGCGTTCAGCTCCGCCCGGCGGCAACGACGCCCGCTTCGGCAGCATGTCCGGCTGCGACTGAGGTAGCGAAAACGATCGCGCTTGCGATTGCGCCTCACGCGCGTAGCGCTCGAACACCGCGCGGAAGCGACGTGCGCTGATCAGACCGATCTCTATGGGAATCGCAGCGAAGGCCAGCGGGTTGCGCGCAACCGCCGTGATTTGATAGCGCACTACGCAGTGCGTCTCGCCGTCCGGCACGATCTGCGTGAGCACGCGCAGCTCGCGCACCGGGCCCGACAGGTAGCGGCGCAACACGCCGAAGCTGCGCGGCCGCACCCACTCGAACGGCTCCTCATCCCATGCCACCAGCACGCCATAACGACGCAGCCGAAACCGGCGCGTGCCCGGCGTCACGCCGGCGCGCTCTTCGATGTACGGCACACCAGCATCACGATTGAAACGATTGGTATCGGAAACAAGCGGCCACAAAGCAGCAGGAGTGGCGGCCAGCCGCCACTCCCACTCATAACGAAACTCTCTACCGGCCATACGGTCTAGAACCGCCACTCCAGGCCGACAATGGGCAGCACCGGCAGCGCGGCAACAGCGCGCGCCTGTGGCTCCTGCTGGCTGCGATCGAAATGGTAGAACAACGCATCGCGGCGGTCCAATGCATTGAGCACCTTGAAGTATGGTGTCAGCTCGAAAGCGAAGCCGCGCCAATCGGTGACGAACGTCCGCGCGACCTGCGCATCGACGCGCAAGTACTGCTCGTCGGGCGGGCTCGGATACGTGAAGTTGTCATCAGGCACCGTGCCGATTGCGGTCTTCGGCTTGAGCAGCGCAGTGAACACCGGCGGCGCGGCCTCCGGCTCGGGGATCGCCGTAAATGGCAATCCAGCTCCGTACGCGACACGCAGATCGAACTTGCCACTCGCCCCGAGCGGTCCGCTCGCGCCCGCGCTCAGCAGCTGGCGTCCTGCAAAAATCTCTGTGCCGGCGCCCGCACCATGATCGATCGACCAGATCCACGCGAGTGAATAGCCGAGCCAGCCGGTATAGCTGCCGGTGCCGCGGCGCACCCATAGATCCAGGCCGGAAGCTTCGGTCAGGTCGCCGCCCTGACTCGCGGGCAACCCCTCGAACGCCTTGTAATAGCCTTCGACTGCCACGCGCACGCCATCACCGAGATCCTGATCCAGACCGATCACGAGATGCGAGGCCTTTGCTATCGCGAGGGTGGGACCCGGGGTGCTGTCGGCGACCGGCGTACCGATCACGCCGTTACCCGTGCCCGCGCGCACGTACTGCCGGTAACGGCCGCCGGCGATGGTGAGCGCTGCCTTGTCGGTCAGCATGAACGTGGCGGCTAGGCGGGGCGCGATGCGCGGCGCGTCGTCGTAAGCAAAGAGATCCGAGCGCAGACCAGTACGCAGCGTAAGACGCTTGAACGGCTGCCACTGCCCATCTACGTAGAGGCCGAGGATCGCGCCATCCGCAGCCGCTCGTAACAACAGCGAATCACGTGTAGCAAAACGAGGCCACGCCAGGTATCCGTAGCTCTGCTGGTCGAAGCTGCCGCCGAACTGAAGATTGATCGGACCGTAGTTGTTGGTGAAATGCATCGAAGCGCGCAACCGGTCAGCCACGCCATCGGTGACGATCGGCCGCACGATGCCGACCGGCAGCTGCGTGTGGAAGCGGCCGGCCGCGACTGTAAGCTCGGCATCAGCGCCGCCAATTGTATTGCGGTATCGAATCGAGCCCGACGTGTTGCCCCACGACGCTTTTGCGCGTCCGCCCGCAACGCTGTCGAGCTGGACCGCTTCGTGATTCCAGAAACCGGCCAGGGTCAGATCGCCGCCGAGCGCGGCAAAGTCGATGCGTGCAATGCCATCCGCGTACGCGTACGGGAAACTCGGACCGACGAATGCGCGAGCGCCAATGCCGTGCACTGAACGTGCGCCGAGCAGATACGTCGACTTGTTCGTAAGTGGCCCTTCCAGCACGGTGCGTGTCGAAAGCAGATCGACCGCAACGCTGGCGCGACTCTGATTGCTTCGTCCTGCGCGCGTCTCGAGGTCCATCACGTACGACAATCCGCCGTCGTAACGAGCAGGCGCGCCGCCGACATACAGCCGAGCGGCGCGCATGAGATCGCCATCCAGCGGATTGATCAAGCCACCGAGGTGGAATGGCGCGAAGACCGGCGCGCCATTCAGAAGCACCAGTTTCAGATCGGTCGTACCGCCGCGAACGTATAGCACGTCGGAAGGATCCGGCGGCTCCGGCCCGGGCACTTCGCGCGTCATCTCGGCAAGGCCGATTTCCGCCACGCCGGGTGATCCTTCGAGTGCCCGCACGTTGGCCTGTCCGAGCGCCCCCGCGTCTGCGGCCAGCGTGTCGCCCGCTGCCTTGAACGCAATTGCGCGCGCGGTGATCGGCGGCAGCTTTACCGGACGCAATTCGAGCGCGAAGTCGAGCACCAGCTCGGTTCGGTCAGAAACCACGATTTCAACTTCGAGCGGCGCGTGATCGATGTGCGTGGCGCGCAACAGCCGCCTGCCAATGGGCACGTTTCTCAAGCGGTAAACGCCGAAACTGTCGGTAGTCGCGTGACTCGAAATGCCCGCGGAGATGACCTGGATGGAAGCGCCTGAAAGGGGCAAGCTCATGGCATCGCTGCGT
The DNA here is from genome assembly GCA_052389275.1 of Gemmatimonadota bacterium. GTDB lineage: Bacteria > Gemmatimonadota > Gemmatimonadetes > Longimicrobiales > RSA9 > CBJLQC01. The sequence continues at coordinate 1,600 of JBQTID010000194.1, read as the reverse complement.
ACCTGCCCATACACGGTCGCCATGGGACCCTGCTGGACCGCCGTCAGAAACACGAGGGAGAGCGCAGCGAGCATGTTCTACTCTAACTTATGCGTGATTACGTGTCTACGTGCTTCTCCTGCATAAAGGTCCATTTTCCATAGCAATAAGTGCGATTGGAGCGATAAGAAACGAAAAAAGCGACGGGAACCTACACCCCCATCGCACTTATCGCACTTATCGCACTTATCGCACTTATCGCACTTATCGCCCTACCACCGTCTCTCGAACAACACCTTTCCGTCTGCTGCCACCAGCGCGTCCGTCACCGCCGCGGGAATCTCGACCACGACCTCGCCTTTGCCGACGCCGATCAGCTCGATTCGGCCGGGGCCGGTACGGAACCGGGCGCGTGACGCTTCGCCGGACGTCTCGACCAGCGCGCGGCCGCCGTCGATCAGGCGGACGCGCACATTCGTTTCTGGTGAAACGTTCGTCAAAATGATGCGAATCCGTCCGGCGACGGGCTCGATGGAGAGTGCAGCCGCGTCGCTGCCCTCCTCCACAGCGCCGGCGGACGCTGGTGAGTCGGTCACAATGGCAGCCGGTTCTGGCTGATCCGGCAACCCGCCCACGCCGCGCAGCGCGCCGGCAAGCCAGCCGCGCACGGGTGAGCCGGGAATCGTCGCTGATGCAACAGCCGCAAAGCCGAACAGCAGCAGCGCGGCGCGCGTCAGCGGCATACGCGGCACACGCGGCCGGGCAATTGGCTGAATGTGGGCGCGCCTCACCGCGGCGAAAGCCGGCAACGCGGGTGCCTGTACGTCCGCGTTATGGAAGACGGACGCAAACAACCGTGACGCGCTACGCAGCCGTTCCAGCTCGGCGGCGCAAGTACCGCATGCGCTCAGATGCGCTTCTATATCGGCGCGGGCACCGACCTCATCATCGAGGTAAGCCTGGAGGGTGCCCTCATCAATGTGCGCCATCATTTACCTTGTGCCTCGTAAAGTTCTGCGAACCGGCGTAGTGCCCGTGCAATCAGGGTGCCGACGGATGCCGGTGCCACTCCTATTACGCGTGCGATCTCCTCGTACTTGAAACCTTCCTCGCGCATCAGCAACAGCTGCTGGTCGCGCGTCGAAAGCTGATCCAGCACGATGCGGACCGAGCCAACGGCCTCGGATCGCTCGACTGCTTCGTCCGGGAGCACGGACGGTGAAACCAGAATCGGTGCGGTTGTGAGCAACCTCTGTCGCCTTTCGACTTTGCGCGCGTGATCGCGCACCAGGTTCATTGCGACGGTGAATAGCCAGGGACGAACCTCCGCTTCCGGCAGCGACTGCTTCAGGAGGCGAACGAAGGCTTCCTGCGCAATGTCATCCGCAATGTCCGCATCGCCAGTCAGCCGATGCAGATATCTGAAAAGCGATGGATACAGCCTCTGGAAAAGTGCGTCGAAATCCACTCGGCCCCTGGGCCCAAGCGTCATTCTAGAAACGCCTGGGTGCGGTTGGTTGTGACAACTGTTTCCTTCTAAGCCTTGCGCCGGGTACGAGTTCCGTCGTCTGACCCTAGCTGCCGTTACCCGGCCCCGAAGACAGCTGGCGGTCGAACTCCT
>JBQTID010000193.1:0-21899 GCA_052389275.1 Gemmatimonadota bacterium | reverse complement strand
GCAGGCCGCCACCGGATGCCGAGTTCGAGACGCGCGCGGACAAGCTGCGGGCTGTTCGCGATCAGGTGGCCGATCGCCTGAAGCTGGATCGCGGCTTTCTGATGCCGCGCAATCAGCTGGACGATATCGCGCGCGTTAACCCGCAGTCGGTAGCGGAGCTCGCGAACATTGAGGGAATACGCGGCTGGCAGGTGGAAGCGTTGGGCAACGAGCTGGTGGAGGCCCTAAAGCGATAAGAGCGATGGATGCGATAGCTGCGATAGGTGCGAGCGTCCGAAAGTGCGTTCCATAGATCGCACTAATCGCACTAATCGCCCCAATCGCATCATCGCAACTATCCCTGCCACGGATCAAACCCGAACGCCATATACTCATTCGGCTTTGCAGCGATGCCGTTCGCGGCGGCTTCGATGGCCGCCACGGTTGCGTCCGACTCGCCTGCGCCGCGCGCGGCTTCCGCGATCGAAATCAGCAACGGCTTGATGTCCCTGGCCAGCAGCAGAACATAGGCACGCGGCTGCGGCTCCTCACCGCGCGCGAGAATCACCAGGTCGACGAGATCGGTCTCCTGAGAGATCTTCCAGACATCGGCGGTTTTCTTCAGCAGCTTGTCGGCGTTCTTCACATCGGCGTGCATTGCACGCACCAGTTTCTGCACGTCTTTGTCCGCCGATTGCCGCTGGCGCGCCAGCCGCTTGGTCAGGGCCTGCGCGGAACCGTCTTCGCGCTTGCCAGCAGCACGCGCGAGCAGCTCGCCTACGTGGACGTAGATGCCCAGAGCTACGGGTACCGGGTCGAGCGGAATTCGCATGCGTCCGATCAGTCCTGGAGTTGACAGGTGGTTCCTGCGCGGCAAGAATGTTGCCCGCAATCACGTGTCTCGCAAGCAGGAGACTTATGACGATTCGAATCGCGCTTGCCGTATTGGCGAGCAGCGTGGCGCTCGCGGCATGCAATGGCTGGCCGGACGCGAGCAGCTCCGTCGAGGCTGCAAACAAGCCCGAGAAATTTCAAACTTACGCGCCCGCGGCCGGCGAGCAGGTTGCGATGTTTGCATTCGCGGATCGCAGGTGGCTGCTGGAGCCTGCGGCGATCGCATTGCCTGGCGTGAAACTCCAGCCGATCGGCAATGCCGGCACCACCAGCTTGTATGCGCCTGCCGGATTCGAGCAGCCCTATGACGTGTTATTTGCGCGGGCCGGCGCAACCAGGTGGCGGCGCGCGGTGCCGATAGAATAGATCAGCGCTGACGGCGCGAGGGGCGTGTAGTTTTCTGGGCGAACACGAGTCCGACGAGCATCGCGGCTACTCCGGCAACCGCGATGCTCGTCTGATTTGGATCGGTCGTGAATGCGAAGGCCACGCCGGTCAGAGCCAGACCGAGGCAGAACAGCACCGGCGACCAGGCGTGCTTCCAATCGGCCGCGCGCGCGCGCAGCTGTAGCACAACCGGAATAGCGACGATCAACGCCGTGACCAGCATGAAGTAGCCGGCGAATTTTTCAGCTTGCATTGAGACTCATAAATTCAAATGAAGTTTACCACCTGGTTGATCATCGAGCTCGTCCTCATCGGCTTTTTTGTATACGGTTATGTTTTGTTCCGGCGTCGCAAGAAAAATTGAATGTCTCAGCTCGCGACCATGTGAAGCTCGCTCAGGATCGATTGATAATCCTCTTGCGAGCGAATCGCGTCAAATGCGGGATGCAGAAGCATAAAGGGCAGGTTGACATCCGCGCCGGAGTCATACGCACGTCGAACGCTCACCAGCGCTTCATTGTTCGATCCCGCGAGCGCATACCAGAGTCCCAGCTCCGAGGCCGAACGTCCCTTGACTGAAGCAAGCGCCTGGCGCGCGTCCTGGCGGCGCGCCGGCTCCGCGGCCGCGAGCGCAACCGCGTCGAGTGCGCGCGCGAACAGCGAATCGTTCTGGCTCATGCGCTGCATCATGGGACGCGCCAGCATGGATTGCTTGTTCATGATCGCGAGCGACGTTTTGCTGATCAGTGCGAGCGGATAATCCGGATTGGCAGCGAGCAGCCGGTCAATGATGCGATTGGCTGCGGCAGGAGCGCCTCCGCGCGCCATTGATGCGCGGTGGCATACCCGTTGTTGAAAAGAATAGCACGCTTGTAAGAACGCTCCGCACTCTCGAAATCCCATTCGAAGTTCTGACGGATCTGGCCAAGCGCAGCGTACGCTTCAGCCTGGTTCGGATTGAGCTCGAGCGCGCGAGCCGCCGCTGCCTGCCCCTTGCTCGCTGCCTCGAACGCAGGATAATCGCCATAAGCCGGCAGCAGCGCGTATGCCTGCGCGATCATGGCGTAGCCAACACCGAAGAAGCCGAGCGCGCGGCCATAGTAGGTCGCGTCGGGCGCGCGCATTGATCCAGCGTCCGGCAGCGGCTCGGTACGTTGAAGTCCGCTCGGCGTTAGATCGAACGCCCAGGCAACCGCGACCGCGATCGGGAATCCGAGCGCGATCAGGATGACGACGACTTTGGCCGCCAGCTCCGATACGCCGAGCAGCGGAAAGACCGTCGCCACGACCTGGATAACGATCCAGCCCACGACGGCGTACACGCCTGCCACTCGGCCGACGTGTCTGCGCTGTATCTCGGAGATGAATTTTCTGAAATCCACGGACGTGCGGGTTAAATGATGCTAAGTCGTTCTATTTTAATGTCTTCAATACCGCTTGGGTATACCATGGAATTAGACACCCATGCCCGGTCAACGGTTGTAGCGGAAGAGCCGGTACGCTCTCGCGTTCCCGCGTTCGCGCGCTAATATTCGCCCTGAATCTCCTTCCTGAGGTATCGCGTGCAAGTAAAGAAATCCCGACCGGTCTATGATGTCGTGATCGTCGGCTCCGGCGCGGGCGGCGGCATGGCAGCGATGGTTTTGACGCAGGCAGGCGCGCGCGTCGCGCTGCTCGAGGCAGGCCAGCTGTGGAATTCCGCTACCGATTCGGCAATGCTGAAGTGGCCCTACGATTCGCCGCGCCGCGCGGCCGCATCGCCGGACAAGCCATTCGGCGAATATGACGGCTGCATTGGCGGCTGGACGCTCGAGGGCGAACCCTACACGGTTGCGGAAGGCGAGAGCTTTCTGTGGTGGCGCGCACGTATGCTCGGCGGGCGCACCAATCACTGGGGTCGCATCTCGCTGCGCTTCGGACCCGATGATTTCCGCCGCAAGTCGATTGATGGCCTCGGTGATGATTGGCCGATCACGTACGACGACGTAAAGCCGTACTATGACCGCATTGATCGGCTGATCGGCATCTACGGGAGTATCGAAGGCATTCACAACGAGCCGGACGGCGTCTTCCAGCCACCGCCGAAGCCGCGCTGCTACGAGCTGTTCGTCAAAAAGGGCGCGGACCGACTGGGCATTACGTGCATTCCTTCACGCATGTCCATTCTCACGAAGCCGCTGAATGGCCGGCCTGCGTGCCACTACTGCGGACAGTGTGGGCGTGGCTGCATGACGCACTCGAATTTCTCGGTGCCGGGTGTGCTACTGCCGCCCGCGGAGAAGACCGGCCGGCTTACCACGATTCCATTTGCGATGGTGCGCGAAGTCACCATGGGCAAAGATGGAAAGGCGAATGGCGTCAGCTATATCGATGTGAAAACCGGAGAGGACGAGCACGTTCAAGGGAAGATCGTCGTGCTGGCCGCCAGCGCGTGCGAATCGACCCGCATTCTGCTCAACTCGCGGATTGCTAATTCGAGCGGAGTGCTCGGCAAGTATCTGACTGACAGCACCGGCACTTATGTAGGTGGCTACTTCCCGCAACTCGATCACGGCGTGCCGCACAACGAAGACGGCGCGAGCCTGCACATGTACATGCCATGGTGGCTCGACAATAAGAAGCTCGACTTTCCGCGCGGCTATCATATCGAGTTCGGCGGGGGCCGGCGCGGCGCGCCCGGTTACGGCTTCATGAACGGCATCGACAACCTTCCCGGCGGCGGTGGCTGGGGCAAAAGCCTGAAGGATCAGTGCCGCCAGTTTTACGGCACCACGATCGGGTTCGACGGCCGCGGCGAGATGATTCCGAACGAAAACAGTTTCTGCGAGCTGGATCCGCAGGTGAAAGACAAGTACGGCATTCCCGTGCTGAAATTTCATTTCCAGTGGAGCGACCAAGAAATCAATCAGGTCAGACACATGCAGCAGACCTTTCGTGAATTGATCACGACACTGGGTGGCACGCCGACCTCGGTCATGCCGAGCGCGGAAGGCAATTACGGCATTACACGCGGCGGTCAGATCATTCACGAAGCCGGTACTACCCGCATGGGTAACGATCCGCGCACATCGGTTCTCAACAAGTATCAGCAGTCACACGACGTGAAGAATCTTTTTGTCGTGGACGCGGGACCGTTCGTCTCGCAGGCCGACAAGAATCTTACCTGGACGATTCTCGCGCTGTCCTGGCGCGCGAGCGACTACATCGCCGATCAATGGAAGCAGAACGCACTGTAACATGGGATCATGGGAGCATGGGAGCATGGGAGCATGGGAGCATATAATCATGGATAGACGAACTGCACTCAAGGTTGTCGCAGCTGTTCCGCTCGGCGCGAGTGCCGGGCTGGTCTGGAGTGAGCCTGAAGTCATGATGGCTCAGACTCGTATTGCGGCCGCGCTCGCGGCTGGCGGCTACGAACCAGAGTTTTTCACCCCGGCGGAATGGCAGACTGTCCGCATGCTGTCGGACTTGATCATCCCGCGCGACGAGCGCAGCGGCAGCGCGACCGATGTCGGCGTGCCGGAGTTCATGGATTTCATGATGATCGATCAGCCGAACAACCAGGAGCGCATGCGGAACGGTCTCGCGTGGATCGATGGCGAGTCCGTGAGACGCTTTGGCAAAATCTTTACAGATTGCGACGCCGCGCAGCACGCCTCGCTGCTGGATGATCTTGCGTGGCCGAAGAAAGCTCCGGCGGAGCTGAAGGAAGGCAGCGCGTATTTCGTGTCCTTCCGCAATCTGACGCTGACCGGCTTCTGGACGACCAGGGTCGGCATCGACGATCTGCAATATATCGGCAACACGTTCGTTCCGAGCTGGGATGGCTGTCCGCCGGCCGCATTGAATAAACTCGGCGTGTCTTACAATGAGTAGCTCACCTCTCGGCATCGGCATCATCGGCAGCGGCTTCAACGCGCGCTTCCACATTCAGGGATTCGTCACGGTGCGTGACGCGGAAGTGCGCGGCATCTACAGCCCGACGCGCGCAAACGCGGAGGCCGCTGCCGCATACACTCGCTCGCTCGATGTGGGCAATGCGAAGGCGTATGCGTCCATCACTGCAATGGTCGAGGATCCGGCTATCGATGCGCTCTGGCTGAATGGCCCGAACCACGCGCGCATCGAGAATGTCGAGGAGATCGTGCGCGTGATCGAGAGTGGTCGCGGCACGCTCAAGGGCATCGCATGCGAAAAGCCGCTCGCGCGCAATCTGGCGGAAGCGCGCAAGCTGCTCGACCTGGTCAATGGTGTCGGCCTCGCGCACGGCTATCTCGAGAACCAGGTTTTCTCGCCGCATTTGACGCGCGGCAAAATGCTGACGTGGGCGCGCGGCGCGGCAACCACCGGGCGCCCATACCTCGCGCGCGCGGCCGAAGAACACAGTGGCCCACATATGCCGTGGTTCTGGCAGGGTCAGCTTCAGGGCGGCGGCGTGCTCAACGACATGATGTGCCATTCGGCGCTCGTGATTCGACATTTGCTGACGGAGCCGGGCGCCAGTCGCGAATCCGTCAGACCGGTCAAGGTGACCGGTCATATTGCGAGCCTCAAGTGGACGCGCCCGGAATACGCCAGGAAGCTTACGCAGATGATGGGACCCGCGGTCGATTACTCGAAAAATCCGGCGGAAGATTTTGCGAGTGTGATGGTCGAGTTCGAGACCGAGGACGGTTTGCGCGTGCTCGGTGAAGCGACCACGTCGTGGAGTTATGTCGGCGCGGGCCTGCGTTTGTCCGCGGAGCTGCTCGGCCCCGAATACTCATTGCGCTGGAATTCGCTCGATACGGGGCTGACGTTGTTTTTCAGTCGCGAAGTGAAGGGCGCGCAAGGCGAGGACCTCGTCGAAAAACAGAACGCCGAAATGGGTCAAATGCCGGTCGTCCCTGAGGAGGCCGCGACTTACGGCTATGAAGCGGAGGATCGTCACTTCGTGCGCGTGTTCAAGGGCAAGGAGAAACCATTGTTGACGTTTGAGGACGGCGTCGAAGTCGTGCGCATGCTGATGGCCGCGTACCGCAGCGCGGAACTCGGACGCACGATCGACTTCGAAAGCGAGAACCTCGAGTCGTTCATCCCGGCCGTTGCTGCGGGGACGTGGAAACCGCGATGAGAGCGATTAGAGCGATAAGTGCGATTAGAGCGATGAGTGCGATCAGTGCGATGCTGGTCGTACGGCCTGCGCTTGCGCAGGATTTGCTGCTGGTCGGCAACAAGCAGGACGCAGACTTGTCTGTCATCGAGGTTGCGACCGGCAAGACACTGAAGCGCATTCCTACCGGGGTTGGCCCGCATGAGGTTGCGGTTTCGCCCGATCGCGAGCTGGCGGTAGTTGCGAACTACGGCGCGCAGCCGGCGGGCAATTCGTTGTCCGTCATTGATACCGGCACTCTGGATGTCGTGCGCACCATCTCGCTGGATACGTTCACGCGGCCGCATGGCCTGGTCTTTCTGCCGGACAACAGAACGGTCGTGGTAACATCCGAAACCTCACGAGCCATTGTGATTGTCGACGTCGTAGCCGGCGCGATTACCGGCCACGTTGCGACCGATCAGCAGGGCACGCACATGGTCACCGTAAACGCTGAGGGTACGCGCGCGTTCACCGCCAATATCGGCAGCGGTACGGCCAGCGAAGTGGATTTGACGAATCAGGCGCTGGTGCGCACGCTCGAGGTCGCTCCTCAAGCCGAGGCGATCGCGCTCTCTCCCGACGGACGCGAGCTGTGGGTGGGCAGCAACGGCGCCGGCACCGTGACGGTGTTCGACGTCGCGAAAGGCGAGAAAGTGGCGACACTGCCGGCCGCCGGCGTGCCGATCCGCGTCTATTTCTCGCCGGATGGCAAACTGGCTCTGGTCAGTAGTGCGCGAGCACAGACAGTCCGCTTCTTCGATACGGCCGAGCGTGCAGAGAAGGCAGCAGTGAAGGTCTCGGGCACACCGATTGGAGCCGTGTTCTCACCGGATGGCTCACGCGCGTTTGTAGCGTTGACGGGCGCCGACGCGGTCGCGGTGATCGATCTGAAGAGCTTCGCTGTTGTGGGGACCTTTGCTACTGGGACTGGTCCTGACGGCATCGCCTATCTTCAGAGATAGCGGCCGGAGGCCGTCCGCACAATTCACGGCCTCCGGTTGTTCGCCGCCCGCTACTTCTTGATCACCATGAACGGCGGGCTGTGGTCCGGCTCGCCCAAGTCGGTGAAGTACATGTTGGCCTGCACGGCGTTGGCAAGGTTGCCATAGGTGTCCACCGCCGCGACCAGCAGATTGAACAGCCCGCTGCTCACCCACAGATGGTCGATCGTGTTCTGAAAGCTCTTCGTGTCGTAGGTGACCAGGCCATTGCCCATCATGTGGGCGTAGGTATAATCGGGCTGCGCCGTCGCAAACTTGAAGCCGGCAAAGGACTCCATGGCCGCCAGGGCGTCGAGCGACTTGCAGTTGCCCTTGCCGGGCAGACGGTCATTGAAATCGCCCAAGGTCACGAAGTTTTTCGTCTCCATGTCGGCCCAGTCCGCCCACTTCACGTAGCTGTCAACCTGATCTTTTCTAAGCTGGCAGTCGGTCGAGGTCGTGCCCGCCTTGAAATGGACGCTCGCGGTCGTGAACGTGACGGTGGAGTTGTTGACCGAAAAGGTCGCCACGTAAGGACGCCGCCCGGCGCAGTCATCCCAGATGGACGTGGTTTCATCAATGAAGCCGCCCGAGTTCGCCTTGTTCAGCTCGTAGCCCGACAGGAACGTGACCGTGCTCTTCTTCCACATTGTGACCTGCCGCAGCGAGCACCCGGACTCCGTGATCCGGTAATCCCAGTTCGTGGCATTGCCGAGGTAGTTCGCGATGAAATCGCTCCAGGAAGCAGCGTCGAGAATCTCGTTCGCGATCAGAACATCGAAGTTGTACTGGTTCAGCAGCCCGGCAATCGCCTGCTTCTTCGCGACCGGGTCGTTAATGTCGAACCATTCCAGGTTCCATGAGGCCACGCGCACGCCCGAGGAGCTGGCGGTCGCGCAGTAGACGTGGGTCTTGGTCGCGGCATCGGATGTCATGAAGCGATCGATCTGCTTACCGCGGCACGCCCAGCCGGTGGGCGCTGCTTTGCCGATCACCCGGTACTTCGTGTTGGTCCCAATGCTGACGCCAAAGGAATAAGCGCCATCGCCCGTCTTCGTGATCTCCTTCGAGTTCTGGAAACTCGAGCCCCATTCCACTCGCAGCGTGATCGTGCCCGGGCTCGAGTACACGGTGCCGCCAACATCCGAGCCGCCACCTGCTGCGAAGCGCCGCTCACCGACATCGACTCCCGTCGGCTTGGTCGAGTCCTGACATGCCGCCAGCAACAGTGCTCCTGCGGCAATTGCAGCAATCCGGCTCACCATGATGACTCTCCTGATGGGGTTTGAGCTGCAAAGAAAAAAGCCAGTCCCGGCCGCGATTCGCGGGCCCGAACTGGCTCGAAGGGGTGTCGTTCCACGGAAAACCAATTTGGTGTTGGACACGACTTCGAACAAGAGTGCGCTGCCTGGTGGTTTTATCGGACCTGTGTCCCAAGTTCCATGATGGCCGGTTAAAACATGACGTAAGGTGCAATCACCCGGGAACTTGGTCCTAATATTCGGCTGCCGCATTCGAAAATCGGCCAGCATGGAACTTGGGACACAGGTCCGTCAGTCGCCACCAGCCGCAACCGGCGCCGCACCAGCCGGCCGAGCAGCCTCGGTTTCACGGAAAAAGACCGCGAACAGGCCCAGCACCACGAACGCTCCGATCGCCGGCACCAGCCAAATGCCTTTCCAGTTGTGCGCGCCGCCTGACGCGTATGCATCCACGACTCGACCCGAGACGATGCCGCCGATGAAGTAGCCAACGCCCAGCGTCACGAACGCGAGAAATCCCTGCGCTGCCGAGCGAATCTGCGTGCCCGCCCGCTGGTCCACGTATATCTGGCCCGTGACGAAGAAGAAGTCGTAGCAGATGCCGTGCAGGATGATGCCGAGGTAGAGCATCCACACCAGTGAGCCGGCATCGCCCATACTGAACAGGACATAGCGCAGTCCCCACGCGAACATGCCGATCAACAGCAGCTTCTTGGCACCGAGCCGCAGCAGGAACCATGGCATCAGCAGCATGAACAGGATCTCCGACATCTGACCCATGGTCATCTTGCTGGCCGGCTCGGTCACGCCGATCTCATTCAGAAAGAGGTTCGTGAACGTGTAGTAGAACTGAAGCGGAATACATAGCAGGAACGAGCCCACGACGAACGTCGCAAAAGAACGGTCCTTCATCAGCGCGAGCGCGTCCAGCCCGAGCACATCGTGCGCGCGAAGCGGCTTGCCGGCGCCGGGCGCCGGCGTGTGCGGCAACGCCAGGAACGAATAGAGTGCAAGCACGACCGACGCACCCGCCGCAATTCGCATTGGTGTCGCAGCCGTCTCCAATCCCATGCGGCCAATGATCAATCCCGCCACGATCCAGCCGATAGTTCCGAGCACGCGCACGCGCGGGAACTCGGCGGCGGGATTATTCATGTTGTGGAATGAGATCGAATTGGTGAGCGCAAGAGTCGGAATGTAACAGAGCGCATAGATGATCAGAATCGGATAGAAGACACCGAACTCGCCGGCTGTCGATGCCGCATACAACACCACTGCGCCGATCAAATGCAGCACGCCGATAATCTTCTCGGTCGGGAAAAAGCGGTCCGCCACCATACCGACGAAGAACGGCGAGATCATTGCCCCGATCGCCATGCTGCCGTACGCCAGACCGATCTGCGTACCATCGAAGCGCAGCGTCTGCCCGAGATACGTGCCGAGCGTGACGAACCATGCGCCCCAGATGAAGTACTGGAGAAACATCATGACCGACAGTCTGAGACGTACGCTGAGCATTAGCTTCCCTTTAGTGAGCGAGGATGAGAGTGTGCGAGGGTGCGAGTGTGCGACCTATTGTCTCACACTCACACATTCCCGCATTCCCACACTCTCGAGCTAGTCTAGTCTGCGTATTCTGATATTGCGAAACGCCACTCGATCCCCATGGTCTTGCAAAGCGATATGGCCGCGTTTCGTCAGGCCGTACTCGGGCATTTCCTTGAATTTGCTCTCGGCAACGCGCCGCTTCCAGTCATCGCTCCACAGCTCGTACTCGAGCAGCTTCAGCCCGTTCAGCCAATGCTCCACATGCCCGCGGTTCACGATCAGCCGCACGCTGTTCCATTCACCGACCGGTTTCGTCACATCCCGAATCGGCTGATGCAGCGCGTAATTCGATCCCGCCGATGTGCGCGGGTCCAGACCGTCGCGATGCGCGACGTTGTCGAGCACCTGCATCTCCGGGCCGCTGTAATAAACGGCCGGCAGCGATGCGTCTTCCTTTACGCCGAAGAAGATACCGCTGTTACCGCCCTTCATTACCTTCCAATCCAGGGTGAGGTCGAAATTCTCGAAGGTGTCCTTCGTGATGATGTCGCCGCCCTGATCGACGCGCGTCAATTCACCGCCCACGATTTGCCACCCCGCCGGCAAATCCTGTTTCAGGTAACCACGCCACGCGCTCGCATCGCGGCCATCGAAAAGCGTGATCCAATCGGATTGATTTTGTGTGTTCATTGAGCAGGCCGCGGCAATTCCCGAAAACAGTGTCGCCAACAACGCAATCACACGTACCCGTTGCGCCATATGCGCCGTCACCAGCTTGAATGAGTTGAGAATGAAAGGAAAGCGGAAGGTAGGAGAGCCGCGTCGCCGCGGTCAAGACGATCGCGCCTTCGCCAATGCGGCGGCAACCTCGCGCCGCGAGCGGATACCGAGCTTGGACAGGATGTTTTGCGTGTGATGTCGCGCGGTATGCGGGCTGATATACAGCTCGCTCGCGATTCGCTCGTTGGACAATTGCGACGCGAGCAGCACGGCTACCGCCGCCTCTTTGCGGGTCAGCCCGAACTCCGAGCGCACGACTTCCGCCGTTGGCAACGCCGGCGCGGCCGGCACCGCCGGTTCCGCATACACCAGGACGACCGGCTGTGCGCCGCCAACGCCGACAACATGTCGGCCCTGAAGTGTGTACGAACCACGGTCGGTACTGACCTGCCGCTGCACGATGTCGCCAGCGTAGTGGGCGCTGGTGATCTCGTTGATAATGGACGACGCCGCGAACACCAGCGCCTCGTCGCGCGGCCCCCAGGTATCTCCAAGAATCCGGTCCCGAACTGTTGCCGCGGATGGGCCGGTGCCGGCCAATGAGTCACGAACGTGCATTATGCCCTCGCCGAGTCTTGTTGCAGTTTCAAGCGTTCTGGAATTAACTTCGGCTACGTTAGGCGGGGGCCCTTACCCATCTCTTATTCAACAATTATCTGTGGTCCCGTAAAGGCTTTACGGGCCCTTCGGATGCGATGATCCGTCTTCGGACGCTCGGATCGGTCGATCTGCGCGCGCTCGATGGCGCGCAGCTGCACTCGGTTTTGCGGCAACCGAAGCGGCTGGCTGTGCTCATCTATCTGGCGATGAGCGGGCCGATGTTTCACCGGCGGGACCGTTTGCTCGCGCTTTTCTGGCCGGAATCAGACGAGGAACGGGCGCGCGGTGCACTCAACCAGCAGATCTTCCATTTACGGCAGGCTCTCGGTAAGGACGTCATCGTCAACCGTGGCGACGATGACATTGGGCTGGCGGAAGGCGCACTGTGGTGTGACGCGGCGGAATTCGGTGAGCTGGTAAAGAAAGGGTTGCCCGCGGAAGCAATGGAGCTGTATCAGGGTGAGCTGCTGCCCGGCTTCCTGATCGATGATGCGCCGGAGTTCGAGCGGTGGCTGGCCGAACAACGCACCCGTATAGCGACGCAGGCGGCGGCCGCTTGCCTGCGTATTTCGGAGCAGGCGGCAGCAGCCGGCCAACTGGCACAGGCAATTGAGTCTGCACGCCGCGCTATTTCGATTCAGCCGTTGAGCGAACCCAATCACCAACGTCTGATCGAACTGCTGGACCGCTCGGGTGATCGGGCGGCGGCATTACAGGCTTTCGAGGATCTGCGCGATCTGCTGCAATCCGAATTCGATGCGGAGCCTTCTGCGGAAACCCTGGAGCTGCATCACGCCGTGCGTGCACGCGCCGAGGCCAAGAGCAACGGCTTCCGCCGCGCCGAAAGTGCCGCTCCTTCATCAGTGCATGAGCCTAAGCGTCGCCGCGAGAAGGCGCGCCTTGCGTTCGCGGTTGCTTCCGGCGCGCTCATCATTGCGGCACTTACGTGGAGCGCGCTCGCGGTCCGCAAGCCGAAGCCATATCGGTTGCCCGCGGATCACATTGCAGTGCTCTACTTCAACGATGAAAGCGAGAACAAGCAGCTCGGCTACCTTGCCGAAGGGCTGACGACTACGCTGATCGATCAGTTGGGTCAGGTGCGCAAACTCCAGGTCATCTCGCAAAACGGTGTGCGACCCTTTCGCGGACACGTGGTACCACTCGACAGCATCGCGCGTCAGCTCGATGTCGGCACCATCGTTGGCGGCAGTGTGACGCGCTCCAATGACCGGGTGCGGGTAACTGTCGAGTTGGCCGATGGCGCGACGGGTATGGTGGTGAGATCGAAGCAGCTCGAGCGTCCCGCGGGTGAGCTGTTCGCGCTGCTCGATGATGTCGCGCGCGAAGTCACATCATTCCTGCGCTTCTCGCTCGGCGAGGAAATCCGGCTGCGTGAGCGGCAAGCAGAAACGCGTGTCGTACAAGCCTGGGAGCTGTATCAGCGCGCTGAGTACCAGCGCAGCTACGCGGACTCGCTCGACAGGAGCCGCGATTTCGCGGCGGTGATCGCAGAGCTCGAGCGCGCGGACTCGATGCTCGAGCGTGCGTCGCGTCTGGACAAGGACTGGGCGGCACCGCTGGTACTGCGCGGCCGGATCGCGGAGCGGCGTGCATGGATGTCCATGGTGACGGACCGGCCGCCCCAGCACGAGCGCTGGTTGGCTTTGGCACAACAGTACGCGGAGCACGCGCTCGCGCTCGACGAGGCGAGCAGTGCCGCTTACGACTTGAGGGGCGCGATCAAGTTCAGTGCGTGGACACTCGGGAATGCTGTGATCGGCGCGAGCGCGGATACGATTCTGCTGAGCGCTGAGCGGGATCTGAAGACGGCGCTTTCAATCAATGCCGACCTGCCGCGGGCAGAAAGCAATTTGAGCGCGGTCATGTTCGTGCAGGGCCGATTCGAGGAAGCGCGCCAGGCCGCGCGCCGTGCTCTGGCCGCAGACGCCTACCTGACTAACGTCGAGGAGATTGCAATTCGTCTGTTCACTACGTCGTTCGAAGTTGGCGACGACGTGGAAGCCGGGCACTGGTGCGATGAAGTACGACGTCGTCAACCCAATCAATGGCCTGCTACATACTGCGACCTGGTGTTGCTCGGCTGGAGCACCACCGGCTCGCCCGATCCGCGTAAGGCGCTGTTGCTGCTTCAGAATGCCGCCAGCTCGGACGCCGGACCGATTCGCGCCAGCATGCACCCGCGGCTGATGGCTTTGACTGCGGCCGTGCTCGCGCGCGCGGGACAGGCTGATAGCGCCCGTGCGATGCTTCGACAAGCGCGCGCAATGGCTCCCACTGATCCTGAACTGCTGCATCTCGAAGCCGGCGTGCGTGTTCTATTGACGGAGCGTGATCAGGCGTTAGCCCTATTGCGCAAGTATTGGCGAGCGAATCCTTCAGCCAAACCGCGAATCGTGAATGGCAGGATGTTTCGGCCGCTGCGCGATGAACCGGAGTTTCGCGCAGCGACCCAAACGACTGCTGTCACGGGCAGTAGATAACCCCGTTGACGTAGTAGCAGTCAGCGCTGTCCATGGTCGTGACCGAGTTCGGATTACCAGCTGGCGTGCCGTACGGCGGGTTGTGACCGCACAGCTTGGCCCGGGCTTCGCTCGTAAAGAGCGAGCCCATCTTCGAAGCCTGAATCTCGTGCGTCGTACCGTCGTCGAAATGAATTACGATCTTCGTGGCCTTTGGCATCTTCCCTCCTCGGAAGCATTAGCGTCGTCTCTTCTGCTGACCTGATTCCACCGAGACCGATATAACACGCTCCCCCGGTTCTGTGAAGAACTGACACACATCGACCCGGCAGCTCACCGGCTGTTTCGCTAGCGGCTGGAGCAGCGCGGGGCCCTGCTTCAGTAGCCGCCCCTCCGAGGTCTTCACAAAAAACGTATAAGACCTGCGGTCCACTTTGCGGTCCACGTTGGCAAGCGCGAGATAGACGATTTCCGCATCGCGCTCGAAGGCCAGCTTCGCGTCGGGATCGCCGCGCAACACGCAATAGCTGACGCGCACGTCGTCGAATGCCGTCTCGATATCCGTCCAGGAGACGCGCACCCACGCATTATCGGTTCGGCTGCCGCGCTCATGGCAGAGCTCTTCGATGGTTTGGCCGGGCAGCGGCGCCATGGCGAGCGCTGCGAACCAGACATAGAGCAACATTAATTCGATAGGTCGACTGATCATGAGGTACGCTACCAGCGAAGCACGCAACGCGGATGGGCAGTGACTGCCTATTTTTTTGGTTCGGAAAATGGGCAGTCACTGCCCATGTGCGAACGACGAATGCCTTTTAGAGTCCGAGCATGACGGAAGCGCCCGCATTCGCCGATCACTGCTGTAGCCAGGACTCCGTTCCCGCAGGCCCTCGCGCCTGCGGATTACCTTCTGGGCGTACGTAGCCCTTAGTCCCCGCTTCACCAATCAAACCCAAGCCCGACCCAGGATCGGCGAATTGCGGCGCTGTCCGTTATCCGGTTAACTTGAGGGCATGCCCGATGCCCTCAGTCGCAGGGAATTCCTGGCCGCCTTCGCCGCGGTTGCGGCCGCGAATCCCATCGCGTGCGCCTCGGGGCGGCCAGACCCACGTCGACTCCCGTTCAAGATTTCGCTGGCCGAATGGTCACTGCACCGAACAATTCGGGGGCAGCAGCTCGATCATCTGGATTTCGCGCGAGTAACGCGGCAGGAGTTCGACCTGGACGCCGTCGAATACGTCAACGGCTTCTTCAGGGACAAGGCTACCGATACTGCCTACCTGCGCGAGATGAACGAGCGTGCGGCCGATCACGGCGTCGTACAGCATCTGATCATGATCGATGCGGAAGGACGGCTCGGTGATCCGGACAATGCCAAGCGCACGCAGGCAATCGAGAACCATCACAAGTGGGTGGCTGCCGCGAAGCAGCTCGGCTGTATCACGATTCGAGTGAACGCGGCCAGCGAGGGCAGCTGGGAGGAGCAGGCGCGGCTGGCTGCGGACGGGTTGCGCCGCCTCTGCGAGTACGGCGAACAGGTCGGCATCAACGTCATTGTCGAAAATCACGGCGGCCTGTCATCGAACGGGCAATGGCTGAGCTCGGTGATGCGGCTGGTCGATCATCCGCGTTGCGGCACGCTGCCAGATTTCGGCAACTTCAACATTGGGAACGGCGAAACCTACGACAAATACAAGGGCGTGGCGGAGCTGATGCCGTTTGCGAAAGCGGTCAGCGCCAAATCTCACGACTTCGACGAGCGCGGTGAAGAAACGGACAAGGATTATCGCCGCCTGCTGAAGACCGTAACGGACGCAGGTTACCATTCATGGGTCGGCATCGAGTACGAAGGCCAGCGGCTGGGTGAGCGTGAAGGGATAGCCGCAACGCTGCGGCTGCTGAAAACGATTCAAGCGGAGATGGATGCATGACGACACGCCGCGATTTCCTAAGGACATCAGCCGCCGCAGCCGCCGCGAGTGGAATTCTCACCACGCTCGAAGCCGATGCGCTGATTGCCGCGCCGGTACCGAAGATCGCCGAACGATTGGTGCCGCGAGCAGGCGAAGCGGTCCGCATCGGCGTGATCGGCACCGGCGGCATGGGTACCGAACATTGCCGCGCCTACATGCGGCTGCTGAACTCCGGCAAAACCGATGTTCAGGTCGTGGCGATTGCCGATGTCTGCACGCCGCGCTTGCTCGAAGCGCACGAGGCGCTGACGGTCGCGCCGCCGCCGCCGAAGGATCAGCCGCTCATCGCCGACAAGGGCTCGACGCCGGTCGTCATGTCGGACGTGAAGATGTACACGAATTACCGCGAGCTGCTTGCAGACCGCACGATTCACGGTGTGCTGATCGCGGCACCCGAGCACTGGCACGCGAAGATTGCCGAGGATGCGATCGTCGCCGGCAAGGCTGTGTATGTCGAAAAGCCGATGACGCTGAACCTGAAGGATGCGCTGCGGCTGCGCAAAGTGGTGCGCTCGCATCCATCCGCATTGCTGCTGGTCGGAACCCAATACGTGACGTATCCGGCATATCAGGAAGCCGGCAAGCTGATCGCGGCGGGCACGATCGGCAAAGCGACCTTCAGCCAGACCAGCTACTGTCGCAACTCGAAGGATGGCGAGTGGCTGTACTACAAGATCGATCCGGCGTGGCAGCCGGGCGTGAATCTCGACTGGAACATGTGGTGCGGCCCGCTCGGCAAGCAGCCGTGGAATGCCGAGGTTTATGCGCGCTGGCGCCGTTACCGTAAATACTCGACCGGCATCATCGGCGATCTGCTCGTGCATCACATGACGCCGCTCGTGAAAGCGCTCAATGCGGGGTGGCCAACCCGGATCGTCGCATCCGGCGGTCATTACGTGGACGAGCAGATGGAGAATCACGACCAGGTCAACATCAATGTCGAGTTCGAGGGCGAGCATACCATGATCGTGGCCGGCTCGACCTGCAACGAGGTCGGACTCGAGACGCTGATCCGCGGCAACAAGGCGAACCTGTACGTAGCCAGCCGCAAGTTGACAATGCGGCCGGAACGGCTGTATGCGGAGGAAATGGAGGAAAAGGTTTTCGAGGGCGCAGATCTCGGCGATGCGCAGGACCAGCTGCGCGCGCACTGGATCGATTGCATCCGGGGCAGCGCGACGCCGCTGTCGGATATCGAGCTGGGCACCAGGATCATGACCATTGTCGATCTGGCGACGCGCTCGATGTGGGACGGCAAAGCGTACCGATTCGATCCGGAAGGAATGAAAGCGCGCGCGTTTTGAGCGCTACGGCAGCAAGCGCGCTGCGTGCGGCGACTGCCGCGATGGGCACGCGTTTCGAGCTGGTCATAAGTTGCGCTGACGAGCACGAAGCGCGCCCAGTCGTTGAAGAAGCGCTGCGCGAAATCGAGGAGCTGCACGCGCGCTTCACCCGCTTCTCGCCAGCCAGTCTGCTTTCGCACATCAATCGCACGGCCGCTTTCAGGCCGGTCCGCCTCGACCGCGGCACGTTCGATTTGTTCGGTGCCGCGTTGCTGGTTCATACGCAATCCGGCGGTGCCTTCGATGTCACGGTTGGAACGGGTGCGATCCTGCTCGATGAAGACAGCTGCTCGATTGCATTTGACCGGCACGGTGTGTCACTCGATCTCGGCGCAATCGCGAAAGGCTACGCGCTCGACCGGGCGGCCGGTATTCTGCGCGCGGGCGGCGTGACCTCGGCGCTGCTGCACGGCGGCACCAGCAGCGTGATCGCGATCGGCGCGCCGCCGGATGCGTCCGCGTGGCGGGTAGGTTTGGCGCGCGGCCGCGCGCTGCCCTGCCTCGATTTGTGCGACGCCGCGCTCTCCGTCTCACGTCCCTTCTCGCAGCTCATCGAAGGTGAAACTCACATACGCGATCCTCGCAATGGGACAGCGGTCGAGCAAAAACGCTTTGCGGTCGTAATCGGTCCATCAGCATGTCTGGCGGACGCGTGGTCGACCGCGCTCGCGGTACTTGGCGCGCGACCCACCACCATGTCGGCTGAATGGAAGACCGTCATCGAGCTGGAAGATGAATAGGCAAAATCGTCGCGATTTCATCGCGCAGGCCGCCGGCGCGCTCACCGGCTTCGCGCTGCTGCCGGATCTCTCGTTCACCGCCCCGCTCCGCCTGGGCGCAGCCCGCAAAGTCGGCGTAATCGGCATTGGCAGACAAGGTCGCGCCATCATAGATGAGCTGCGCAAGCTCGATGCGGTCGAGATTGCCGCCGTGTGCGACACAGTGCCGCTGCGGCTGACCGCCGGCACCGAGCGCGCGCCCGGCTCAGAAGCCTTTGCGGATTACCGGGAGCTGCTGGCGAAACGGACTGATGTCGAGGCCGTCGTCGTTGCGACGCCGACGCATCTTCACCGCGACATTGCGCTCGCGGCACTCGCCGCGAAACGGCACGTGTATTGTGAGGCGCCCCTGGCCGCAACCATCGATGATGCGCGCGCGCTCGCGGACGCGGCAGCCCAGGCGACAACGGTCTTTCAAAGCGGACTGTATGCGCGCAGCAATCCGATCTATCAACGGGCCAGACTGCTCGCGCGCTCCGATTCGGTGCGCGACATCGTATCCATCTACGCGCAGAATCATCGCAAGACCAGCTGGCGGTTTACCGGACCGGCCGGCTCCAATTGGCGGCTGGATCCGGCGGTCTCGATCGGATTGCCCGGTGAAGAAGGCACGCATCAGTTCGACATGGCGATGTGGATGCGCAGCAAGACGCCCGTGCGGATCACGGGTCTCGGTGCCATTCGCCTCCACGACGATGGTCGCACGATTCCCGACACCGTCTCGGTGCAGCTCGTCTTCGATGATGGGGTGGTCATGAATTATCAGGCGACGCTCGCGAATTCGTACGGCGGCATGTATGAAGTCATCAACGGCAGCAACGGCTCGGTTCGTCTCGCGGGCACGCACGGCTGGATGTTCAAGGAAGCAGATGCGGCGACCCAGGGGTGGGAGGTATACGCGACGCGCCAGCAGTTCCACAATGACGAAGGTATCGTACTCGTAGCCGACGCCACCAAGCTCGCCGCGCAGGGGCGCTTGAAAGAAGGCGCCGGTATCGAGCAGCCACCGCTCTATTACGCCTTGGCAGCCTTCGTCAACAGCTTCACGAACGCTGCCCCGATCGTGTGCACCGCCGCCGACGGCCTGCGCGCGACCACAATCGGCATTCTCGCGCACGAGGCGGTCGTGACTGGCAAGCCGGTGGATATACCGGCCGTTTAACCGAAATACCGGTTAACCAAAATCTGCCGATGGTGCAACTCGTGCCCGGCGATAATGTATGCGATCGCGCGCGCGCTGATCGGGTGGTTGTTCGCGATACCGCTGCGGCTCCATGCTTCGTCCGGCAAGCCGGCAATCAGCGCAATCGTCGCCTGACGAATCGCCGCGAACTCTTCCAGTAGACTCTCCAGTGTCCGTTCGCTGAAGCGGCCGAGCGGCACGTACGCATTTTCGTCGAAGCCGGCAAGCGGCGTCTCGTCACCACGTCCGATACGGAGCAGCCGATACGTGAAGACGCGCTCCGCATCACACACGTGGCCCACCACCTGCTTGACTGTCCATTTGCCTTCGGCGTAGGCGTGATCGGCCAGCTCCGGCGGCTGATGCCGGAGCAGCGCAATCGTCTCGTCGGCGTTGCATGCAAGCAGCTCGACCAGATCGCCATCAGGCACGAGCGCGATGTACTTTTCGTAGTAGTCCAGATATTCGCCCGCTACCGGGCGTGGCAGGAAAAGCGGCATTTCTCAACTTGCATCGGATTTGTTGATAAACGCAATGAGTGAAGCAATCTCACCCGGCTTCAAGTTCAGATTCGGCATCTTCACAGTCGGGTTTGCGAGAAACTGCGCGAGGTACTCGGCCGGAAAGCGGCGTCCCGTGAGATCCCCACCGAAATCGAGCTCGCCGGAGCCTTCTACCTGCGAGTGCATGTGACAGATGACGCAGCCTTTGGCGACGAACAGGCGGATACCGCGCTGCTCATGTGAGAATGCGACCGGCCGCGCGGCCGAAGTCAGCGCACGGATCGGCAGCAAAGTCAACTTGCTCTCGTGATTGCCGGCCCGGAAGCCGCTGTGGATCGTAAACTTCCAGTCGCCGGCCCGCGGCGCATTCAGGGTCACCGTGTAGTAGCCCCTGCGATTGGTTTGGACAGCCCTCGCTTCGAATTCATGGTTTCCTGATCGCGCCGTAACGGTCGGCTTCAGGTCCGACAGCAATTCAACGCCGTGCTGCCGCACGCTGAAGGTCATATTGGTCGCCTGTCCGGCCACCAGGTAATCGGGGAGATTCTCTACGGTTACCGTCGCCCAGCCGCCGGCGTACCACGCAATGAGCGGACTGGCGGCGGCCAAAGCCAATAGCAGACGAAGTCTGGCAGGTGACATGCTTTCCCTCCATGAGGAACTGTGAGCGCTGCAACCGAAGGTAGGACGCCGGCGGCCGTGTGGAGGTTTGAAAGCACGATCACATCTTCGATTTGCTCGCAACACCCGCGCAGCACGGAGTCGCGGCAGCGCTGGGAGTGTCTTTCCGCTGATCCGGTGGCCATGCGGATGGCTTGCAGATGCAAGAAGTCTATGACTATCTTGCAAATGACATGAGCAGTCCGATGCCCGCCAATGCCCCCGAACCGGCCGCCGTCCTGACCAAGGCGGTGCTGGCCGCCGCGCGCTCGCTCGGCCTGCGCAAGCGCGACCTGGCGACTGTAATCGGTGCGAGCGAAGCATCGATCTCGCGGCTGAGCGGACGGCGAATGATCGAGCCGGCCGGCAAGGAGGGCGAGCTGGCGCTGCTCTTCCTGCGGTTGTTTCGCAGCCTCGATGCGCTGATGGGCGGAGACGAAGCCAAGGCGCGCGCGTGGCTGCACACGGAAAACCTGCATCTGGCCGGCGTTCCGGCGGCGCGCATACTGACAGTCGAAGGATTGGTCGATGTCGTCCAATATCTGGACGCAATGCGCGGGCGACTCTAGAAAGCGCGCATTGCGGCTGGAGCCGTGGCGAGTCGTCGAGTCGCAACATCAGATTTCGACGCGCAAGCTGGTCGATTCGGATGCCGAGCAGCAGCTACTCGAGCAAATGATCGATGGCGCGAAGCCGCCGCAACGCGCAACTGCCACGCTGCACTATTTGATCTTCACACCGTTTCGTTATCCGCCTTTGCGGCATGGCTCGCGTTTCGGCACTCGCACGGAGCCGGGCATATGGTACGGCTCGGAAACGCTGCCCACCGCATTCGCGGAAGTCGCGTATTATCGCCTGCTATTCCTCGAGGGCAGCACCGCCGATCTCGGATTGATCGAGACCGAATTGAGCGCCTTCCGTGCGAGCGTCCGCACAAACGGCGGGATCGATCTCACCCGCGCACCCTTCAACCAATACGAAAGCATTCTTGCCAGTCCGAGCGGCTACGGCGAAACGCAGGCGCTCGGCATGGCGATGCGCGCGTCCAATGTCGACGCATTCAGGTATCGTTCCGCTCGCGATGTAGAAGGTGGCATCAACATAGGGGTGATCAACGTATCGGCATTTGGCCGGCGCGCGCCGAAATCATTCGAGACCTGGCATTGTGCCGCGGCGCGCTCGAGCGGCGTGGAAATGGTACGCCGCGATTTTTTCGAGCGCGCCGCGCAGCTATTCCCACGCGAAGATTTCCTGGTCGACGGAGTGTTGCCCGCGCCCGCGCTCTAGCAGGTTGCTGAAAAACGGGCTGACATGGGTGCAGGCAGGGCGCTACGCAGACCGTCGCGGTTTTACAGCGTACTCTGCATAAACCTGCTGGGCAACCGGACCGCTCGAACCACAGGTTTATGCA
>JBQTID010000192.1:0-13388 GCA_052389275.1 Gemmatimonadota bacterium | reverse complement strand
TCCCGTAGATCAGGGTGTTTGCTGTTTAGACGAGTGCAGTCCCGATGCGCAGTCCCGTAGCGCAGTCCCGTAGCGCCTCTCTGTGTTTACCGAACCCTCCACGCATTCTCAACGTGCTCCAACCGGTGACGAGCCCCGCGCCAGGTTATCGCGATTGCGTCGAAGCGGTACTCGTGGCCGGCGCGCGCGTTCCGCTGAAGCCACGCGCGCGCGGCGTGCGCCAGCTCGTTGCGTTTGGTCCAGGTGATCGCCTCGAGCGCGTGGCCGTACGTGCTGCCCGATCGCGCCTTCACTTCGATGAATGCGATCGTCCGTTCGAGGCGCGCGATGATATCGATTTCCTTGTGACCAGCGCGATAGTTGCGCTCGAGGACCGCCCAGCCGCGTGCGCGCAGGTAGTCGCACGCCAGTTCTTCCGATCGCCGGCCAAGCTCGTGCGCTTGCATGGCCCATTTTGCAAGATTAATAGGCGCAACGACATAGCTGGATGGGTAAGAAACTTGCAGCGAAAAGATGCGATTCTTTTCAGGAGAAACCATGCCTCGTTGCTACTTTTGCGGCTCACACGATTCGATGCCGCCGTTCAGGAAAACGTCGCGCATCTTCCTTGTGAGCTGGTTCGCGCCACGCGTTCGCTGGTCGTACTGCCGCGCGTGCGCCCGGCATTTCATAGCCATGCTGCCGAAGCGTGCTACTCTGCCTGTCGAGTGAAAAAAAGCCCGGCTATCGACGAACGACCCACTGCGCCGCCGCCAAAGCCCGGCCAAAACGCGAGCTCTCCGCCACCAACCGTTCGTATTCAGCCTCGGCATAGACCATCACGTCGGCAGGAACGGGCAGTGCCGTGAAATCGAAAGCCGCGGCGCGCATGTGGGGCGCCGCATTGGCCTGGGCTACGACCACTATGATGTCGACGTCGCTGCCGACGCCCCATTCTCCGCTCGTCAACGAGCCGATGTAGCCAATTGCGCGCACGTTTTTGTCTGCGCGTGCGATCTCGTGCGCGCGTGCGGAGAGCTGCGCACGGACGACTTGCGCGTCAGGCCACTTGAGCACGAACGAACGTAATGATCGCGTCGGCAAATTTCAGTGCCTCGTTACTTTGAAGTGGGCCGTAGTGCTCGAACGGTGGGCCGTCAGGATGGCCGTTTGGATAGCGTGTCGGCACGTAGAAATTATCCAGCACCCGGCCGAATTCCAGCAGATCTGCTGAAGCCTGAGCTTGCGGCGGCAGCTCAGCGATCAACTTCGCAACAACATGACCCCAGGCCTCCTGCCCATGTTTCAGGTGGAGTGCCTTAATGGCTTTTTCAGCGCCCTGGTGCGCGGCGAAGCAAGCCCATTCGTGCCGATCGGCTCGCGCGGAATCGCGCGCCTGTTCGAAATCTCGTTCGGCCTGCGCCAACCAGTCTTTCCAGCGGTTCGGCATATGAACTAGAGATAGCGAATCGCGATGGCGATAGCTATTACCAAAAGAATCGGCGGCTGAACGCGTGAACCGGTGGCCTCCCCTTAGACCAAGTTCTGCGCTCGAGCCGCCGTTCCGTGCTGCTTGTCGATTGGCTGGCGGCCAAAAAAGAAGCCGCCAGCATGATGACGCTTGTTCGGACGAGCCGAAGTGCGTCACGCGCTGGCGGCCGGGCTGCCATTGCGAGAGTCACCAGTCTCTTCGCTTTAGGCCCCTTGGCTCTGCGCCCCCGCGTTTCCGCAGGTTCGCTCTGAGCAGCGTTACGAGGAAGAATCTAAATGCGGCGGCATCGCCCTACAATAGTTTTATGAAAAGCTTTGTGCTGCGTAATGAAATTGCAATTTCAGCGACAATTGAAGAATGCGCGGCGGATAATTACTGCGGTATGACCGCTAACTAATACTCAGCAAACAGCGCTCCGAGGCGCCAGGACAGACCCGGCAGCAATTCCCCGCCCTCGAGTTGCTCCGTGTCGTGAAGCACGCGTGGCATGCCGGACTGGTCGTGAACGACAACGGTTCGCCTTGCCGGGTCGATAACCCATACAACAGGCGTGCCCGCATCCAGGAATTCCGAAACCTTGCGCAGCAACTCGCCGGCTCGATTGCCGGGCGACACGACTTCGATGGCGAGATCTGGTGGACCACGGAAAATTCCCGGATGGTATCCGCGCGGCACGCGCTCGGCACGCACGAAGGCCACATCCGGACCGCGGACGGTGGCCGGCTTTTCTGAGAGCACGAAACCGGCTTCCGTATAAACGGTCCCGCAGCTGGGATGCTGATCGACATACTGCATTAGCCTATACGAGATCAGTGTCACCAACCGGGCATGCGCGTCGCCCGGCCTTGGCTCACGCACCAAATAGCCGCGCGAAACCTCGTCGAAGTATCGGTCGTCGTCAGGAAGAGCTTCGTACTGCTCCAGTGTCAGCTGGCTGTTGTCATCGATGCGATACGCCATATCACGCCATCTGGCCAACAACCTCGCCGGTATCGAACAAAAACTCCGGCGCGAAATCCGCTCCGTTCGGCCATTCGATGGTTCCCGTTTCCGGACTGACGCGGACGCGCGCGAAATATTCAGGATCACGAAGCGGCTCGAACACCTCACCGTGCAGCTCGGCCCGGAGATCAACATCCTTTACGACCCCGTTATTGAACGTCACTCGTACGTTGTACTCGCCGCGGTGTGCAACTTCGATAACGTGAAGCATTATTCTCTTAGTTTAAAGGCCTAACTGCTTTCAATCCTTTGCGCTGGCGGGCCAACTGCCAGTTTTCGAGCAATTCCGTCTTATGCAACATCGTCCATTCAAGCATCAGGCGCAGCGCCCTCACTGACATTCGGCCACTGACGATCCCTCGCTCAATCTCCACAACCACCTCCTGATCCTGATATCGTGCGTGGAAATGAGGCGGGTCGTGATCATTGTAATTCATATAGACGACGATTCCAAGGAATCGACAGATGACTGGCATTCTTTCCTCGAAGTAAGATTTCGTGGAAAGGAACGCAAAGTCCCGGGCGATTCCATGTCAAAATCGGCGTGGCTATTTGACGAATGCTTCTGCGCGCTGGAACGGGGAGGGAGCACTCGCAGGCGGTGTGAAGCAAGCGCTGCAGAAGAACTGGTCTCAACCGATCCGCCTTCGAAGCGCACCGCCAGCGAGTGCTCGCTCACCGTTCCAGCGCGCCAGCCCCGGTTCCACCGCGCAGAAGACGCCAAATAAAACCGCCCCCCGGGCCGGAGCCTGGAGGGCGGAGTGTCTCAGGAAGAACACAGCGCCGCAGCCTTCACTTAGCGCTGCTGCCTGCGGGGCCCTGACGCGATTCGTGTGCTTACGACCTGTGGTTCCTGAGACGCATCTAATTTAACCAAACAACCCGTCCGCCGGTAGGTCAGCCGATCAGCGTACGTTGACCTTTATCGCGTGCACGACATTGTTGCCATAGCCGAGCCGGTTGTAGATCGGTGCTGTCGGCTGCATGTTGCCGGCAGCATCAGTGGCGCGCGCGAGAATCGCATACTCGCCAGGCGCGGCCTGCCAGCCGTGGCTCCACACGGTTGGCGCGTTCGCGTCATTCGGCACCGTCAGTTCCGCCTCATGCCAGGACTCGCCATCGTCGCAGCTCACTTCGACCATTGCAATCGAGGCGACGCCGGACCACGCGATTCCCTGCACCCGCACCATGCCGGCGTTCACCGAATCACCATCCGACGGCTGCGCAATGATCGCGCGCACGCGCGTCTCGCGCACCGGCTCGTGCTGCTGCGCGATCGGATCGTCGACGTAAATGTACTTTTCGGTCTGGAAATGTCCGCGAAACGGCTCGGTCAATACGCGCAGCTCGGTCAGCCATTTCACCGATGACACCGCATACCAGCCCGGCACCACCACACGCAGCGGATAACCGTGCTCACGACGGAGAGGCTGGCCATTCATTTGATTTGCGAGCAGCACGCCGCGATCACGCGCTTTTGCAATCGGCAGACTTCTTTCGAATGCGACGACGCGTCCGGCCGACAGCTCGCCCCGATCCGCGCCGACAAACAGCAACTCGACCGCGTTGGCGGCAACACCGCACGCGGCCAGCAGATCGGCGAGCGCGATGCCTCGGAATACCGCACAGCTGACGGCTCCGAGATCCCATGCGACGCCGCTCGGCACCGGCACCATGCGGCGGCGACCGTTGCC
Source organism: Gemmatimonadota bacterium (assembly GCA_052389275.1). Classification (GTDB taxonomy): domain Bacteria; phylum Gemmatimonadota; class Gemmatimonadetes; order Longimicrobiales; family RSA9; genus CBJLQC01. The sequence continues at coordinate 9,221 of JBQTID010000192.1, read as the reverse complement.
CGCGCACTCGAGCAGCACCAGCGCTTCGACAGAATCGAACTGAATCGCGATCTCGTCGAAAGTGAATTCACGTTCACGCGCGACTGCACCGGTAACGCGCAGTCGCCACGTCGCAATATCAATGTCGGGGATGTCGAAGCTGGATCGGACGTAGAAGAGCTGCGTCGGCGTCGGAATCTGCGTCAGGATCGGCAGCGGCGCTTCGGCGTTGTACGGCCGCTCCTGAACCGTGCGCAGCCGCATCAACCTACCATGACGCTCGAAACTCAAGCTTCACATAGGGTCGAATTCGTTCGAAATCCGACACATTGTCAGTGATTAGTGTCATGCCCGCTTCTCTGCACGATGCTGCGAGCAGGTAATCATTGACCAGAGACTTGGGAATGTTTCGTAATGGTCGCTTTTCACGATCGGCCATTCGCGCAATCGCTTCACCCGCGGCCTGCCACGCTGCATGACTCGGTGTCATCAGCCGGCCCGTCCTCACTAACGGCCCGGCGATTCTCTCCCGGATGTCTTTAGTTTTGGCAGGTGTGTTGGCACCAACAAGCAACTCGTGAAAAACAATCGAGCTCAGATACGTCACCGGCGCAAACGTCAAATACCACTGCCTGAGAGCTTCGGCCGCCACAACGCTCCGAAACGCGTTTATGTAAAGATTCGTGTCGAGAACGTACTTCTTCACGGCTCCCGGTCAGCTTCAAAGACATTCACCACGCCACCGGTTCCGGCTATTTTCTCTACGCCGTCCAGGAGATCCTCGCGCAAGAGCAGCATGGCGAGGGCCTGATCAACTGCTTCGGTCTCAGACCGGACTCCGAGCAATGCGCGGACGCGATCGAGCTTTGCCTGATCGATGTTCACGTTCTTGCGTCTAATGTCCGGCCGAATCGCTTTAGAAGCCTTGTTCGATACCGTTCTGGCCATGATATCCTCCCGTAATCTGTATCACAACCCGAATATATCTGTATCCCGGCAAAATGGAAGTTCGCGGCATCAGTCCAGCAGCTCGAGATTCCATTCAGCCACCGCCTTGGCGAGCAGCGGATCCTCCTTTGCCATGCGCGCCAGCTTCTCGGCCTTCACCAGCTCCGGTGTCAGACGACGAGGCGCTTCTGGTTGCTGCGTGTTGCCTCCGGTTTGCACGCCCTTCACATCCACCGTGACGGTACGCCCGAGCTTTGCGCTCAATGCCTTTGCAATTGCTACACGTGCGGGCATGTCGGTGCTCAGGCGTTCGAGGCCTGGCCCGTTTGGAAGATCCAGCAGGATCTTGCCGGGCTCGGGCTCGGTTATTTGTGCGACTTTCAGGAAGATGGCGAGACCCTGTGGCAGGCCGGTTCGCGATTCTAGGAGTTCTTTCCAGGTTGATTCGAGATCCGTCGCGGGCGCGGGCGTGGTCGCGGGCGCGGGATTTTTGGCGGGGCGCGGGTCGCGGGGAGCGGGCGCGGGTGCGGTGCCGCTCAACAATTGCTCCAGATCGAGTGTGTTCGACAAATGCGCGAAGCGGAGCAGCAGCGCTTCGAGCATGATGCGCGGGTTGGCGCTTTTGCGCAGGCGGCCTTCGGTATCGAGCTCGGCAACCTGCGAGAGCATGCGCAGCAGATCACCCACCGCGAATCTGTTTGCGACTTCCCCGAAGCGGGCGCGCAGATCGTCACGCACGTCGGTGCGCGCGGCGCCCTCGAGATTCGCGATCATCAGTGTGCGGATCGCATCAGCGAGGCCACGCTGGAACTCGGCGAGGTCGTAGCCTTCATCGTAAATGCGCGCAACGAAGCGGAACACATCGGCGTGGCGGCGCTCGGCAATGATCTCGAACATCTCGAGATAGGTTTCGTCGCCGATCAGCCCGAGCACGCGGCGCACATCTTCCGCGCTGATGCGCGTGCCCGCGAACGACAGCACCTGATCGGTCAGCGACAGCGCGTCGCGCATGCCGCCCTCGGCGCGGCGAGCAATCGGCAGCAGCACGTCGTCGCCAGCTTCGACACCTTCCCGCTTGAGCACCTCGCGCAGGCGTTCGACAATGTCGTGCGTGCCGATGCGCCGGAAATCGAAGCGCTGGGTTCGTGACAGAATCGGCGGCGCCGCCTGCTGAATCTTTTGTGGCTCGGTAGTCGCGAAGACGAAGATGACGCGCGGCGGCGGTTCTTCCAGGATCTTCAGCAGCGCGTTCCATGCCTCGCGCGTGAGCATGTGCGCTTCATCGACAATGTAGACCTTCCAGCGCGTTTCCTCGGTCGGCGCGTACATCGCGCGCTCGCGCAGGTCGCGCGCGTCATCGACACCGCGATTGCTGGCGGCATCGATTTCAATGACGTCGAGGCTGGTTTTGCCGGACCAGATGCGCTCGCACGATTCGCAGATGCCGCACGGCTCGCCATCGGCCGCGCGATTGGGACAGTTGAGCGCCATCGCGAGCACGCGTGCTGCGGTCGTCTTGCCGACGCCACGCGGACCGGCGAACAGATACGCGTGCGCGACGCGGCCGGTCGCGACCGCCGATTTCAACGTCTCCGCGACGTGTGCCTGGGTCGCAATTTCGGCGAAGCGGCGCGGCCGATAGTCGCGCGCGAGGGCTTTACGTGTCATGCGTTCGATAAGGTAAGTGCACGCATGCACGCGTGCAATTCAGGGCGTCGGATTCGGCGAATCGACAAGAGCTTACGACGCCGCCCATGAGGCTTGGGCCGGTATTCGAAATTGAAAAGTTGAAGTTGAATTGCTGTTTACCTGTGTAGTTGCGTAATTTTAGCCATTTGGCTAATATACCGCATATGCAACGAGTTCAACCAGGAAAAGCGCCCGGCGCCAGCCCTGTACGCGAACCACTCTCCTATCTGCTGGGAACGCGCGCTAAGGTTGCGTGTCTACGTGTCCTGGCCGCCAGCACCGAGCTGCTCACGCAGCGCGAGGTCGCACGCCGCGCCGGGGTTCAACACCGCAGCGCTCAGTTGGCGCTGGAAGACTTGACCGCGCTGGGAGTGGCGCGGCGCATCGAGGGCGGCCGCGACTTCCTGGTCGGCTTCAACAATGCATACGAGCTCGGCGCAAGCCTGCGGGCCATATTCAACGCGGAGGCCGGTTTTTTCCTCGCGCTCCGGCAACGACTCGCGCGTATTGCGACGGACGCGCCGCGCGGCGCGCGCATCACGAGTCTCGTGCTCTTCGGCAGTGTGGCGCGAGGCGACGATCAGCCTGGCAGCGATCTCGATCTGCTGGTGATCACCCGCAACGCTGACGCTACCGAGATCGCCCTTGCCCGCATCAATGCTGCTGCCGAGGAAATACGCACCGCGCTTGGCTACATGGTGCGCCCGATCGCGTATACCGTGACCGACGCACGCAGCCGTTGGCGCCGCCGTGAGCCGCCGTTTCCGGAGATCCTGAGCGATCACATTGTCCTCGCGGGTCCAACGCTCCGAGAACTGCTCGATGGCTAGGACGGATCGCTCGAAACGGATCGATCCCGCTCAGGCCGACAATTATGCCGAAGTCGGCCGGCGTTTGATTCTCGCGGGGCGCTCAATGCTGGAACGTGCTGACCCGCGGCATGCCTCCGCGCTCGCAATTCTGAGCGTTCATGCGGTCATTGCATACGCGGATTCGGTATGTATTCATCTGGCCGGCCGGAAATCGACGAGCGCGGACCATCAGGCGTCGCTGGCATTGCTGCGCGGCATCATGGGGCCGCGGCTTCCCGCTGTGACCGAGAAGTCCCTCCTCAGAGTATTGAGTGAGAAGAACCGCTTCGAGTATCAGGGCTATGTTGCGACCATGCGCGAAGCACAGCAGCTATTCGCGCGCACGGAAAGCCTGGCAACCTGGGCGGAAGCTGTGCTTACGAGCGTACGGCGCACTCAACGTTAACTCGGCCATATGTCGAGCAGCGAGCCAACATCGTCCAATTCAATTTCGTCGAAGTCACTCGCTTTAATTTTCAGATAGCTTCTCCCTGAATAACATGCGGCGTCACCAGCTCGACCGCGCGCGCCGCGCCAGAGCGCGCGCACGCGCCGCGACAGCGTCGAACGGCAGCGGATCGAAATCCGCCTCCGCTTGCTGCACATCCGCCAGACGGGCTGCCCGCTCGGCGTCGGTGGACGCGACCAGTGGTCCCACAGTCAGCTCGGCGAGCGTGACCGCTGTAATCAGCGGCTCGGCAGGCAGGTGCACAGTATCGCGCAGCCGGGGCAGGAGAATCAGCGTAGTCGTATCGAGAATGCCGCGCTCGTGCTCGGATGCAGATTCCATTAGAGCGATGCGCCGAGTATGCGATCCAGATCGGCCTGGAATGTGGCTGGACTGACCGGCGGCAGCCGGCGCCAGGTCGAGGCGCATGATTGAGCTCATGGAGATCGGATTCGACCTGCCATTTCCGGCCAGGCGATACGACTGAAGTGAGCAGTATTCCAGGTATAAAGGACTTCAACCCTTGCGCGCTCAGCGCACTTGAGAATCAGCCCATCGTATACCTGACCGCCGCTTGCCTGGATGCTGGCCGCGCGACGCAAAACCCAGAGATAATCCTCCAGCTCCAGGGTTATGGGTGTAAACATTCGTGCGGCCTGTTCGACCGCTTCGAGCACGTGCCCTACGGAGCGCATTCCCGAGACGGCGTAGCCGTAAGCGTGGCATAGATCTCAGCGAGAGAATGCGCTGCCACGAAAGCAATGGATGGCGTGGCTGCCGCAATGATGGCAAGGGAGGGCTCGTTATGCTGGTGCGCGGCGTCGGATGCCGCGAATAGCACACTTGTGTCACACAGGAACTTCACAAGGTTTACTCGGCGCCGCTTATACGGCGATGCCTCTCCTATGGTGTTTCTGTACGATGCTTATCAAGCCGGTCCGCAATCCAGACTTTTACCAGCGACTGACGAGGCACACCCAGCCGCGCTGCTTCTCGGTCAAGCGATTCGATCATCCATACCGGGAAATCCACATTGACTCGGCGCTGCTCCAGTCCGGGTCTCCGGATCGTGGATATATCGAGATAACGAGAGACGTTCTTCCCCTCGTCGAACGCCCTGTCGAAGTCACGCGCTTTGATTTTCATATAGCTTTACCTCCTCGGATCGAGAGCGCCGCACAGAAATGACTCGAATCGACTCGCCGCGATAGGTAACAACAGCTGACCAGAGTTTATCAGCGATTTTCCCGATCGCCATGAATCGAGGCTCATCCGCTGTGCGGGCTGCGATTTCAATTCGATTCGGGTCCTCCCACAGTGAAACGGCTTCGTTGAAGTCAATTCCATGTTTCGTCTTATTGGCGTCGCTCTTGGCAGGATCGAAGTCGAACGTCACGGTATAAAATTTATACCGTTTCTATCCAACGTCAATACCGGGCAGGCCGCCCTCGCACGGGCGCAGCTCGGCTGCCGAAGACATACAACTTGGCAATGGCGTGCCGCTGACACAGGTCACGAATCGCTTCAGTATTCGAAATCGGACTCATGCGAAAACGATAACCCATGCCGGCTTGACGGAGCAAAACATCTGAGGGATGGTCATTGGCCGGGACCTCGGTGCGTTCCATTCGGATCAGATGTCGAGCTTTTGCCACAGGAGATCCAGGCCGACCTCAAAACCTGGAATGATTCACCGGCAGGCTTGGTGTGCAGCGTCTTGTAGAGCAGCTCCATGATCCGTTCCTCTTCAATGGAGCGCTGCCGTCCGGGACGCGGCTCATCATACAGTCCCATCAGCCCCTGCGTGCGAAATCGTTCACGCCATTTGCCGACGGTCTGTCGGGAGGTATTCATCATCTGAGCGGCGCGGCTTGTCCGGCACCGGTGGCTTTCGTAATGTGAGCGATCATGAAAGCCGCCGACCGGGCTATTCTCGAGTCCTTTGCTGGCGCGGTGCGGCAACGGGTGCCGGAGGCGCGAATCTGGGCTTTCGGCTCCCGTGCACGCGGGACGGCAGCCGCGGATTCGGATCTCGACCTGCTCGTCGTCGTACCTGACGCGACGCCGGAAATCCGCCGCGCAATCCGCGACATTGCCTGGGAAACCGGCTTTGCGCGCGGACTCGTACTGCCGACCATAATTCTTTCGGCATACGAATTCGAGTCCGGACCCATGTCAGCCAGCAGTCTGGTGGCGAACGTCCGCCGGGAAGGCGTGGCCGCTTGACCGAAGGCGAGAAGATTCGCGCACTCGTTGCGTATCGTCTCGAGCAGGCGGAGGAAGCTCTCGAGGCTGCCGACGTGAACGCGAATCAAGGATTGCTGCGTTCAGCCGTCAACCGCGCCTATTACGCCATGTTCTACGCTGTGCTGGCTCCGCTCGCCACGCGCCAGCAGGAAACCGCGCGACACAGCGGGGCCATCTCCCTGTTCGATCTGAATTATGTCAAAACCGGTCTGCTGCCGCGCGAATTCTCGCGCTGGCTGCACGATGCCTTTGCCTCACGACAAGACGCCGATTACGCAGCGGAGTTTGGGCTCGACAGCCACGATGCAGAGGAGCTGATCAGGCACGCCCGAAGCTTCGTTGGCGGCGTGCGGAAGCATCTGGAGTCAGCCGTAGCGGAATAATCAATCTCATCCGCGGAATGAACGAGTGGGTCAGCCGAGAACCTGAACATGCAGATCTGGCACACGGCGGAAATGAGCCTCGTCTGCGGGCCCGACGAGAACGCCCAGACCGAGATGCAGCGCCGTGGCTGCCACGGTAAGATCGTTCGCCGGTATCAGTCGTCCCGCTTTGCTCAATTCGGCGAAGAGGTCTGCCCACCGCTGGGCAATCGCTTGCCCGAATTCCACTACGCCCGTGATCACGACCAGCTCATCGATTCGAGCGCGCCGCCGCGCAGCACGTTCCGGGGTGTTGGCGAGCGCGACGCCCACGAGCATTTCAGCGTAAACGATGGCTGGCAGCGTGGCTGGCTCGCCCCTGAGCGATCCGAGCAGCGACTCCCAGCCCAGGCCATGGCGCTCGGCCGCGACGAGGGCGCTCGTGTCGATTACGATTCCCACGGATTAGTCGGTACGGCGTCCGCGCGGGCAACACGCTCGAGATCCGCCGCGAAATCCGGGTCCGGCCCAGCCCGCATCCAGGCCGCCAGCGCCTCGTGCAGCGTACCTGGCTGCGCTCCCGGCGCAGGCCCGATCACGGCGACGGGCGCACCATTTCGCTCGATCGTAAACACGTCACGGCGATAGCGGATCCTGCCGAGAACGTCGCCCAATCGGCGCGCGAGCTCGGTTGCGGATATACGGTATTCCATAGTCACAGCTTATACCGAATTACAGAATTGCGCAATTCCCGAGACACCGCCTTCCATCGGGCTCGAGCGGCTGCTGGCCGCGTGCGGCTTCGAAGTGCGCATCGAACTTAGCCCGCGGCCAGTTATGAACACGCACATGCTGGACGACGTCGCGCGTATCCTCCGCCTCACTCCGGAGCAGCGTCTGCTCGAGGTGGCCAATACCGCGCGTTTCACCTGGGCCGCGCACCGTGTCTGAGCTTGCCGCGCCATTCGATCCCGAGCGCATGATCAAGACGTTGTCACGCCATGGTGTGCGCTATGTGCTAATCGGTGCGCTCGCGGCACGGCTACAGGGTTTTCCGCGGCTGACGGCCGCTGCCGACATCACGCCTGCTACCGACCCCAGCAATCTCGACCTCTTGGCAGCCGCGCTACGCGAGCTGGATGCGCGCGTCTACATGGAAAGTGTGCCGGAAGGGCTGCCATTCGACCCGCGTCCAAGCATGCTGTCGCGCGCCGATATGTGGAACCTGACGACAGTCGCGGGCCGGCTCGACATTGCGTTTCGACCGAGCGGTACGGACGGATACGGTGACTTGCGTGCTGGCGCGCTGCGCTATGAGGTCTTCGGTGTGGAGCTGCTCGCGGCGAGCCTCCCGGACATTATCCGCTCGAAAGAAGCAGCCGATCGGCCGCAGGACCGGCAGGACGTTGTCGTATTGCGCGAGTTGCTCCGGCGCCCGCTCTAAATAACATGCGGCTTCACCAGCTCGACCGCGCGCGCCGCGCCAGAGCGCGCGCTTTCTGCATCGGACCGCCCGTAAAAACCCGATGGCGTCAGATCTTCCGCGCCATAAAAGGCGAGCTCACGGTCGCGCCGCAGTTCGCGCGAGACGCGCGCAAGCCCATCAACTTCTTTCTGGATTGGCGCTGGCAGTCGCTCGCGCTCTGCGAGCAGCACGTCTGAAACATCATGCACGCGAGGCGGGTCGATACCACAGCTTCGCAGCAGCGCCTTGAGCGTCAATTCAACGATCTCCTGCGCCTCACGGACCACGTCGGCCCAGCTTTCTGCGTCGAACAACACTTCGAGCGCGCGCAGGCGCACAGACGCGCGTTGAATGTAATCACGTGCCAGATCCGTGTTGCGCATCAGGCGGCCTGCACCCAGTAAGTCTGGCCGTGGACTCGCTTCTGCTGGATGCGACCAGCCATGATGTCGCGGCGAATCGCAGCCAGGCGCCGCGAGATTTGCAGATCGCGCTCGAACACAATGATGCCGTCGACCGCGACCTCCGCCCACATGCCACTGATACGCGCGTCCGACTCGGGCATATGCACGAAATGCGGCTCGATGGTATGACCTTCGAGCTCGAGCGGAGCATCATCCCACGCGCGATAAAGATCGCGGCCAATGCGTGTATCGTAGTCGAGAACGACCATGAGATCGACATCCGACGTGGTCGCCGCATGACCGCGCGCCCACGATCCGAATACGATGACACCGATGAGCCGATTACCGGACTGGGCGAAGCATCGCTGGACCGCTTCGCTCAGCGGACCGGTCGGCATGGTCAGCGGTAAGGCGAGCTTTTGCGCGCAGTATTCGTTGAGCGATATACCGGCTGAGCGGGCGGCCGTCCTGAGCGCCTCGTGCAGAGCCGGGTCGATGCGGATCACGAAGCGCCCTGAAGCGTCGGTTGCTGGTGCAGTAGTATCATTCACGGTAGTTGGATGATACTACCGGCAGCGAATCCTGTCAAGCCACAGCCGGGTCCTCGCTTGTGGGTACCGGAACAGGAACGATTTCCAAACCGTCGATGCCGTCAAAATCATCCGGATTGCACGTGTAGATGGGTGAAGGCAGGGCGCTACGCAGACCGTCGCGGTTTTACAGCGTCAAAAGAAAAAAACGACGGGGGGAGCTGGCCGCGCGCACCACAACGGTGGTGCGGGTAGGGGGGTTAACCCGCACCGGGGGCGGTGGGCGCGGGGGGGGCCC
>JBQTID010000191.1:0-7612 GCA_052389275.1 Gemmatimonadota bacterium | reverse complement strand
GGATCAAGGGAACGACTGCGCCGCATTGCGGCAGACGTATTCCTGCGCGCAGCAGAAGAGGCAAAGCAGCAGAATGATCTGGTAACCGCGGCCGCAAACGGACATCGATGTGCCCAATTGGTTGCACAGGATGAGATCACGACGCGGCGCCTGATGGAATTCTTCAACGCCATCGACAACCGCGGAGCCGCCCTCGAGGTTTACGACACGCTCACACGCCGGCTCCACGAGTTCGGAACCGAGCCCTCCAGGAGCACACGCGATCTTGCAAATCACATTCGGCGGGGAGACGACCTGTCAACCTTGCAAGAAATCCCGCCGATAGTCGCCCATAGACCGTCACTTCCCAGACCGGCCGCGCTCTCCTTGCATAAAATCATTCCAAGCAAAGTTGCGCTCGTCCTGGTTGGGCTGTTCGCCGCAGTCCTGGCAGCTTGGGGAGTCGGAAACCGTCACAACGCAGATGCGCCTGAGTCGAAGCCGATAGTGATGATTAATGATCCGGTGGTTGTCGACGGCGCATTGGGCGGACTGGCTTCGACGGTCATGTCCAATGTCTCGGCGGAACTCGTGGCCGTATCTGGGCTGACGGTTCTGACCAAGCCGTTGATGCAGAACAAGCGCCAACGCAAACCAGATTATGTGATCAGGTCTGACGTGTCACGCGAAGGCGGCACCCTACAGATCGTTGGGAGCGTGGTCGATGCGGAAAGTGGCACGATCGTGCGAAGCGCGGCGTTTTACGCTCCCATGAATCAGGCATCCGACGTCAGAAATGCCGGAATTGACATCGCCGAATTCGCGAGAAAAGCGATGGGACGACACTTGCGGGAACGCGCCCAGCGCGGATCTGCACCGATAGAGATCAATGCTCTACGAGAGGCAGCTCGCGCGATTATGCGAGGCGATTCCTTGCTGGAACAGGGCATCGCCGATTATGCACTGTTCACGCTCGATCGTGCCGATTCGATACTGCGGCATGCCTTGGTAACGCGACACACTTCTCTACTCTTCGCTGAAAGGTCGAAAATCGCGAAAGAGAAGATGTGGGTTTACATGGTTCCGCCACTCGTGGACATGACACGTGCGACGCGAATTGGTGCGCACGGCATTTCACTCGCGGATTTCGCTCTCCGGTTGGAACCGCGGAGTACCGCCGCCTGGGAGATCCGGGGCGTGCTTACATATTACGTGTGGTTGGCAAGTGCGCAGCAGCCGCACATCGAGCAAAGCCGAAAGGATGCGGAGCGATCCCTGCGAGCTGCCCTGGAGGTGAATCCGAATGCCGCACGCGTCTGGGGCGCGCTCAGCCTGATGCAATCCAATCAAGCTGATTTCGAGGCGTCCTACTGGGCCGCCGAGCGTGCGCACGCGGCGGACACTTGGCTAGATGCTGATGAAAGTACCACGGCGCGCTTATTTAGTGCGGCACTGGAAAACCGTGAATTTCGAGTGGCGGAGCGCGCATGCGCGGACATATCAAGACGCGCCAAGAACAGATGGGATACGGCTTACTGCCGGTTAATGCTGACTGCCTGGAAAGACGATCTGTCGAACCCGGATCTCGTGCGCGCAGAAAGCATTGTCGCGAGCGCTGGGAAAAGCGATGTGGATGTTCCCTACCTTCCAGTACTGAACTCCCTGCTCGCGGTGATACGGGCCAAAGCCGGTGATACGCTTGGAGCGACCGCTCTCCTCGCGACCGTCGACACCGGACCAGTTGCTGGTGAAACAATACCTTTCAGGGCATGGGCACTCCGCCACCTTGGCCGAGAAAACGAAGCCAGGGCACTCATTCACAAATGGATCCAGGAACGTCCCTCGAGACGCTCGTGGATCCTGCGCAGTGCGAGGTTCGCAGAACTGTAAGCGCCGCCAGGCTTCGCTGTGGGAACACCCCTTCCGATATACGTTACGCATATCCCGCAAAATGTACGACGCGGCGGGGATCCGGTGCCATTATCTTTGGTGCCAATAACAACCCCCAAACCACTGAAAGGCACCAATGTTCAACAAGAACTCCCTCAAGCTCGGCCTGACCGGCGCAGTCCTCGTGATCATCATGGGCAGCTTCACCGCGTGCAGCGATGGCGGTCCGACCGCGCCCGAGCCGCAGTACTCCTCAGGGGAAAACTGCACATATATCGGGGGCAGCATCGTTTGCCCGAACACATGATGTCGATCACCGGAGTGAGGCGAATCTTACGCTTCGCAGAACTCCGGTTCGGTGGGACGGATTATTTCGAACGTACTCTTCGAGAATGGACCGAGCTTGAAAATTTCCGCCAAGTTCCAGGAGCGCCCATGCCCTAAACGGCTGGGCCTCATCCCCAAGTGGCCCTGTGTCGTTCCCGGCAAGCAGAGCAGCGGCGTGAGCGGAATCGCCCGCTTTTGCATAGATGACGCTCAGCACCGAATTGAGGAGGGGCGCGAATGGTGCGTCCGTGGGACTCTTACTCACCCGATCAACAATGTCCTGCCCGCGCGCGGCATCTTGTAGGGTGAGACGATCAGTGCGAGCGACCAGCTGAAGCTTACAGTACGCGCTGACCCATCCGTCACCTGATCGCCGGGATATGTCTCCGCACCAGCGCGTGGCTGCCGGCAAATCGCCCGTCTCGAGCGATGCCGTAAATAGGTGAGCTGTAACGGCACCCGATACATCCATGTACGTGTCGAGGGAGTACGCACGTTCGCCGGCCCAGTACGCGTTGGCAAAATCGCCCTTGGCAATGAGAATATGGCTGAGCGCACTCAAGGCTTTCGGCGCGCTCGAATTCAGATCAACGGCAGCCCGCAAGAAGCGCTCTGCTGCGTCTCTGGCTTCCGGCGCGCCGCGGTCTGGTGCTGTGAGCCACTGATCGTACGCTAGCAGTCCCCTGATCTCGTGGGCTGCCGCATCTTGACTCTTCGACTCAATCGCCGCATCCGCAAACTGTACTCCGGCGGCGCTGGCTTCGTTTGCGCGATTCTTGTCGCTAATTGGCGGAAGTAGATAAATCCATGCTTTCTTCCGCGCAATCTCGGCTTTTTCCACAAACAGCGCGGCACTGCGCCGCGCCCTCAGTGCATCCTCGACCATCGCATCCGCGCGATCGAGCGTGAGCAGCGCATAATCGGCGAGCCCCTGGTCGCGCAGCGAATCGCTGCGGATACGCGCGAGCATCGATTGATGCAGCACTTCGGCGTCCGCATCCGAGGTCGCAATCTGCGTTGCCCGCAGATAACGGCCCATCGCTTTGCGGGCAAACTCGGCCATGTCGAGCGCGAGCGCGCTCAACGCAGCGGTGTCATCCTGCGCGGCGCGGAAGGCGGCGCTGCGCACGATGGTGCCGGTTTCGACGTCGACCAGATTGGCGGTAACGCGCAGCTCACCCGCGTGGCTCGAAACGTTCGGCCTGAGCAGGAAATGAACGTTGCTGGCCTCTTCACCGGGCGCGACCGGTTGCGCGTACACGGTGAGCTTCGGTACCGCAACGAGCGCGGCGGACGCATCGGCAATTAACGTGGACGCGGCATCGCGCACCGCGGCGTCGAATACCTCCGGCGCGTCGATCGCTACCGACGCGTCGGTGCGTGTCGGCGCCGCACTGCCGGCATGTCTGCCGAGACCCCAGAGCGACACGAACGCGACCATGATGATCGCGGAACCGGTCAGTGTCTTGCTGCGGCGTTGTATTTCTTTCCAGGGAAGGCTGCGCAGTCTGTTCGCGGCAGTCTCTAGCTGCGGCGTCTGTGTCTGTACGACTGCGCCACCGCCGTTGCGACGGATGCGCTCGGCCAGTTCGCGCGTCTTGCCGGATGGAGTGGCCTCGAAATCGGTTTGCAGCCTGCGCGCGAGTCCGTCATACGCGTCGAGCGCACCCGCGTGATCGTCGATCGACTCCAAAAACTCCATGAGGCGGCGCGTCGCGCTTTCGCTGTCGGACGCGAGCTCGGCGGCGCGCCGCGCGCAGGCCGCCGCGCTCACCGGCTGACCCAGCTGCTTCGCTTCTTCGGCTGAGCTCCAGAAGACATCCGCTGCCGTACGGCGCAGCATTTCGCGCACGCCCTCCAGCCATTGATCGAACTCCTGAGTCCCCGATACGAAAAAGCCCGGCAGGAGATCGCCACCATGCGCGGCCGTCGCGGTCTGGAGATCGCCGGTCTTTGCCGCGGTCAGGAACCGCGCGGCGTCGCATTCGACGACACTCCGGCTCAAGCCAATGTCTTCATTGCCGCGGGAAACGATCGCGTCCCGTCCAAGCGACCGGCGGAGGAAGTGAATCGCCTGAGACAGGGCCCGGCGGCCGTTCTCCTGGGTCAGCTCCGGCCAGAAAATGCCGAGCAGCGTGTCGCGTTTGACCATGCCGTCGCGGTCAGCGAGCGCCAGATAAACCAGTAGCGCGAGGCGTCTCGGCTGCTGAAGGATCGAGTTTACGGGCGCACCGTTCGCGTCCCGCAAGTCGAGCGTTCCCAATACGTTCAATCGATAAGTCATAACGAATTCCTCCGCCCCGCACGTGCTCTTACCTGGCAGGTAAGAGGCAGGTAGCAGCCCGCGTTTAGACTCACGTCCCGTATACGACGACATCGTCGATTCGAAGTTTTCATGAGTGGAGACTCAAATATGCCAATTTCGGGAGCGACCTACAAGGAAGCCCATTCGTCCAGGCCCGAGGCGCTCGAGCTGGACGAGCAGCTCTGGGATCATATCCGGACAGCCAGGTCATTTGTTGACCGGCAATCGGGCAGTTTGGACGGGGCCAAATCGGCGTCGGCCGTGGTAATTCGACAGCCGGGTGGCGAGTCGGTGGTCATTGTGCTGGTGGACCGCGGACCCGAAAAGATGACGAATGGTGAGGACCTCTGCCGCCGCTTCAACCTGACCGCCCGCGAGGCAGAGGTCGCCGTGCTGTTGGCCGAGCGCTTGTCCTGCCGCGAAATCGCGGAGCGCCTGGGCCTGAGCTTCCACACCGCGCGCACGCATACCGACCGGATTCTCATGAAGCTCGGTGTTCGCAGCAAAAACGAGGTACGCCAGAGGGTGAGACAATGAACGAGACTCGTCACACCATCGTCGTCGTCGAAGATGAGCCGTTCGTGCTATCAATTGTTCAGCGCATGCTCCAGAAAGTCGGATACGACGTCGTGGCTTTCGCGGACCCGATAAGTGCAAGTGAATACCTGAGCGTGGATGCCACGCCTGCACTGTTGTTCACGGATGTCGTACTACCGGGGATGAACGGTTTCGAGCTGTGCGACGTGGTTCGCGCGCGCTTTCCGGACCTGCCGGTAGTCTTCACTTCGGGCTATCCACTCGAAGAGATGCGTGAGAGTGCCTCAATTCCGGCAAACAGCCGCGTATTGCGCAAGCCGTTCGGCTGCGATCTGGTTCGTGACACAATTCGCGGTCTGCTTGAAGAGTCAGGCGTATCGGACGTGTGTCGCAAGTTCCATGTTGGCCCAATCACGCATGATTGCGCCCAAACATAACGGACAGATCTACATTTGCCGTTGCAAGCAGATAGTTGTATGGCGCATCATTGACCATGGAACACAGGTCCGAACTGCTGCCACCCGTGCTGCACAGCCAGGGCGCGCCGGTCCGAAACGACTACGATGTGCTCACGAGAGCCCGTCATTGTCCGTTGCCGCTATTCTTCCTGAATTCGGGCAGCCGTATATTGCAGACATGCACCGCGATGCGGGAGAACGTATGCTGACGTTCGAGGAATTTGGAGCGCTACCCGAGGATGGCTACTGGCGTGACGAGCTGTCGCGGGGCCGGCTGGTGCGCGAGCCGCCACCCGGCTACGAGCACGGCAGCGTCGTTGCGCGCATCGCACACCTGCTGAGCAAGTATGTGGACGCGCACCCGGGCAGTGGCCGGGTCGTTGCCGAATCCGGATTCGTCCTCGAGGAGGCACCGGCGACGGTGCGCGCGCCCGACGTCGCCTTCATCCGGACCGGCCGCAACGAACCGGAACGCGGCTACTTTCGCGGCGCTGCCGACATTGCGGTCGAGGTCGTATCGCCGTTCAGCCGCGCGAGCGATCTTCAGGAAAAGGTGCTGCAGTACCTCGATGCGGGGGCGCAACTCGTCTGGGTCGTGTATCCGGAGACCCGCACCGTCGTCGAACATCGTTCTCGCTCGGACATCGCACTGCTGCGCGAGAGCGAAACCCTGACGACGCCGCTGCTCCCCGGCTTTGAAGTCCGCGTCGCAGCTCTCTTCGATTAACGTCTATCTCGCGAGCGCGTTCACCAGCCGCCACAGAAATTCCTGGCTAGCTCAAGCTGGCCGCCATCCGCTGGAGACTCTGCTCGAGCTTCGCCCTCGACACCTCGAGCGTCTGCTTCGATGTGTAGCCGTATTCGATAACGCTCATTTCTGTTTTGGTGTCACTCAAGCTCACGAAAACAACGAGATGACGAAGCTCGCGCGGCAGGTCACGTGGCAAGCCCAGTTGGACCGGGTCGACTTTCGCGCCATCGTGGTCGGCCCAGTCCTGTACGAATTCGATGCGACGGTGCGGCGCAATTTTTCGGTAGGTCCAGGTGTTATAGAAATCCCTGCCGTTTGGCGAACGAACGCCGACCAGCGAGGTCCCGCCCTCACGAACATCCAGCTTGGCAACGGACGGCGTGAATTCCGCTGGCCCCCACCAGCGGATCACGTGCTCCGGATTCGTCCATGCGTCCCATAGCCGCTCGACTGGTGCGTCGAATACGCGCGTCACAACCAGGTCCCGGGTCTTCATGCGTACTCCAGCTCGACACCCCGAACAACAGGCTCGGTTTCCAGTTCAATACTCGGCACATGATCGGCGGCCATCAGCAGATAGAACACCGGCACCACGAACAGAGTGAAGACGGTACCGATGGTCATGCCGGTGACCAGCACCGTGCCGATGCTGTTGCGTGCTTCCGATCCCGGCCCGGACACGAAGACAAGCGGCAGATGACCGAACACGGTTGCCGCCGTCGTCATCAACACGGGCCGCAGGCGCGTCAGTGATGCTTCCCGAATCGCTTCCAGCTTCCGCAGCCCCTGCATCTGAAGCGTGTTCGCGAACTGCACGATCAGGATGCCGTTCTTCGCGATCAGTCCGACCAGAGTGATCAACCCGACCTGCGAGTAGATGTTGATCGTGGTAAAGCCCAGAAAGCTGAATACGAGCGCGCCGGAGATCGCGAGCGGCACCGAGCCCAGCAGCACGATCAGCGGATCGCGGAAACTCCCGAATTGCGCCGCGAGCACGAGATAGATCAGGATGACCGCGAACGCGAGTGTAACGGTGAGGGCCGTTCCCTCGCGTCGGATCTGGCGAGACTCGCCGGCATGATCCAGCGTGACATCCGGACCAACGGTCGCAAGCGCCGCGTTCTCCAACACACTGAGGCCCTCCTCCTTCGTCACGCCCGGCTTCACACCGCCGAACACACGCACGGCATTGCGCTGGCCGAAGCGATTCAACACGCGCGGCGCGGTGGTCGACTCGATGCGCGTGAAGGTCGAGACCGGCACCAGCTCGCCGGTCGGCGTCTTGATCTTGAGGTCGAGCAGCGGCGCGATCGTCGCACGATCTTCATCGCCGATCTGCGGGATGACCTTGTAGCTGCGATCGAA
>JBQTID010000190.1:0-15403 GCA_052389275.1 Gemmatimonadota bacterium | reverse complement strand
CGCATCAAGGCAGTACGGGCAGATCGCACGGCATCGGACGCGCCAACGTGAGTTGGGGACGCGGCGGCTTCTACGATGTGAATGTTCGCACCCCCACGCTTTCGCTCGCGACCGTCGGCGCGTTCGTGCCCGCCGCGCGGCTGCGCGGCGCCGCGTCCGGCAGCATCAGCGCACGTGGCGCGCGCTCGAGCGTGCGCGCCGACATCGACCTCGCGATCGCGGCTGACGGCGGACGCATTCACACGCGCGGCGTCTTCGACTTGAGCGCCGATGTGCGCCGGTATGATTTCGCATCAACGGTCGAGTCATTCAATGCGGCAGCCGTTACCGCGCGCGCCCCGCAAACGCTGCTCACCGGCGTCGTCAACGCTCGCGGCGCGGGCACGGATCCAGCTACTGCTACATCGGTCTTCAGTGCACAGTTGTTCGGATCGCGCGCGGCCGGCAGTCCGCTGGTCGACACCGCGATCGTGCGCGGCCGATTGAGTAACGGCCTCGCCATGCTCGACACGGGCCATATCCGGCTCGCATCAGCGCGCGGTGATTTCGGCGGCAGCTTCGGTTTGGTCGCGAATCGCAGCGGCACGCTGCGCTACAATGTCTCGATCGATACGCTCTCGCATTTCATTGCGACGACGTTAACCGATACCGTGCCCGTGCGTCCGCGTCCACTCGTGCAGGCACGCCGCATGGCGCAAGCGCGGGAGGATTCCGCGCGCATTGCGCGCGCAACCGAAGTGCAGCGCGCCGCGGTCGGCTATCCGCCGCCACCCGCGCTGGCGCCCGACACGGTGCTGCCGGTGCGCAGAGACACGGTGCGTGGCAGTCTGCGCGCGCAAGGCACGATCACCGGCAACATCGAGCGGTTCGACGCCGAGGGCACCGCCCAGGCGCGCAGCTTCGCGGCCCGCGGCAACTACATCGGCGCCGGCGAAGCGAGCTATACGCTGACCGCGTTCGGCACGCCCGACGCAACTCTCCATCTCAATGCGTTTGGTGACACCGTCCGTCTCAACGGCTTTGCCTTTGACAGTGCGCGCGCCGAGATCGATTACACGGGCGAACGAAACCGCGGTGCCGGCAGCGCGGACATCGCATTCTATCAGGATCCGCAGCGCGACTACCGCATCCGCTCCGATTTCAATCTTGCGATCGAGCAGAAGCGGCTTGCATTGCAAACGCTGGAGATGCGCTTCGATACGACGCTGTGGGAAGCGATTCATCCTGCCGTCATAAGCTGGGGCGCGCCCGGTGTCACGATCGACAACCTCGAGCTGCGCAGCAATACCGGCGGATCGCTGCGCGCTGACGGGCGGCTTCCTACCGAAGGCAGCGCCGACTTGCGCCTCGACATTGAAGGCCTTCAGCTCGCCGACATAACCGGACTGCTGCAAGACACGACCAGCATCGAAGGGCTGCTGGGACTGCACGCGACTTTGCGCGGCACTACCCGCGCACCATCGATTTCAGGCGACCTCGAGCTGGTGCGCGCCAAGTATGGCGGCACGGAGCTACCGGATGTGACGAGCACCGTCGCCTACGCGAATCGCGATCTGACTACGCATGTCGAGCTGTTCCGCGGTGCCACACGCCTCGCCATCGCGGATGCGCATCTGCCGATCAATCTCGCGCTGACCGATGTCCAGGGGCCGCGGCTACAACGTGACGCGCCGCTGCAGGCGGACATTCGCGCGGATTCGTTGCCGCTCGAAGCACTGCCGAGCTTCACGACGGTCGTGTCCGATGTGCGTGGTCGCGTGCGCGGCGATGCAACCATACGCGGTACGTTCGACCAGCCACGCATTGAGGGAGTCGCCTTGCTGGATCTCGCTTCGCTCCGGGTCAATCCGAGCGGCGTCCTCTATGAAGACATTACGGGCACGATCCGGTTGCGAGGCGACACGGCGTACGTCGACTCGATCGTCGCGCATGCGCAAGGCACGATCAGGACGACGGGCACGATTGATTTCGCTACGCTGGCGCGACCCGGCTTCGATCTCACGGTCGCCGCGCAGGACGCCGTGCTGATCGATAACGAGCGCGGCCGCATCCGCGCGGACGCGGACCTGACTATCACCGGGCCGTTCGACCGCGTATACGTCGCCGGCGACATGCACATGCACCGCAGCGTGATCTATCTGCCCGAAACGGTGCCCCGGCGGGTCACCAACCTGGAGGATCCAACACTCCGATCCACGATCGATACACTCGGCCTCGGTCTCGGGCTGCTGCCACAGCCGAGCGTGCTGATGCGTAATCTGCGCGTCGATGTAGCGCTCACGATCGCACCGGATACGTGGGCAAGGAATCTTCAGACGAATGTCGAGATCTACACACCGGAAGACGAGGATCCGCTGCGCATCCACATGGACAACGAGCACCAGGTCCTGACGTTGACGGGCGTGATCAACGCGGATCGCGGCGAGTATACGTTCTCCGGTCGCACGTTCCGGTTGAGCACCGGCTCCGCCACCTTCCTGGGCGGACCGACCATCGATCCGTTCCTCAATCTGTCGGCGCAATACGAAGTGCAGCGGCGTGGTGTCGAAGCACTTGTCATTCAGATCCACGTGGATGGTAATTTGACGCAGCCGCGCGTCACGCTCCAAAGCAATTCGCAGCCGCCATTATCACAAAGCGATCTGCTCAGCTATCTCGCGTTCGGGCAGCCATCTTCTTCGGTGCTGAACGCGCAAACTTCATCCGCATTCGGCATCGGCAACGGCGGTTTGACCGGGCTGCCCGCACTCGCCCAACAGCAGCTCGCCAGTCTCGCAATCGGCGCAACCATCGAGCAGGCGGTGGCCGAGATCGAGCAGGAAGGCACGCGCCATGGCCTGGATGTGTTTCGCGTGAACGCCGGCGAGCTGCCCGCTGAAGCCGCTTTCCAGGATTACTTCACGAACATTCTGAACGGCACCAGAATCGAGGCGGGCAAATACCTGTCGTCACGCTTGTTTCTTCAGGCGCAAAGTCGCGTAAACACCACACCGGGTGTCTCGCTCGAGTATCGCGGCCAGCTCGGATTGACGTGGACCGGCACGTTGGAGTCGCGCTTCATTCCTACACTGCCCTCACTGGCGACCACGCAAACGGCAGCGCAAACGCGGTCGCTCGGCGTATTGCTTATGTGGAATCGGCGGTTTTAGAGCTTAGAACGGACGTTCACGGTCACGTTCACGTTCACGTGTACGGTGGCGGGATAAATGGCCGGCACCCCCGAAAGCTTTCCGCCCTTGCCGGGACGCAGACAAGGGCGGAAGCGCTGACCGTACACGTAACACGTGAGCGTGAACGTGAACGTGAACGTCTGTTAAAAGCTACATCGGCAGCCAGTAATTCAACTTCACGAGAAACACGTGGTTCGCGGGGCTGTTGAACAGTGCGCGCCGATCGCGTCCAAAATCCAGATCACCCGCAATCTCCTGACTCGAGCGATCCTGCGTCCAGACCAGGAACAGTGTCGAACCCGGCGTATACTCCCAGCGGAACACGGCGTTGCCGCGCAGTGAGCGGAAGGTGAAGTCAGGGTCACGGAATTCGAACGATGCCGCGGGTCCGCCGCCATCCGGATCCACGCTCACGGTTTGACCGCTCTGCGTTACGGTGCCGATGTCGCGGCCGTAGACCAGCTTGTCGATTTTGCGAGGCTGAGCATACTCCTTCCACTCCGAGAAGGCGTTGCTCGAGATGTACGGCTGCGCGAACAGCTGCAGCGACATTGACGGCGTGAACGTAATGTTCAGGCGCGTGTCCATCGACAGTGTCTTCGACTCGATGGCCGAGAAGACGTAGCGCTTGCCGTAGAACAACTGGCTCGTCGCGTCGTCCACGGTACGCACGTACTGCGCTTCGTTGCGTGACGCGTTGTAGCGCGGCCCCATGGTCAGCGAGACATTCGACGCGGGCTGCCACGTGATGCTGGCACCGACGCCGTTATTGCCGCCGCCGTCGCCCTGGCGGTAGAGATTGTGCCAAATATTGAAGTAGATCGACTTGTTCCGGTTGGTGTTCACGCCATACTCGAGGTTGCGCTCGGAGGCGCGCTCGACCACCGGGCCGCCGCGGGTGCGCCGATCGTCCATCGTCTGTGGACTCAGCCTGCTCCACATGAACAGTTCCCAATAATTGGGCAACTCGATCCACGAGCTGAGATGAGTCTGCGCGGCGGTCAGATCGCCGTCATAGTTGTACTCGCCCTGACCGCCGAATGTGATGCCGCCCGAGCGGTAGTGCTTGCCGGGCTTGGTCCAGCGCCGATTGATGTTGCCGTGCAGCCACACGTAATCAGCCCTGGACATTGTCGCGATGTCATTGTTCTCGAAGCCCGGTGAGCGCACGTTGAGCGACGTCTCCCAGCGGAAATCGCCGCCTTCCTTCGCCATGCGGATATACGAGCCAAGGCCCTGCATCGACGTGGCGGCAGGATCGAGCTTGACGCCGCCATCGCGATCGGGCCGCTGGAAATAACGAGCGCTCGAGCGCTGCGCGCGCGCGATCGCATCCGGATCGCCGCTGATGTTCGTAAACGCGGTCTGCGCGATCAGATGATAGTTGCGATTCTTCCACCAGTACTCCGCGTCGACGCCGAAACCCTCCGAATGCTTGTTCAGCATGTCCACGAGCGAGGCGTCATCGAGATTGCGCGCAACCGACGTGAAAATACCGCCAACGCGCAGATTGCCGTTTTCGAGGTCGCGGCTGATGCGCGAAACGAAGTAGTTCGTCATGGGCTCGACTTCGCGCGTCAGCCGATCGGCGCCCAGCCGCACGTCGGCCTGCTCACTCGCGGTCACGGCATTGAGTACGCCAATGTTCCAGCCGCCATTCGTGCGCCCGCTCAGCTTCGCGGCGCCGAGAATCGTTGTCTCGTTCGGCACATCCGCATAATCCGAGTTGTTGAACGCGAGACCGGCGCCCTGTGGCGAGCGCCCGATGCGCCGCGTCGCAAGCATGCCGAGCGATGACGCGTTGCTGCACGCGAAGCACCACAAGCTGCCGAAGCGGAACTTGTCGCGGCCTTCAATGAAGAACTCGCGCTTCTCGTCGAAGAAGGTCTCGAACGCGCTCAGGTTCACAACCGCCGGATCGACTTCGGCCTGGCCGAAATCCGGGTTGATGGTCGCGCTCAACGTGAGCGTAGAGGTGACCTGATACTTCAAGTCCGCCCCGACGCGCGCGGTGCCTTCGCGCTTGTTGGTGAACGGATCGTTGGCGTCGATTTCACCGCCATTGAGGTTTGCCTGCGTCGAGATGTAAGGCAGCAGCTCGAGCCGACCCGGCACTCTGGATGGATTGGCAATGCCTTCAATGTGACCCCAGCGCGCAGGGCCGCCCGACTCGCTGGCTTTCCAGAAAGAGAATACATCGATTTCGTTCAGGCGACTGATGTGACGCTCGACCTGAAAGCCCCATGGCAGATTCGAGCCAGGACGGAAGCGCAGCTGCGAGAATGGAATGCGCATCTCGGCGGTCCAACCCAGCGAATCGACGACCGCCTTGCCTTCCCACACGGGATTCCACGAGACGTCACCGTTGCCACCATCCCAGCGCGAACCGGCGGGTGTCAGCAGGAACGATACGTCGCCATTGTGGTTATGGTACGGATCGAACTGGATCAGGATGTGATCGCTGCCGGTTCGATTGTCGCGGCGCGAGAGGCGCCCCACGATTTTCGCCGGCTCGTCGTCGAACATGCGCGCGGCGACAAAGATCGCTTCTTCGTCATACGCCACTCGCACCTCGGTGCGGAAGGTCGGAGCCGTGCCTTCGATCGGGCGATACTGGTGCAGCTCGGCAATGACCGGAACCGTCTGCCAGAATGCCTCATCGAGCCTGCCGTCGAGATTTATGGCAGCGGTGCGCTTCGCCGCGGCTGCCCTCGGGGCGCGGCGGTCGTGATCAGGGCTGCTGGATGGCGGTGTCGACTCGACTTGATGCGGTGTCGCGCTCGCACCTGAAGTTGTGCGCGAAATAGCTGCCTGCGGTGCTTGTGCCGCTGCTGGCAGCGCGGCCATCAGCAGGAGAAGGCCACTGCGCATCAGAGTGTGTTGGGACATCCGATACTTACCGGTTTAAAAGTGTGTGTTTGACTGGGACTGTCAGGCAGTTAGACAGACGGAGCGGCGGAAAGGTTGGCGGGGACGGCTTTTCATAACTGACGTTCACGTTCACGGTCACGTTCACGTTTACGTGTACGGTGGCGGGATGGATGGCCGGGTCTGCTATGGGCCAAATGTCAGGTCTTGGTTTTCTTTGGCTCCATGCAAGTTCTGGATCATGAAAAGCTGGAGGTCTACCAGGTAGCGCGTGAGCTGAGCCGGGAGGTGTACCGGCTCATCAAGAAAGCGCGCAATAAACATCAGCGGGCCGACCTGGTCGATCAAACCAACCGTGCTGTCGCTTCTCTGCCGCTGAACATTGCCGAGGGAAGCGGCGAAGCCTCAGTTGGCAGAAAGGCCTACTTCTATCGGATTGCGCGAGGTTCGGCGACGGAACTGTCCGCGGCTCTGGACCACATGGTCGATATGGAAATGTTGGATGATATGGACACGCGGGTCGCTAAAACGCTGACCGTTCGAGTCGTGGCAATGCTGGTCAAGCTGACGGGCAGCGTAAACACCCCCGAAAGCTTTCCGTCCTTGCCGGGACGCAGACAAGGGCGGAAGCGCTGACCGTACACGTACACGTGAGCGTGAACGTGAACGTGAACGTCCGTTAAAGTCAGCGCTCCGCGATCGTCAACTCCAGGAAATTCTGCTGCAGGTCCCAGTGGATCGCCGTGACGTTCTGGTCCAGCACAATCACGCGCGACGCCATGGCGCGGCCATCCGAGCGGCGCGCAACCAGCTGGTACTCGCCGCTCGGTGGCAGTCCACGAAACATCAATTGGTGCTGTCCGCTACCGATCACGTCACCGAGATTGTGCTCGATCCCGCTCGCAGGCACCAGGAAAATCGTCAAAGAGCTGGGTGGAATAAGATTATTATTGATGCGAATCGGCAGCTGTACCTGCGGTCCGGAGGTTCCGGCCGAGGCACATGAGCCGAGCAACAGAGAGATCAACACGACGCCGCCCAATTTCATGCCGACCTCGGCTTCAAGTTGCAGGCCACGCGATAAACCATAAACTTCCGGGATAGTTTCCACTTAGAGGCATCCATGAAGAAACTCGTTCTGCTAATTCTGCTTTACGCGGGCACGGCGCACGCGCAGCGCCCGATGACCGCGCGCGATCTCTGGTCACTGGGCCGCGTCAGCGCGCCCGCGCTCAGCCCGGACGGCGCTCAGGTAGCATACAGCGTGACGCGCTACGATCTCGATACGTTCAAATCGAGGACTGAAATCTGGAAAACGCCGACTGCCGGTGGTGCGGCGGTACTGGTAGCAGCGCCCGGCTCCTCACCTGGCTGGTCGCCAGCCGGCCAGCTCGCGTTCGTTCGCGCCGGCCAGATCTACATAGATGACAAGCAGGTCACCAACATGGCGAACGGCGCAGCGGGACCGCTGGTCTGGTCCCGTGATGGCAAGAAGCTGCTCTTCACGAGCGGCGTGAAAGCCGGCGCCGATCCGACGCGCCCGAAATCCGAAGCGCGTGTTTATGACGAGCTCGCGTACCGGCACTGGGATGAGTGGGAAGACGGACTGCGCAATCACGTTTTCGTGCTCGACGTCGCAAGTGGGCAAGCCACGGATGTTACGCCAGGCGCGTCCGATTCTCCGCCTATCGCACTCGAAGGTTTTCAGGACTATCACATCAGTCCGGACAATAGTGAAGTAGTGTTTACGCGCAACCCGGATGTCGCGGCCATGGTCGGCACCGGCAATGACATCTGGGCAGTCTCACTGAGCGGCGGCGAGCCGCGGCTCATCACGCCGAGCGATGCGAACGACAACTCGCCGCAGTACTCACCGGACGGCCGCTACATCTCGTATCTCGGCATGACGCGAGCCGGCTTCGAGTCGGATCGCACACAATTGATGTTGTACGACCGCACCACCGGGCAGCATCGCAGTTTGACGACCGGGTTGGATCTGTCGGTGGACTTCTACACGTGGTCGCCGGACGGCAAGACGATCTACTTCCTGGCCGGCGATGATCTGGATCACAGCGTGTTCCGGGTTGCGATTACCGGTAGCGCTCCGGTGCGCATCACGGATGGCACGTACAACAGCGGACTTGCAGTGACGCCGGATGGCAAGACACTCGTCGTCGCAAGACAAGGCGTAGACAGGCCGGTCGATTTGTACGCGCTGGACGCGAAAGGCAATGAGCTGCGCCGGTTGACGAATGTAAACGCGGATCTGCTGAAGCAGCTGGCGCTTCAGCCGGCGGAACCGTTCTGGTTCGATGGTGCCGAAGGCGCGAAGGTGCAAGGCTTTATCGTCAAGCCGCCCAATTTCGACGCTGCCAGGCAGTATCCGGTTGTCTATCTGATTCATGGCGGCCCGCAAAGTGTTTGGGCCAACTCGTGGAGCTATCGCTGGAATCCGAACATGTTCGCTGCGCCGGGATACCTCGTGGTCGCGATCAATCCGCGCGGCAGCACAGGTTATGGCCAGAAGTTTACGGACGAAATTTCCGGCGACTGGGGTGGCAAGGTTTACACCGACTTGATGAACGGTCTCGATTACGCGCTCGCAACGTATTCATTCGCGGACAAGGATCGCGTTGCTGCCGCGGGTGCGTCATACGGCGGCTACATGATCAACTGGATCAACGGGCACACGAATCGATTCAAGGCACTCATTAACCACGATGGCCTGTTTGACACGAACGCATTTTATGGATCGACGGAAGAGCTGTGGTTCCCGGAATGGGAGTTCGGCGGATTGCCGTGGGAAAAACCGGAGCTGTACGAGAAGTGGAATCCGGCCGCGCACGCCGGCAAGATGCGGACACCGACCTTGATCATTCACGGCGGGCTGGATTATCGCGTGCCGCTCGAGCAGGGATTGGCCGCGTTCACTGCGCTGAGACGGCAAGGCGTGCCTTCGCGTCTGCTCTATTTCCCGGATGAAGGCCACTGGGTGCTGAAGCCGCAGAATGCGTTCGTGTGGTGGGACAACATGCTCGGTTGGCTGAATACATACATCGGCAAGCCCGCATCTTGAAAGCATTGCCTTCAGCGAGCATGCCGGTTTTGTAAAAGGGAGATAAGGGGATAATAACTGCGATAAGGGGATGAAGACTCGCGTTCCCGTGAGTCCTGCGTTCACAAAGATTTTTGTTTTTTCAGTTTAGAAACACGACTCGGAATGAATAGCGGACCCGCGGCTGAACGAAGAGTATCCCCCCATCGTCGTTTTCATTCCCGGTATCCCCTTAAAGAAGGGCGGCATTGCCGCGAATTCGGCAAGTAGAGACCCTCATCACGGATACCTGTTTGCATAGTCGTAAGATTGGTGGCAGCTGCGTGCTCCTCGCGCTTGCGTTCAGCATGATCGCGGCTCGGCTGGATGCGCAGCTGCCGCCCGTCGGCATCATCGATTTCTACGGCCTGCGCAACGTCACACGCGCGGATGTCGCCGGTGCCATTGGTGTGCAAATCGGGGACAGTCTCACAGCGTCGCGCGGGCAGCTGCGCGAGCGTCTGCTCGAGTTGCCAGGTGTAATCGATGCCGAGGTGAGTGTGGTTTGCTGTGACAGCGGCCGCACCATCCTCTACATCGGCTTGCGCGAGGCCGGCGCGTCAATGCTGGAGTTCAATGCTGCGCCGAGTGGTGAGGAGCGGCTGCCGGCCGAGCTGGTCGACGCCGGGCGTCGTTTTCTGCGCGCGCTGATGCAAGGCGTGCAGCGCGGCGAAGCCGGCGAAGACGACACCCAGGGTCACTCACTCTCGCTCTATCCGCCGGCTCGGGCGGAGCAAGACATTTTTCTCGCATATGCCGCGACCGGTGCGGAGATACTGCGCTCCGTGTTGCGGAACGCTGGCGCCGCAGATAAGCGAGCGCTGGCCGCGCAAGTCATTGCATACGTTCCAGACAAGGCGGCGATCATCCCCGACCTGGTCGCCGCCACCCGCGATCCGGACGAGCTGGTGCGCAACAACGCGCTCCGCGCGCTGGCAGTCATGGCGATGTACGAGCAATCCCACCCGGAATCGAAGTTGAACGTGCCGTTCGAGCCGTTCATGGACCTCCTGAACTCACTGGCATGGACCGATCGGAACAAGGCATCCTTCGCGTTGGCGGCACTGACGGCCTCGCGAGACGCCGAGTTGCTGCAACAGCTTCGTGAGCGGGCGCTTGCCTCGCTGATCGAGATCGCGCGCTGGAAAGCGCCTGGTCACGCGCTGCCGGCCGCCGTCATTCTCGGCCGCATTGCGGCAATTCCGGAAAACGACATCTTCAACATGTTTCAGAAGAACCGGGAGGAGCTGATCGCGGCCGCCATGAAGTAGGTGCACCTCTTGCATCCAACCGCTCGCCAACCCAAGGAGAATATGTCTACACAATCCGGCTATATCGGTCCACGGCGCTCGCTGGTGGAGCGTGCAGTTGCCGCCGCGCGTCTGGATATCGGTGCCTTCGAGGAAGTCGAGGCCGATACGACCGCGACATCGCAGGCTGCAACGGTAGTCGCACTCAGCGCGGTGGCGCAGGGCATTGCTGCGTACAATCAGGGCATTGGCGCGATCATTGGCAGCCTGATTGGCGCGCTGGTCGGCTGGATCGTGTGGTCGGTAGTCACCTATTTCGTGGGAACCACGCTGTTCAAGGGCACGGCCACCGTTGGCGAGCTACTCAGGACACTCGGTTTCGCGCAGGCGCCGGGCGTGCTCTACATCGTCGGCGTAATTCCAGTTCTAGGCTGGATTGCAACGATTGCGATTGCTATCTGGATTCTGATCGCGGCCATCATCGCGATTCGGCAGGCACTGGACATCAGCACCGGCCAGGCAATCATTACCGGTATCATCGGCTGGCTCATCGTCGTAATACCACTCATGATCTTCGGCGCAGCGGCTTCGTTGATCTTCTAGGAGGGTTACTTATGCGAGTTCTGGCTCTAATCCTTGCTGCTGGCTCGCTCGCCGCCAACACCGCGGTCGCGCAGCTGACGAGCAGCGCCCGTTTTCCAGCGGGCTATCGTCCGGAGTTCGGCACGATGTGGACGTTCGACGCGCCACCGCTCGAATACTGGCGGACGCGCTACAACTTCACGGCCGATCAGGCATGGCTCGACAAAGTACGGCTCGCCTCGATCAGGCTGCCCGGCTGTTCGGCGTCGTTCGTGTCGGAAAACGGGCTGATCATGACCAACCATCACTGCGCGCGCGCGTGCATCTCCGCGGTTTCACCGGCAGACACGAACTATCAGACCACCGGGTTCGTTGCGCCCACCAGCGCGGAAGAGAAGAAGTGTCCGAACGTCTATGTCGATCAGCTGGTCGGGATGGAAGATGTCACGCAACGAATTCAATCCAGGGTTACGGCGTCGGCACCGGCGGCGCGCATCGAGCAACGTGACGCCGAGATCGGCGCGGTACAGCGCGAATGCGCCACAGGAGCTTTGACCTGCCAGGTGGTAGGCTTGTACCAGGGCGGCATCTATTCGCTGTACAAGTATCGCCGGTACAACGACCTCCGACTCGTATTCGCGCCGGAAGAGGAGGTCAGCTTTTTCGGTGGTGATCCCGACAACTTCACGTTCCCTCGCTATGATCTCGATGTCACACTGCTGCGCGCATACGAAAACGATCAGCCGCTGCGACCCGAGCATTTTCTGACGTGGAGCGCGAACGGAGCGGGCGACGGGGAGCTCGTATTCGTGGTCGGCAATCCAGGATCGACCGGACGTTTGAACACCATCGCGCAGATGGAGTACCTGCGTGATGTCGTATATCCCGCGCAGATCGCGCAGCTGCGGCGAACCATTGATATTTACCAGCGGCTGTCGGCGCAGAGCGAAACTGCAAAACGACAGTATGCGAACGCGCTGTTCAGTGCTCAGAACTCACTGAAAGCGATTACCGGCTACCGGTCCGGTCTGACCAATCAGCAGATCATGGATCGAAAGCGCGCATTCGAGAATGATTTCCGCGCGCGCATCGCGAAGGATCCGAAGCTACAGTCGCAGTATGGCGGTGCGTGGACCACGATCGAGCGCGCGCAGGATTCTCTGAAGGCGGTCGCCGTAAGGCAGCGATACTACCCGTTCAGCGGCACGACCTTGATCAACATCGCGGCACTGATCGCGCGCATGCCTGCGCAGCAGGCGCTCGCGGACACCCTGCGGTTGCCGGCCTTTCGCGGCAACGCATTGGCGAACCTACAGCGGCAGCTTCAGTCGCAGAATCTTCAGATCGACACCGCGTTCGAGCGCGCGAACCTGACTGCGTGGCTGATCGCGGCACAGCAGGAGCTCGATCCCAAGGACCCGATGCTGGTCGCGGTGCTCGCAGGGCGCACGCCGGAACAGGCAACCGACGATTTGCTCAGGGCGACGCAGCTCGGCAGTCCCGAAGTCCGAACCCAGCTCATTACCGGCGGCCCGACCGCGATTACTGCGTCAACCGATCCGCTCATCATCCTCGCGCGCAGACTGGATCCAGTCTCGTTGCCGATTGCGCAGCAAGTCACGCGTCTCAGTGCGACGATTTCGGCGAACGTCGAGAAGCTCGGACAAGCGATTTTCGCGGCCTACGGCAAGTCACTGCCGCCGGACGCCACATTCACACTTCGCATCACGGACGGTGTCGTTGCCGGTTTCCCGATGAATGGCACGATCGCGCCGTACAAGACGAGCTTCTTCGGCCTGTTCGCGCGCAACGCCGAGTTCGACGACAAGCCGCCATTCCATCTGCCGGCGCGCTGGCAGAACAGCCGCGCCGCGCTCGACTTGGCGACGCCGCTGAATTTCGTTTCGACCAACGACATTATCGGTGGCAATTCCGGCAGTCCGGTCATCAATCGCAACGCGGAAGTGGTTGGACTGATCTTCGATGGCAATATCGAATCGCTGCCGAACCGCTTCATCTTCACCGACGAGGTTGCCCGGTCGGTCAGCGTTCACTCGCGCGCGATACCGGAAGCGATTCGAAAAGTGTTCAATGCGCCCAGGCTGGCGGATGAACTGGAAGGACGCGCGCGGCAGTAGTATACTGCCGGTATGCGAGTGCTGCTGGTGGAAGACGACAACGAGCTCGCGCAAATCCTGACCGCCGGGTTTCGCGAGCTCCACGTCGAGGTCACGACCGCCGAATCCTTCGAACAGGGCCTCCGGCGGGCGACGCTCGGGCAGTGGGGTGTCATTGTCCTGGATGTCATGTTGCCCGGCGGCGACGGCTTCGAGCTATGCCGCAAGCTGCGCGGCAAAGGCAACACCACTCCAATCATCATGCTTACGGCGCGCGGCGAGGTTGAGGATCGCGTTGCCGGTCTCGAGTGCGGTGCCGATGACTACCTTGCCAAACCCTTCGCGTTTCGTGAGCTGGTCGCGCGCGTCCGCGCGCTGTCGCGCCGGCAGCCCGCCATCAAGGAAGAGAAAAAGGTAGTCGGCGATTTCGAGATGGATTTCCGCGCGCGCGAGGTGAAGCGCGGCGGGCGGTCGATCATGCTTACCGCCAAGGAGTGGGACCTGCTCGAGCTGCTGGTGGAAAACGAAGGCAGCATCGTCACGCGTCAGCAAATCACGGATCGCGTCTGGGATGAGAATCACGATCCGTTCACCAATGTGCTGGAAGTGCTCGTGCGCCGATTGCGTCGCAAGATAGATGAAGGCTTCGATCCGAAGCTGATCCACACGATCCGCGGCGCCGGCTACAGGTTCGGCGTTTCATGATCACCCCGATCGACCGCATCCGCTGGCGCATCACGTTCTGGTACGTCACAGTCTACATCGCGATCATGGCGCTGTTCGGCGCCGCCATCTACACGATCGTCACGCGCGAGATGGGAAAGGGCATTGACCGCTCGCTCGAGCGCACCGTCGACATCCGGACCCGCTGGGTGCTGGAGCGTACGCGGCCTCGCAGCGTTGCCTTCGCCGAAGACTCGACGATTCCCCTCGAGCGGGCAGTCGTGGTGTTTTCTGCGACCAAGAAGAAGGGTTGCGCCAGCTGCCCGCAGTTCTGGGCCATCGAGCCGATCTCGCCCTCTGCCGCGCCGTCGTACATTCAGAAGTTCGCACTCAATGTTCTGAACGACAGCATTCCGAAACAGCGCGTCCGCACCAGCGATGACAGAAGCCTGCTGCTGTACGGCAAGAAGGTGGTCGCGCAATCAGGGCGCACGTATGCGACGGTTGCGATCGCGGACATTGTCGAGCTCGAGAGCCGCTATCCATCGACCTTCACGGGGCTGATTCTTTCTGCAATCGTTGCAATTCTGCTCGTTGGCATCGGCGGCGCGGTGCTCGCGCGCCAGGTTACCGAGCCGATCGAAACCGCCTTCAATCAGATGCGCCGCTTCATGGGTGACGCCGCGCATGAGCTGAAGACGCCGATCGCGGTGCTGCGCGCGCGCACGGATGTCGCGTTGCAACGGGTGCGCACGCCGGGTGAATACGAAGAGATTCTGACCAGTGCGTCGAATGAAGCCGAGCGGCTCGGCAATCTGGTCGATAACATGCTGCTGCTCGCGCGCATCGATGCCGGGCAGTGGCCGGTGCACAAGGGGCGGGTTTTCCTCGATGACGTTCTCGTCGACGCCGCACAGTCGGCGCGTGTGCTGGGCGAAAGCAAGAACGTGCAGATTGCTGTCGAACCCATCGATGAAGTTGCGGTCGAGGGCGACCCGACGCTGCTGCGTCAGCTTTTCATGATCCTGCTCGACAACGCCATCAAATTCACGCCCGAGGGCGGCCAGGTCACGCTGCGCGCGCACCGCAACGGCAAGAAGACGCACGTCACCATCACCGATACCGGCGTCGGCATACCGAGTAGCGCGCTGCCTCACGTCTTCGAGCGCTTCTTCAGGGCGGATCCCGCGCGCTCCCGCGGTGGCGCCGGACTGGGGCTATCGATCGCGCGCTGGATCGTCGACACGCACCACGGCCGCATCAACGTCGAGTCGGTCGAGGGGAAGGGAACTGTCGTCAAAGTGTCGCTGCCGGCCGCATGAGCGCAGTCCTGAGTTCTGTAATCTTCCTGACAGGTAGCCCGGGTATGTTCAGTGTGCCAATTAGCATTCACCCCGGATTTGGGAGGATTTGGACAATGCGCAAGTTTGGAATTGCGGCCATGCTGGGCCTGGCGCTCGTCGCCGGCGCGTGTGCCCAGGAAGAGGCTGAAGAGGGTATTCCGGCCGACACCGCCACTATGGCACCGGCACCGGCACCGGCTCCGGCCCCGCTGGACACGACCATGATGGACACCACCATGGACACCATGACGACGACCACGCCGTACGCGCGGTCGTTTTTTGTTGCCCTGTAAAGGTGGGCGGCTTACGCCGCCCA
>JBQTID010000189.1:0-7159 GCA_052389275.1 Gemmatimonadota bacterium | reverse complement strand
GCCCCAAGGGTCGCAATGTCGTGATCGACCGCAAGTTCGGCTCGCCGACCGTCACCAAGGATGGCGTCACGGTCGCGAAGGAAGTCGAGCTGAAGGATCCGATCGAGAACATGGGCGCGCAGATGGTCAAGGAAGTCGCCACCAAGACGAGTGACCTCGCCGGTGACGGCACCACCACCGCAACCGTGCTCGCGCAGGCGATCTTCCGCGAAGGGCTGAAGAACGTGACGGCGGGCGCGAGCCCAATGGCGCTCAAGCGCGGCATCGACAAGGCGGTCGTGAAAGTCGTTGAAGAGCTCAAGGCTCTCAGCACACCGACGAAGGGCAAGAAGGAAATCGCGCAGGTCGGCGCCATCTCCGCCAACAACGATCAGGAGATCGGTCAGCTGATCGCTGATGCGATGGAGAAGGTCGGCAAGGATGGCGTGATCACGGTCGAAGAGGCGAAGGGCATGGAGACGCATCTCGAGACCGTCGAAGGCATGCAGTTCGACCGTGGCTATCTCTCCCCGTACTTCGTCACCGATCCGGAGCGCATGGAAGCAGTGCTCGAGGATGCATTCATTCTGATCTACGACAAGAAGATCAGCTCGATGAAGGACCTGCTGCCGATTCTCGAGAAGGTCGCGCAGATGGGCCGTCCGTTGCTGATCATTGCGGAAGATGTCGAGGGTGAAGCGCTGGCGACGCTGGTCGTGAACAAGCTGCGCGGCACGCTGCGCGTTTGCGCGGTCAAGGCGCCCGGCTTCGGCGATCGTCGCAAGGCAATGTTGCAGGACGTTTCGGTGTTGACGGGCGGCCAGGTCATCAGCGAGGAACTGGGACTCAAGCTCGAGAACGCCAACGTGAACGACCTCGGTCGCGCGAAGCGCATCGTCGTCGACAAGGACAACACGACGCTCGTGGATGGCGCAGGCGAATCGGAGCAGATCAAGGGACGCATCAACGAGATTCGGACCGCGATCGAAAAGTCGACGTCGGATTACGATCGTGAGAAGCTCCAGGAGCGTTTGGCAAAGCTGGCCGGCGGTGTTGCGGTGATTCACGTCGGCGCCGCGACCGAGACCGAGATGAAGGAGAAGAAGGCCCGTGTCGAAGATGCGCTGCACGCCACGCGCGCCGCGGTGGAAGAGGGCATCGTTGCTGGTGGTGGTGTCGCGTTCGTTCGCGTGCGCGAGAAGCTGAAAAACTTCAAGGTCGAGGACACCGAAGAGCAGGTGGGCGTGCAGATCATCATGCGCTCACTCGAGGTGCCGCTGCGTGAGATCGCAGAGAACGCGGGTGCCGAAGGCTCGATCGTGCTCGAGAAGGTCCGCTCGAACAAGAACGGAAACTTCGGCTACAATGCCGCGACCGACGAGTACGAAGATCTGGTCGAGGCCGGTGTCATCGACCCGACCAAGGTCACGCGTACCGCATTGCAGAACGCCGCTTCGATTGCTTCGCTCCTGCTGACCACGGAGTGTGTGGTGGTGGAGCGCAAGGATGAGGACAAGGCCGCGCCGGCAATGCCGGGTGGTGGCATGGGCGGCATGTACTGATCGAACGGACGTGTACGTTCACGTTCACGTTCACGAACGGCGGGGCGAAAGCTCCGCCGTTTCGTTTGTGTGTGCCCAGCATGGATGATGACTTGGAGGTGAAAGTCCTCCGGGGAGTTGGTCGTAGCGACCCAAGCGAACCGCAAGGCTGCGAGCGCGAGCGGACGGCTGAAAGAAGCGGCTAGCGAATCCGCGAGTTGACGAACAGAAACCGGATAGAAGGCAGTGCCGGGCAGGGCGAGCGGGCACATGGCCGCGAAGCTCTCACGACCAAAGCCCAGGCGGTGTAGATCCGGCGATTGCGCGGAGAAGGCCATCATTCTTACCTGGGGAGATCTCGCCTCACGCCTGAAAGGGCGACGCTGCCGCAGCGGAGCGAGAAGTCAGCAGAAGCCATAGTAGCGCGAATTGCGTGAAGGGCCGAACAGAGAGGAGAGCGAATCGTCCGTGAGCCGTGGGAAGGCCATGCACCAGATGTCCATGCAAATGGAGCTCGCGCTGGAGGGCTGGGATGAAGTCCCGGGAGTAGAGCGCAGTGGTGAAGCCGGACGTGCGGCACACGGAAAGGAACGCTCAGGAAGCAACGGCCTGCTGATGGAGCGGGTTGTTGCGCGCGAGAACGCTATAGAGGCGCTCAAGCGCGTGCGGCGCAACAAGGGCAGTCCGGGTATAGATGGCATGACGGTGGAAGAACTGACGCCATACCTGCACGAGCACTGGCAGAACATTCGTGAGCACCTGCTTGCGGGAACCTACCAGCCGAGTGCGGTGAAGCGGCAACTAATTCCAAAGAGTGGCGGCGGGATGCGGGAGCTAGGCATCCCGACCGTGCTCGACCGTTTCGTCCAGCAACTGTTTTTACAGGTGCTGCAACCGATCTTCGATCCGACATTCTCGGAGCACAGCCACGGTTTTCGGCCGGGGCGCAGAGCACTTGATGCAGTGTGCAAAGCGCAGAGCTACATCCAGGACGGAAGGCGCTGGGTGGTGGACGTGGACCTCGAGAAGTTTTTCGACCGCGTAAGCCACGACGTGCTAATGGGAAAGCTGTACAACCGGATCAACGACCGGCGGATGCTGCGGATTATCCGCCGCTACCTTGCGGCCGGGATTATGGCTGACGGTGTAGTAGTGGAACGGCACGAGGGCACACCGCAAGGTGGGCCTCTCTCGCCGCTATTGGCAAACGTGCTTCTCGATGAAGTCGATAAGGAGCTGGAGCTACGCGGGCACAGGTTTGTCCGCTACGCGGATGACTGCAATGTCTATGTGCGGTCGAAGCGATCAGGCGAACGGGTGCTGGCCGCACTGCGGCAGATGTACGCGGAGCTCAAGCTGCGAATCAACGAAGAGAAAAGTGCGGTGGCGCGGGTGTGGGACCGGAAATTTCTGGGCTACAGCTTCTGGGTAGCTCCAGGCAAGAAAGTCAAACGACGTGTCGCGCCAAAAGCCCTTGAAGAGATGAAGCAACGCGTCCGGCAGATAACATGCCGGAGTGGCGGGCGAAGCATGGAACAGGTCTGCAAGGAACTCGGAACGTATCTACGCGGCTGGAAGGAATACTTCAAGCTGGCTGATACCAACAAAATTCTGAGCGAACTGGACCAGTGGATTCACCGCCGGTTGAGGGCCGTGCAACTGAAACAGTGGAAACGGGGTCGTGCGATCTTTCGCGAGCTACAGGCGCGGGGGATCTCCATGCATGTAGCCGCAATGGCGGCGCGATTCGGGTACCACTGGTGGCGGGTGGCGGCTCACAAAGCTTTGCAGATTGCTCTGCCGGGAAGCTACTTCGAGCGGCTCGGAGTGCCCCGGCTCGCAACACAAACCTCAACTGTCTGAACCGCCGGATGCGGACCCGCATGTCCGGTGGTGTGGGAGGGGAGTAGCGAGAATTACTCGCTACCCCCTATCCCGATTGCAGCCGGTGCCGGGACGTGATTTTTTCCCGCGTTATTGATGCATCCCGCCGCAACCCGTCAGTTCGGCACAAATATTCCCTAAAGAGCTGTACCTCGTCTGCGTCTGACCCCAACGAAGAGCGCAGGAGGCATAGAGCAGTCCTTTTGGGTTGGGATGGGAGGCAGCACATGCCGAAAACACAGCGGCATTGGGTGGCGGCAGGACTGGTATGGGCGCTGGCAGCATGCGCGCCCACAGCACAGGAACAACATCCGGGTTTCGTCCAGCCGGCCGCATCAGAAGAGTCTACGATCGTTGTGCAAAACAGTTACTTCGGTGACATGGACATTTACGCGGTGACCGGCAGTACGCGTTGGCGTATCGGCTCGGTGACGAATGGCGCTACCGCAAAGCTGGTCATTCCGCGCGCATTGCTGGCCAGACCGGAGATACAACTCCAGGTTGATCCGGTGGGGCCTGAGGAGCCATTTACATTCCCGGGCATTTCAATCAGGCCGGGTGCTACCATTGAGCTAATGCTGCTAAATATGCTGCAGACATCGCATCAAGCCGTGACTTGGTAGTTTCTCGTAATCCCCGCTGGCCACCGCATGATCGGGCGAGCCAGCGGGGAGTGTTATGCGGGTTGCGCGATGCGAAACGTGTCAACCGGTTTCGAATGTTCTTGAGCGTTCGCTCGCCTGCGGGTGTGAACAGGCGAAGACATCGCCGTCCCGACCGCACACGATCTCGCCCGCATGAATGCCGGTTCGAATCGGCGCATTCGACAACCCTAACACGTGAACGCGCCGCTTGCGGCTGCCGCAAGGCGCTCACGCGTAAGCGGCTCTGGAAATAGCACGGCAAAGCGCAGTAGCGCTGCGAGCATGATAAAGAATGCAGTAGCGCCGTTACGGTAACGGCAACCTGGAAAAAGCGAATCCGGCAGGACATGCACGACTCCTTGCACGGGCTTCACCTCTATCCTTGACCCCGGAACGTCCCGCCACAATTGTCTTGTGCCCAGTTAGCCGATTCAAACTGCAACCAACCGGAAGGATTCAGATGATGCGCCCTCGCCTGTCTTTCGCGCTGCTTTCCTGCATCCTGGTGATTCGACCACTTCTGGGGCAGACCGCATTCAAGGCGCGATTCGATGTACTGGCGGCTGACCCGGCACTCGCCGATAGCACGCGTTTGCATCGCTTGTTCGACCTCGATTGGGAGCGAACCCTCGTCGAATTTCCGGAATACGCTACCTATGCCGGCGTGCGCGGCCACAATCACCGTTGGACCGAACTTTCGGGTGCCGCGATCGCGCGTCGCAAGACCGCGCCCGAGGATGTCCTGCGCGTAATGCGCGCGATCGATCGAACACGACTGAGTCCCGCCGACCAGCTCAATTACGATCTATTCAAGCGCGCTGCGGAGTTCGCGCTCGAGGGCAATCGCTTTCCGAGCGAACTGCTCGCCATCAACCAGCGCAGTGGACCGCAATACCTGGCGGCGACTCTCAGCCGCAGTCCTTCGGCAACCATCCAGGACTACAACGATTTGCAGGCGCGGCTCGATGCACTGGGAGAGCGCGTGGATCGCATCATCGTTCTGCTGCGACGCGGAGTTGCGGCGGGCGTGACGCCGCCGCAGGTGACATTGCGCGATGTGCCGGCGCAGGTGGCGGCGCTGATCGTCGAAGATCCTTTGACGAGTCCGTTACTCGAGCCATGGACGCGCATCCCGACTTCGTTCAGCGAGGCTGAACGGGAGCGGATTCGGCAGGCGGCGGTCACGAGCTATCGCGCGCGCGCGCGCCCGGCATACGATAGACTGCATGCATTCCTGCGCGATGATTACATACCGCGCGCGCGCACCAGCATTGCCGCCGGCTCATTGCCGGATGGTGAAGCATGGTACGCGTATCGGGTGCGCGAGCAAACCACGACTACGCGTACCCCTCGCGAGATTCACGACATCGGTCTCGCCGAAGTCACACGTATCCGTGCGCAAATGGACAGCGTGATCCGCTCCACCGGATTCACGGGCAGCTTCGAGGAGTTCATCACGATGCTGCGCACGGACCCGCGCTTCTTCTACACGGATTCAGCGAGTCTCGTTCAGGGCTATCGTGAGGTTGCAAAGCGAATCGATCCCGAGCTGATCAAATTGTTCAAGCACTTGCCGCGCCTGCCGTACGGCATCGAGACAATTCCGTCATACACCGCGAAATCCCAGACCACAGCGTACTATTCGGCCGG
Source organism: Gemmatimonadota bacterium (assembly GCA_052389275.1). Lineage (GTDB taxonomy): Bacteria > Gemmatimonadota > Gemmatimonadetes > Longimicrobiales > RSA9 > CBJLQC01. The sequence goes on along the minus strand of JBQTID010000189.1, from coordinate 1,461 downwards.
CTCCATCGAAGCCAAGCGGCCGGGCTTGTTCTTCGTGAACACTTACGCGCTCGACACGCGGCCGAAATGGGAGATGGAAGCGCTGACTGTGCACGAGGCAATGCCCGGACATCATCTTCAAATCGCGATCGCGCAGGAGCTCACAAACCTGCCGAATTTCCGCCGCTTCGGCGGCGAGACCGCCTTCGTCGAAGGTTGGGGACTCTACTCTGAGAGTCTCGGACCGGAGCTCGGATTGTACAAGGATCCGTATTCCAAATTCGGACAGCTCACTTATGAGATGTGGCGCGCGGTTCGCCTCGTCATTGATACCGGCATCCACGCCTTCGGCTGGTCACGCGAGCAGGCAATCGAATACTTTACGCGCAACGCCGCGAAAACGGAGAATGATATTCGGGTCGAAGTCGATCGCTACATTGTCATGCCGGCGCAGGCGCTTGCTTACAAGACCGGAGAAATGAAGATGAAGGAGCTACGCGCATACGCGGAGCGAGAGCTGGGACCTCGCTTCGATCTTCGCGCTTTCCACGACGAGCTGCTGGGGCAGGGAGCATTGCCGCTCGACATCCTCGATTCACGCATGCGCGCGTGGGTCGCCAATCGCAAAGGAACGTAAATGGAATGGTTGACTGATCCGACCGTATGGATCGCATTCGGTACGCTTACACTGCTCGAGATCGTCCTCGGCATCGATAACGTAATTTTCATCTCTATCCTGGCCGGCAAGCTGCCGCCGGAGCAGCGGGATCGCGCGCGCGTGATCGGGTTGTCGCTGGCGATGTTGATGAGAGTTGCCCTGCTCCTCGTCATCAGCTGGGTGGTCCGTCTTACCGAGCCCCTGTTCGCGGTTGCCGCGCATGACGTATCAGGACGTGACCTGATCCTGCTTGGCGGCGGACTATTCCTGCTCGGAAAGAGCACCTTCGAGATCCACGATCACCTGGAGGGCGAGCACGGTGAGAAGTCGGCGCGCGTAGCCGCCTCGTTTGCAAGCGTAATCACGCAGATCCTGCTGCTCGACATTATTTTTTCCCTCGATTCGGTGATTACGGCGGTTGGCATGGTCGATCAGATCGCGGTGATGATCGCGGCCGTCGTGGTGGCTGTCGCTTTCATGCTCTTCTTCTCCGGCACGATCAGCCGCTTCGTCGAAAAACATCCGACGCTCAAGATGCTCGCGCTCAGCTTCCTCATCCTGATCGGCGTGACGCTGATCGCCGAAGGACTCGGCCAGCATATCTCGAAAGGCTACATCTACTTCGCCATGGCGTTTTCCGTCATGGTGGAAATCCTCAACATCAAGGTGCGGGCGCGCGCTGCGAAGCCCGTCAAGCTGCATCACCGTTATGCGGAAGACGCGATGTAGAGGCCGAGCGCGACCACCCATGAGACGAAGACAACGCTCAGCAGCCACTTCTCCGCCATGGTCGCTTTCTGTCGCCCGTGCTCGCCGTGAAACCA
>JBQTID010000188.1:0-13981 GCA_052389275.1 Gemmatimonadota bacterium | reverse complement strand
AGTCCCCGTAGCGCCGTCCCGTAGCGCCGTCCCACGCGCACGGGCACGCGCGCGCGTGCGGCGGGTATTAAATTGCGTCTTAGCCCGCCAGCTTTCGCGAGGCTGCTGTCTAACCAAAACCCAAGAGATACCGAATGGCGAGCACGCCGCCCGAGCATACCCAGGATCGCGTCCTTCCGCGCCTGATCGAAGAAGAAATGCGGGACTCGTTCCTGAGCTATTCCATGAGCGTCATCGTCCAGCGCGCGCTGCCCGATGTGCGTGACGGGCTCAAGCCGGTACATCGCCGGATTCTTTATGCAATGCTCGAAGCGGGACTCACGGCCGGACGGCCGTACCGCAAGAGTGCGACCGTGGTCGGCGACGTGCTGGGCAAATACCACCCGCACGGCGACATGTCGGTTTACGAAGCGATGGTCCGCATGGTTCAGGACTTCTCGCTGCGCTACCCCCTGGTTGACGGCCAGGGCAATTTCGGCTCGATCGACGGCGACAATGCGGCGGCATACCGCTACACCGAGGCGCGGCTCACGCGCATCGCGATGGAGCTGCTCCAGGACATCGACAAGGAGACCGTCGATTTCACCGAGAATTTCGACGGCCGCCTGCTCGAGCCCAAGGTTCTGCCCAGCCAGTTTCCGCATCTGCTGGTGAATGGCAGCAGCGGCAGTGCGGTCGGTCTGGCGACCCACATCCCGCCCCACAACCTGACCGAAGTCATCAATGCGTGCATTCACGTCATCGATCATCCCGAGGCGACGCCGATCGATCTGATGCACATCGTGAAGGGCCCGGATTTCCCGACCGGTGGTTTCATCTGTGGCTGGCAGGGCATCAAGGAGGCGTACGAGAGTGGCCGCGGCCGCATCGTCGTGCGTGCGAAGACCAGCATCGAGGAAATGGCGAACGGCCGATCCGCGATCATTGTGAACGAGATCCCGTTCATGGTGAACAAGTCGCGCATGATCGAGCAAATCGTCGAGCTGGTGCACGAAAAGACGATCGACCAGATCGCGGACCTGCGCGATGAATCCGACCGTGATGGAATCCGCGTCGTAATTGAGCTGAAGCGCGATGCGATTGCGCAAATCGTTCTGAATCAGCTGTTCAAGCACACGCAGCTTCAGTCCACCTTCGGCGTGATCATGCTGGCGCTGGTGAACGGCGCTCCGAAGATCATGAATCTTCGCGAGATCATTCAGCATTTCATCGATCACCGCCACGAAGTCGTGGTGCGCCGCTCGCAGTTCGAGCTCAACCACGCATTGGAGCGCGAGCACATCCTCGAGGGACTCAAGATCGCGGTCGACAACATCGATGCGGTCGTGCAGCTCATAAAGGAATCGCCGGATCCGGAGACCGCCAGCGCGCGGCTACAGGAGCGCTTCGCATTGTCCGAGCGTCAGGCGAAAGCGATTCTCGACATGCGCCTGGCGCGTCTGACCGGCCTCGAGATCGAGAAACTGGAGACCGAGCTTGCGGAAGTGCGCGCGACCATTGCGGATCTGCGCGACATTCTCGGCAGCCGCGAGCGGCGCTTCCAGATCATCAAGGATGAGCTGCGCGAAGTGGTCGAGAAGTACGGCGATGCGCGCCGCACCGAGATCACCGAAATCGGCGCGTCGATCTCGCTCGAGGACCTGCTCTCAGACGACGAGATGGTCATCACCGTCTCGCATCAGGGTTACGTGAAACGGCTGCCTGCCGACACATACCGCGCGCAGCGGCGCGGCGGTCGCGGCATCATGGGCATGGAGACCAAGGAAGAAGACTGGGTCGAGAAACTCTTCGTGGGTCGCACGCACGACTACCTGATGGTCTTCACGACCGAAGGTCACTGCTATTGGCTCAAGGTGCACGAGATCCCGCAGGCCTCGCGCAACGCGCGCGGCAAGCCGCTTGTCAATCTGCTCGCGCTCGATCCCGATGAGAAGATCGCGGCGGTCGTGCCGGTAAGAGAGTTCAGCATCGACAAGTCGCTGATTTTCGCGACCCGGCGCGGCGTCGTTAAGAAGACGCCGCTCAGCGCGTACTCGCACATTCGGGCGAAAGGCGTCAATGCCATCAACATCATGGCAGGCGACGAGCTGATCGATGTGCAGATTGCCAGTGGCAATGACGAAGTCATTCTCGCGACCGCGCTCGGCATGGCGATCCGCTTCCACGAGAGCGATATCCGTCTAATGGGGCGCGTTTCGACCGGCGTGCGTGGCATTCGGGTGCGCAGCACCGATCGCGTGATCGGCATGGTCATTTCCAAGCGTGATCAGACGGCTAACGCCACGTTGCTGGTGGTTTCGGAAGGTGGCCGCGGCAAGCGCACGGAAATCGACGAGTACCGGTTCCAGAATCGCGGCGGCAAGGGCGAGCTGAACTTCCGCGTTACGGAGCAGACCGGTGCCGTGGTCGCCATCAAGGAAGTTTTCCCTGTTGACGAGCTGATGCTGATCACGCACAACGGCGTAGTCATTCGGCAACGCGTGGATGAGATTCGGGTTATCGGGCGCGCCACGCAGGGCGTGCGAGTCATCGCATTGGACGAGAATGATGCGCTGGTCGACGTCGCGCGTCTGGTGCCCGAAGACGAAGCAAGCACGGCTGCGGCTGAAGAGCTCGCGCCCGCCGGCGGCAGCGAGTGAGCCTGGTTTCGAAACGCGACATCGAACGAGCAGCCACGTCCCTCAGGGGCGTGGCTGTTCGCACGCCACTACTTCCCGCACCATGGCTCAGCGATGGTGTGCGCGCTGAAGTGCGTCTGAAATGTGAGAACCTCCAACACGCCGGCGCGTTCAAGCTGCGTGGCGCATACACCATGCTCGCGCGCCTCGCCGACGCGGAGCGGCGGCGCGGCGTGATCACCTACTCTTCGGGCAATCATGGGCAGGCGTTGGCGCTTGCCGCCCGCATGTTCGGCGTGCAAGCGGTGGTCGTCATGCCGACGACCGCGCCGGCCATCAAGGTCGCGGGCGCGAAGAGCTTCGGCGCCGAAGTCGTGATGGAAGGCACGACGTCGACCGAACGAATGGCGCGCGCGCTGGCATTGGCGGAGCAGCATGGCTACATCGTGGTGCCGCCTTTCGATCACCCGGACATTATTGCTGGACAAGGCACGGTAGGACTCGAGATCCTCGAGGATTGGGGCGAAGTCGGGGCAGTGTTGGTGCCGATCGGCGGTGGTGGCCTCGCCAGCGGCGTTGCCGCCTATATCAAGCAGGCAAAACCGGATGTGCGCGTGATCGGCGTCGAGCCCGAAACGGCTGATGCAATGTATCAGTCGTTGCAGGTGGAACGGCCGGTTACCATCCCCGCGAAAGTCACGATTGCGGACGGGCTGATGCCGGTGCGACCGGGTGATCTCACGTATGAGCATGCCGCAGAGTTCCTGGACGAGATCGTTCGCGTGTCCGACGATGCGATCCGCGCGGCCACTCGGGCAGTGATTATGTCGTCCAGGATCGTCGTCGAATTCTCAGGCGCTGCGACCGTGGCCGCGCTGCTATCGGGCGCATGCGATCCGGAAGGCAGGGCTACCGTTGCCATCCTGTCAGGAGGCAATCTCGATCCGGAAAAGCTCGCCGAGCTGGTGGCGTAATTACGCGCTGCGCAGGTGCAGTTCGTTCAATGCCAGCCCGGCGTTGTGCCGCCAGCGTTCGCCGAGATCCGGATCACCATACTTCTCGTAATTCAGCATGCCCGAATGCGGCGGGCGCGTAAAAACGTAGCGTGGCGCGGGACGAAACTTCTCGATTGCCGTGCTGAAGCTGCTGAGCGCCACGTGCTGAGAAGTGAAGCACTCGAACATCTGCTGCTTCACCTCCTGTTCCTCCTGCGACAGCACAACGGCGCGGCGCAAAGTGTCGGCTGGTTCGTGCGGTAGAAAATCGTGGACGACGCGGCTGCCATCACGATCATGGTACGACGTCATCTCGAGCACAGCCGGCGGCTGCACGCCTTCGCGCCGCAACAATCCACACGCAAGGTGCACGGCGAACGCGGTCGCGTCGTGGTCCGTGTGGCCGCCTTCGTAGGGGTGCGTGATGACAATATCAGGCGCGTAATCGTCGAGCAGCTGCGCGATATCCACTACCAGATCTACCATTCGGAATGCTGGCTCGCCATCAATGTAGCCGAGATGGATGAGCCGGTCTTCCGGCACGCCGGCTATTCGCATCGCGCGTAACAATTCCTGCCAACGCGCTTCCGCGTATTCTTCGCGGGTCGCAAAACCGAAGCGATGCGCGACAGCCGGATCGCGCGGAGCGCCATCGGTCACGTGCACCACGTACGCCTCGGTCAGCTTGCACAGCCGCGAACCGGCTCCGACGGACTCGTCATCCTGATGCGCGGCGATGATCATGACCGAAGGCGGACTGGCCGTTAGCCCACCATCCGGCGCGCACAATTGATCGATCAGCTTCCGTTTGAGCTGCCGCGGCATGCGATAGCGCGCGGTCCGATAGTTCCTCACGATCGCACCTGGCGCGCGGTGCTGGTGCCTGCCGTTGAGCCAACGCGACATACGCCGCGTCGTCTTGGCAAACGGCTGCTCGCCCATCAGCTGGAGTTCCATCTGCAGGGCGATGCGCCGCGTCGCCTGGCGGATATCGGCCGCTTCGACAATCAGGGTATCGTTCGAACGGCTGGCAAAGAGTGACGACGTTGACTTAGGGCGAACGCGCTGCACCGGCTTTGGGGTGACCCGGGCAGTTGCTGTCTGTTGCGGTTGCGGGTCGGTCGTTCGGATCGCTTTTACTTCCACACCAGGATCCCTCGCTTCCTACATCCTTAATAAGCAAAGGGTATGCCTAGGCTCGCCAGAAAATCCCCATGCGGGTTGCGGCCGCAGCCAGCACAGCTGTGGCTGCGGTAAACACGACCGCACCGGACAGCGCGTGAATCGTGGTAGCGTACTGCCAGTGTGGGAAAACGAGTAACCAGGCGATGTTGTTGAAGAACATCGTGAAAGCGACGTACGCGATCAGCGGGTTTTGCCCCACATCTACTAGCAGGCGGGTTGCGCGCTTCGCCGGTTTCAGCACGTCAGCGATTACCAGGGCAACGACCAGCAGCGCGATCGACAGTCCTCCTGCTACTACGAGATAGCTCAAGGTCTGCGGGTCCTTTTTGATGCCTGAGCCGATCGATTCCAGGACAGCTCCGGCCGTAAGCAATGCCGCGGACCATTTGAACATATTCGCGAGGATTTGCTCGCGCTCCGTTTGTGCACGAGCGACGGTCACAAGGCCAAGCGCGGACAGCGCGGCAAAAACCAGTGTCGTCTCGTTTGAAACTCGCAGATAAAATCCGATCAGTGCGGCCGGAACGAACGCGAGGCAGATGGCTGCGAGGGCAGCGAGGCGGGTGGTGCTCCAGCCGATGCTGTTCTCGACCTGAGGGGTTCGCATCCACTTTACGACCATATCGCCCGCAACCGTGGCCGGGATGCCGATAATGAGCAACTCGATCATCCAGGCCTGGAACAAAGGCGGTGCCTCAATGCGGTAAAACAGGTTGCCGCCCGGAGCACCAAGGTCATTTGCGACCTTGATCGCGACGACGGTTGCGAAGACGGCCAGCCGAGGCAATGGGTTTTTGCGCGTAAGGAGCCAGAGAATCGTCGTGGCCAATGACACGAAAGCAAGCGCGTGAATGATGCCATCCTTGCGCTGTAGCGAGAAGCTCGACTCGTATACGAGTGGCAGCAGGAACAGGATGGCAGCGCCAAGCACCCAGCCGATTTTCTTTACGATATCGAAGGTAGTCTGATTCCACGCGGCCGGTTTACGCATAAAAAGTGGCCAGCAAGCGAGAAACCCGGCGATCGCGACAATGTTACCACGCTTCGTGTAATCCTGTGTCCAGTACGGCAGGACGTGGCCGATCATGAGCGCGAAAATGTAGAGCACCGCGAAGCGCTTGGCCGCAATCCAGATAATCGCAGGATAAGGCAGTCCCTTCGAGAGGCGCAGTGTATTCGTGACCGGAATCGCGGTGCACATGGTGAATAGGAATGCCGGGAACAACAGATCACGCCACGTAAGTCCCGCGCGGTCGACGAACTCACCGGAGGGTGGGTACTGCATATGGTACATCCACTCTGGAAACAATCCCTCGCGCAGAGGAATCGTCATCGCAAAGGTCATGAGAAGCAGGAAGGCGCCGCGGTATGCATCAAGGCCGAACGCGCGTGATGCTATCTTGCGGTCACCGTCGCGCTCGAGCGCCGGGGTGGCCGGTGATTTGGCCGACCCTGCTTTCAGGCTGGCCGGGTCCGGCAGAATAACGGTCGTGACGTTATTTTCCCGAATGACATCCGCTACCGCGTGTGGCTCGCCACTCAGAGGCGGATGAATGATGATCACTTCGCCTTCATTGTTCGCGTGGCTCACGTCCACAACTCCTTCACTGCAAGTTCGATAGACGCGCTATCCGGTCGCGATTCGGTTGGTGGCGGCGCAGTTCCGTTCAAATCGCTTCGCAGTCGCAAACCGATGTTGAAGCAGACCGCAATCGGTGATTCCATCATCCGAACGAATACCACTTCGCCTGCGCCCACCAGTTTGGTTCCAGGCACTTCAAAGCGAACGACGCTACCCACATCGACCGACTGATCGATCAGGAGCCGCGCGCCGTCGCGGCTGAGCTCCTCGAGTAACCCCGCTTTCTCCAGGATCGTGCTTCCGTCCGCTGAGATCACCGAGAGACGGGCAGGCAGCTCGATCGTGCGCCGGGTCGTGCTACGCGCATTGCGAACGACTTCGCTTGCGCGCGCAACCAGGCCGAGCGAATGGCGGTAGCGCCGGCGCCACATTGGAACCGCATGCTGCGTGCAATGCAGCTCGACCGCATCACGATCGTCGATGCTCAACGCTTCGAAGCGGACACCGTGGACATAAACGTCGCCATGAGCCGTTTGAAGCGTTTCGACATGCATGATCTCGCCGCGCGCACTCACATTCCGCGTGGAAAGCGGCATGCCGATATCGAGCTCCTGTCCAATCTCGAGCCGCGTCGTGCTGCGAAACGCAATTCCCTGTGGATTCAGGTCGCGGGTGAGCGCTACCTGCGGTATCGCATCCGCCAAGTCGATTGGCTTGATCTCCACAGGAATTTGATCGACGAATCGATGGTCGCTGCGCTGCTGCCGTGCGCGTAGACAGAGTCGGACCACCGAATGCGCGTAGTAAACGTTCCAGCCCACCCAGGCTCCGCTTACGACAAATGCTAGATCCATGGATCCGACGTTGTAGCGAATCCAGCCGTAATGGTACGCGAAGGGCGCCCAGATCAGCGCCGCCGCCGACAGTATCAGCAATACGAGCTGCGGCGCGTAGGTCCTGAAAGGCACATCGGTCACACCTTTTGGCGTGACATTGAATTTGAGATTGCGTTTCGCGAAATAGGCCGACACTGCGAGGATATAGGTCGGGAACTTCGCCATATTATAACGCTCCTGGATGAACAGCCAGCCGGTGCCGCGCGCGACCAGCTCGAAAGCCCCAACCGACAACACGAGGTATAGCGCCAGACGCCACAACAGCGCACCGGTGTCGGCCTGGAGTGGCACCGCGCCAGTCAGCAGGAACACCACGGGTGACAAATAGAAAATCGCCTTCTGGATCCCATCGAGCGGGTAGACGTTGGCCGCGAAATAGCAGGCGCGCTGCGCCGGCTTCAGACCCGGCAGAAAAAGCGGATTCATTTTCCGCAGCATTTGCATCGATCCCTGCGCCCACCGTAGCCGTTGCACATGGAATGAGGCAGCCGATGCAGGCGACAGACCGAACGCCAGCGCTTCAGTGTGGTAGACCGACTTCCAGCCGCGCGCGTGCAGCTTGATCGATGTTTCCATATCCTCGATAATCGTCTCGGTCGAGAAACCGCCGATTTCCTCGAGCGCGGCCCGCCGCAGCATGCCGCAACTGCCGCAGAAGAACGTTGAATTCCAATGATCCTTACCGGGCTGAATTAGTGAGTAGAAGATGCGATTCTCCTCCCACATGCTGCGCGAGCCCTCGTTGACGACGTGTGTGAAGGAGTCGGTGTTGTAGAAATCCTGCGGCGATTGTACGAATGCGACCTGGGGATCAGAAAAATAGCCGAGCAGGCGCTCTATAATGTTCGGCAGGGGCACGTGATCAGCATCCAGTTGGAGAACGAATTCTCCGTTCGTAACCGCGATCGCGTGATTGAGATTGCCTGCCTTCGCATCGGGGTTCCCCTTGCGACGGATGTAGCCCGTGCCGAGTTCCTGCGCGAGCTGTAGCACCTCCTCGCGCTTGCCATCATCGAGAACGTACGTGCGGTGCGGATAACGAATCGCACGCGCGCCGATCACCGTCCGCCGCACGATTTCGAGCGGCTCATCATAGGTCGTGACGAATACGTCCACTGATTTGCCCGGTGCTGCAACCGGCGGCTCGCGGTCTCTGACCTTCCACGCGTGCATGAGAAAGAATGCAGAACCTATCCAGCCCCAGGTCTCCGCACTCACAAGCAGCACGGAGAAGATCATGTTCGCTGGATTGAGCGTCTCGGTCCAGCGCCAGAACAACCAATACGCACCGAAGATCAGAGATACGATCGCAAGCGAGCGGATCACTTTCTCCTGCGTGGGCGTAATCGGCTCGAGATCGCGAAGGCCGCGGATCGTCTGCGCTGCTTGATTCACGTACTACCAACAGCATTAGAGACACGAGTTTAGCTCGAGTGCCGGTATTGCGAGATTCGTGCCGACGAACGTGCCAGTAGTGTGTATTTATTCCGCACTGGCTGACCTGGCTGAGCTGGTCGGTTCAGGTGCCAAACTGCGGGCAATTGTGGCTTGGACATTGCCTTGTTTTGGGGGGGTGCAGGCTCGAATGAAAGACGTGGTAAACAGCATGAGGATCATGTCAAAGCTCGGTCTGATCGCGGGAGGCGTCCTGCTGGCAGGCGCGGCAACCGTTGCGCAGTTGAGCAGCAACGGCGATGAGCTGCCGCCGCTCGCAGCGAAAACGGTACCGGCAACTACGACTGAGACGCCCGCGTACGCACCGCCGATCCTGCGGGAGGCAGCCTCGGTCGACAGGCTCACCGAGGCTCGGGTGATCGCGGAAGCGGCGCGCACGGCCTGGGCATTCATCGATGGCGGCTATTCCGAGAAGACGGGTCTGGTCACCGCGAATGCAACCTGGCCATATCCGACTATCTGGGACATTGCGAGTGCCCTGGCCTCATACTACTCCGCGCGCGGGCTGGGCTACATCAGCCATGACGAATACAAGAAGAGGACACTGCGTGCGCTCGAGACATTGAAGAACGCCCGCATGTATCAGAACATTGCATACGGCCGCAACTATGACTCGCGAACGGGCGAGCTGGTCGGTCTCGATCAAAAGCCCTCGCAAAATGGTACCGGTTATTCATCGACCGATCTTGGTCGTCTGCTCGTCTGGTTAAAGATCGTTGCGAACACCGATCGTGACATTGCGGCGCTGGCACAGCAGGTCGCATTGCGAATCAATGCCAAGCAGGTGATTCGCGGCGGATATTTGCGCGGCGAACAGCTTACCGACAGGGGTACGTCGAAATACCAGGAAGGCCGGCTTGGCTATGAGCAATATGCCGCAACCGGCTTTGCTCTATGGGGCATGCGTGCCGATCGGGCGCTGAGAATGGCGCATAACACGCATAAGGTGAAGGTCAACGGCATCCCGATCTGGGCCGATAAGCGAGGCCTCGATCGCCTCACGAGCGAGCCATTGATCATGCACGGCCTGGAGATTGGTTTCGATAGCGAGATGGGTGATCTCGCGTGGCAAGCGCTGGCACTGCAAGCGCAGCGTTATGGCGAAACCGGCCAGATCACGATGGCGAGCGAAGACGCCCTCAACGACAAGCCGTACTACTTCTATTACTATTGTGTGTACTGCAGTGGCAAGCCATTCACGATCAATGTTCACAAGCCCGGCGTGAATCTGGATGCGCCTCGATGGGTGAGCACCAAGGCCGCCTTCGCCTGGCATGTTCTCAAGCCGAGCAAGTACACATGGCTGTCTATACAGGAAGTGCAGCGAGCGCAGCAACCCGGCAAAGGCTGGGCGACGGGCGTTTATGAGAAGACGCGCAAATCAACCGGCGTCATAAGCGTGAATACGGCTGCCGTCATCCTCGAATCCGCCCTGTACTATAAGACCGGAAAACCCTTCTTGAAGACTTGATGCCCGGCTTAGGGCGCGCCCGACAGTAGCAGCGGGCGGCCAATCTTACGATAGAGTGCTGCTTCGAGTACGACGGCCGCCGTGTTGATGTCATACGTCTCGGTCGGCTTGCCATTGCGCTCGAAAACTCCGGAGCTCCAGCCGCGGCTCGTTTTTGCCGCCATTGTCCTTTCCAGCGCTCGTTTCGTGTAACTTGTGCCGAGAAGGGCATGGTAACCGAAGCTCGCTTTGGTGCTTACCCAGCGCGGCTCATCCAGGTTCTTGCCGGGCTCTGCAACGTCGACCACGAAGGTTCGGCCATTACAGAGCACACAGTAGTAGTAGAAGTAGTATGGCGGAATGCCGACGGCGTCTTCGCTCACCATCGTAATTTTGCCGGTCTTCTGATATCGTGATTCCTGCGCGGCCAGCACACCGCGCGCGAGTTCCCCCATGCCGCGAGTGAAGCCGATCTCCAATCCCATCAGGATGAACGGCTCGCTGTTCAGGCGATCGAGGCCACGCTTGTCGGCGAACACGGGCACGCCCCACACGTCGACTGGCTGCGCATTCTGCATGAGATCCGCCGCGCTATCAACCGGCGCACCCCAGTATCGGTAGCCTTCGGCGGCGTATTGCTCGTATCCAATCCGACCTTCCTGGAACTTCCATAGCTTGCCGCGCGTGCCGAGCAACCCACCGTACAGATAACCGTTCGCGACAGTCTCGCCGAACTTGACGCGTCTCACGATCCTTTGGACATCAGCGCGGAATTCAGGATCGTTTTCCGCAACAATGCGCAACCAGTTGAGCAGTCGGCCCATGTCGGTTGCTGACCAGCCATATCCCACCGAGGTGGCGCGCCCATTGCGGCCAACCATACGCGCGTTGTCGGCGAAGTATATTTTGTGAAAGACGGCTTTTCTGTAGAGCGGCATTTGTTCGAGCGTGCGCAGCGTCGTGCCCATGCGCTTGCGATATCCGGCCTCGGAAAGCAGGCCTAGCCGATACGCCGAGAAATTAGCCGCGATGACGCTGCCGATGTCCCAAGGCGTGAGCCGGCTGTAAGCCGGTGTCGCAGCGGCGAGCCCGGTGCGTGGGCGCCACAATAAGTTGAATTGCTTCCAGGCGGCCGCCGCTGCGTCGTCGAAAAAGGCGTCTTCTCCCGGCAACTCGGCACGCACCGGCGCGACGGGTCCTGCGCTGGCTTCGGGCTGCAAATCTTCCGGTGCAGGGGTCGCAACCTGCTTACTACCGTTCGGAGCTGAAATGCACGTTGCGCTTGCAAAGAGCAGGGCCGCACAGAAAGCCGGCAGCCAGGCGGTGCGCGAACGCGCCAAACGGTCCATCACAACGGCCTACCTTTCGAATTGCGACCGGACCAGGGAGCAAGCTTCAAGCCATCTGTCTCGCCTGTCGGGTACATGGCGCGGAGTTTGCTCCGCAATGCGCGACATTTCCGGTGGGGAGGAAGCATGAGCAGACGCAATCTGATCATCACATTCGCGACGGCCTGGATACTGCTGGCTGGCACGGTACGCTCGGCCGACGCCCAGCTCGGCTGGACATTCGTCGGCGTAGGCGACTTCGATACACAGGAAACCGTGCTCGTCTTGGGAGGCGTGAGCGTCAGTCCGCGCGGCCAGGGATGGTCGTGGGTTGCCGGCGTGACAGCGTATTGGCTCCAGTTCGAAACGGGCGGCGTAACAGGTGACGACAAGCGCAGCATAACATCGATCACGCCGTCGGCAGGTGTGAAGAACAACTTCGGCAGCGGGTCCGCGCAGGTGCGCGTCGGCTACAGCTTCAAGGATGGCGATGACGACGGCGGCCCTGGATTCATCGAGAGCGCCGGTGATGGCGTGGTCACGATCGGTCAGCTCGACTATTGGGGAACGGGTGCGTGGAATGCGCAGGCCATCGGCAGCTATAACTGGGGTTCGGAGGCGTTGTGGGCGCGCGGCCGGCTTGCGCGGCGGTTGTTCACGGTCGGCGACGCCGGTAGTGTCAGCCTCGGCGCGGAAGCGGCGATACTGAACCAGGCCGTCTTCGACGCTACGCGTGTCGGCGGACTCGTGATGTTCAATCCAGGACGCGGCACCCTGATCAATGCGGCTGTCGGACGGATGCTCGCCGACGGTGAGGACAACGACGCGACGTACTTCACATTCGAGCTCGTGCTCTACCCGCGCTGATTAGTTCAGCGCGAGCAAACCGGTTGCGCGTTTCGCCAAGCCGAGCGCGTACTCCGGCCACCAAACGCCGGCTCTCGGACCGCCATTGCACGCGCCGTCCGATTCTCCCGGCCGCTTGATCCATAGCAGTGCATCCACCAGAGAATGGCCGGTCGCGGTGGTCGGCGTGATGCCGAGACCACGGCCCGCCGGATTGCACCACTCATTCGCCGCAGTCGGCCCCTGGCCGCTACGGCTGGTGTCAATCACGAAGTGCTTGCCGCCAATCAGCGCGGACAGCGCCTCGCCATATGCAACGTTCTCCGAGTCCCAGATAAAATTCGAGACGTTCAGCGAAAAACCATCGGCGCGCGCGACGTTTGCCGCGCGCAGGCGGTTAGCCATTTCGGCAGCACCAATCCAGCGGGCATGACCCGCATCGAGATAGACGACCGTCGCAGAGTTTGCTTTCAGAATATCAATCGCGCTCGCGAGTAGCTGCATGCGTCGCTCGCGATCGGTAGTCGATAGGCAGTCCTTGCCGGCCAGCGCATCGGGCTCGAGAATTACTACCGCGCGCTGTGAGCCGATCCCCGCAGCGAGTCCGCGCACCCACGCCAAATAGGCGTCGGCACTCGCAGAGCCACCGGCCGAGTAAGAGCCACAGTCGCGCTGCGGAATGTTGTAGGCGACCAGTACCGGCAGCGCATTGGCCCGCGCCGCCGCAGCCACGTACGCAGAGGCCGCGCCGCTCACAGCTGTCTGCCATCCGGTAAACCAAACAGCTTGCGGAGTGTGTCCGATCCGCTCCATGCGTGCGGCGTCATCGGGACGTGTCGTCCGCCATGCTTCCGCCGTCGTGAGCGCGCGATTGCGAGGTTCCGCATACAGCGCCGCGCCACCCAGCGGATTCGTGGCCGCCGGCTTCGTCGAAGGTGCTTTTGCTCCGGTTTCCGTCTCCGTCTCCGTCTCCGCCTCCGTATCCGAAATACCGGTCGTATCGCTGCACGCGGCAAGCAGGCACACGCCGAGCCACCGCAACGCATTACAGTGTCCTGAAGTCCGAAACGACGTGAACCGACGCGACACCTTCGTCGCCATAGCAAAAACCTGCATTCAGGGGGGAAAAGCGGCTAAAATGGAACTCTCCGGCTGTGCAAATCTATAAAAGACAACAATTTACGTCAATTTGCGCGCGCTTCTGGTGTACAAAAGGTTCAATTGAGGGTCGCTTTCATATATATTTGAACCTCAATCACTTACACCATTACAAGGCACGGACTTCGACGTGGAAGGGAACAGGCTAATGAAGGCCAACAAGATCATCCGAATCGCGGGTATTTCCGCCATTGCAGCTATGGGTGCGCTGTCGGTCGGCTTTGCGCCGTCCTTTTCGACAACCAAGGACATGGGGCGAGCCAGCGCTTCGCCGAATCCGATGGCCGGTCAGAGGCTGTACGTGGATCAGGAGTCGAATGCGCGCCGCCAGGCAGACTCCTGGCGCACCAAGCGCGCTGACGATGCGCGCGCGATCGATATCATCGCGCAGCAGCCGCAGGCTTTCTGGATCAACGAGTGGGCCGGTGATCCGAACCGGGCGGTGAAATCGATCGTCCAGAAGGTCGG
>JBQTID010000187.1:0-8083 GCA_052389275.1 Gemmatimonadota bacterium | reverse complement strand
TACTGCGTGGCCACACGCGCGTGGGCACGTGAGCGCTCGGAGACCAGTACCTGCCCACGCGTGGACCGCCACTCGCGACTCCGGCGCTGCACGCGCCAATCCCTGACCCACCAGCTCAGGAACAATCCGTAGGGCACCACAACGACGAGGGGAACGAGTAGCGTGAGCCATCGCATATGATGTCGGTTCCCTCATTCGGGCGAATGCCCGGTGGTGCTCGGCGACACCGTGCCTAAGTGCAATATTCGCCTCGACCCCAATTGAGCTGGGCGAGTGCCAGGTGGTGCTCGACGAAGCGCTTGTTGCCTTGGTCGCGGACCCACTCGAAGTGCTCGCGGGCCTCGGAGCAGAACGAACTGCTGTCCAACTTGCGCATACCGATATAGGCGTGCGCCTCGGTCCGCTGATCGTCATTCATGGCGGCCGCCAGCAGTGCGTTCGCCTCGGTTTCCAGGTCGGATTCGGCCACGTTCAGGAAGCGGACGACACGGCGCGGCCAGCTGCCGGAGGGGGTCTTGCCGAGCGCCAATGCCAGGATCTTCTTCGCCTTGGCGGAAGCGCCGTCCTCGCTATACCCGAGAAACGCCGCGAAGGCAGCATAAGGCGCGCTCTCATGCTGCCACCCCGCCATGCGGAGGAAGGCCTGCGCGTCCTCCGCGGCGCCAGCGCCATCGCCCAGGTACAGCTTTGTCCAGCCCCGCGTGAAATACACGTGGGCGTGCTGCGGGTCCAACTGAATGGCGCGGTCGTAATCGCGTAGCGCGAGGTCGTGGCGCGAGGTGGGCGAGTCATTGTAGGCGATGCCGCGGTAGTAGTGGGCCCGCGCCAGCTGTGGCTTTCGCTCAATCGCATGCGTCAGTGAGGCGATCGCCGCGTCCATCCGGCCGAGCTGAAGGTAGGCGTTCCCGAGGCTCTGGTGCGCCTCCGCCCAGGACGGATTCACACGCACCGCCTCCTCGAAGTGGCGGGCGGCAGCGGCGTAGTCGCCGGCGGAGAACGCCTCGTCGCCGGCGCGGGCGTGCTCGGCCTCACTTTGAGTGGCACGTGGTGCTTGAGGCGCGGCGGGGGTTGCGACCGGTGGCGCGGGCGGAGCGCCTCTTGTTTGTTCGGCGGCAAGCGCCTTCTCCAGCCAGTCCTGTTCGAAGTCCACACCCACTGTTTTGGCAGTTTCCCTAAGCGTCTGCCCAGCGCGATAGTCCAGCGCTGCCGCTGACAAGTGGAGTTGGTCGAGCGCTGCCAGCGCCTTCTGTGCCCATGCATTGCCGAGCTTCGCCGCGGCCTTGTAGTCTCGTTCGGCTTCCTTGCCGGCACCCTGCTGCTGATAGCACTTCCCGCGAAGGCCGAAGAGGTATGCATTCCTCTGTACGTATGCAGAATCACGGCCCTCGAGTTTCCAATAGCGTTTGTCGGCCTGGTGCAGTTTCAGAGCTCTTGACACGTCCTCGATGCAGGCGTCGCTGTGGTCGTTGACGAGGGAATACTGATAGCCGCGGTACATGCTAGCGGTAGAAAGCAGGAATCTCGCATTTAACTCGCTGTTAATTCTCACGCCAGCCGGTGCATTGCCGCGGTGGCCGAACGCTTGGCGACGTATGTCGAACGCTTGGCCCGCCGCAATAATATCCGTTTCGCAGTTGAGAAATCGCGTGTACCCCACGATGGCGGTGGCATACCGGTTCGCTTCACGAGCAGCATCGGCTGCGGCCAGGGTCTGCTCCACCCTGCGCATGTCTGAGTGAAAATTGATCTTGCCTCTGCCGAATTCACACGGCGCGCCTGGCAACACTGCGCGCGTCGTTTGCCCGCTGACTGGCGGCGACAGGCTGGCGAACACGATGGAAGTGCAGATTACTTTAGCGCAGCGCATGCGCCCTCGCGCCCCGCAGGATCGCCTCCTCCTCCACCTCGCGGCTACGTGAGTAATAGGCGAGCACCGTGCCGGTGATCACGACCTGCACTCCTATGTCGAGCGCGAGCTGCGAAACGACCGCCTCGCCAGCGGCCAGCATCAACGCCTCGGCGGTAAGCGTGGTCGCCCCCAAGAGCGCGATCAGAGGCAGGAGCACCGGATGGCGGTCCGGGTCGCGTGCAATGAGCGCGGAGATGGCGGCGCCCAGGAGCAGCGCAGCGCCGAGTATGCGAATGGTGCCGCGCAGGAACCCCAGCTCGGCCGCGCCCTCGGGCGCGCCGTAGAGCGCGATCGTGACGGCGGGTGCTGTGAGGCAGAGCACCGCGACTATCGTTTGGTAAACGGCGTTCAGACCAGAAATGACGCGAACGAGGGGACGCATGGATAACCTTTCCGTGATCGTCGGACTTCTCGGCGACTTGTCAGAGGCGCCGGTAATGAGCGTGCGTCGCGTGCAGAAAGTGCCGCGAGACTGTCAGCGGAGCGTCAGAGCGTGCGTCAAACCGCTGCGGCGGAACGGAAATGGCGCTGGTGCTTCAGCTTGACGCAGGGTCTTCATGCATACGCGCGGCGTCGTACGCCGGGAACTCCCGGTTCAGTCGCATGAGCTGGCGGTGGACCTGTCCGGCGTAGTGCATGTGCGGCCCGGAGAGCGTGCCGGTTTCCGGGAAATGCTGCGGCCGGTGGTCGAAAGGGTCCACCAGATAATACGTCAGCAGAGCGCGCATGGCGGGGTTCTCCGCCAGGATCTCCGTTGATCCGGCGCCGTCCTCGGTCTCTTGGCGAAAGACCACCTCAGCCGTTGTCTGAGCCGGGTCGCTTACGAGAAAGATGCGCCAGCGGTGTACGCGTTCCATGTGTCTACCTGAGGCTGCGAGGGCCGCTCGCTAACAGATTTCGTTCTGACCAGCGCCCAGGTCGCTGCCGCGGACACGATCTCGGGCCACGAGCTTCTGAAGTTCATGACTCTTGACCATTATTTACGCGTCGTGTCCACAAGTTCCAGTCCTGTCGATCGCGGACTGGCGGCGATGACTCGCTCTTGTGAGCAACAATATCTTCGAGCGAATGAAGGAGCCACCGCCCAAGGCTTCGGGGTGGTGGCTCCTTTCCTGGCCGGTGTTTCAGCGACAACTCGACGGACTGGTTACGGAGGTAGAGCGTTTGCGCGCTGGCGACTCGACAGGATACCGCCATCATCCGAAAACGAAATTGCTGGCCACGCTTCTTCGCCTGATTACAGAAGAAGTACCGCGCGATACAGGACACGAGAAATATCGGCAGGGCAATACGCTCGGTCCTGGCTACACCTCCTGGTACCGCGCAAAATTCCATCAACGCTACCGTTTGTTCTACCGGTTTGAAAGCAAGGCCAAAGCGATCATTTATGCATGGGTGAATGTCGAGGGCGGACTGCGAAAAGCAGGCGATCGGAATGATCCGTACGCGGTGTTCCGCAAAATGCTGGAGCGGGGTGCGCCGCCCACTTCCTTTGAGCAGCTGACCGAGTCCGGGAACCTCCACCAAGCCGGATCGCGAGCCCTGATCGCTGGTAGTGAACAGCACATATGAACGACTCGCGAGACCGACTGCTGACCCTCCGCAAATGCCGGCGTGCGGCCATCTCTTCCGATAGTTTTGACAGCAACACCGCACACGTCTTCAGAGAAGGTCAAGCTCTTTCGATCGCGGTTTCGCGGACGCCAGGATATTTTCCCGATACGCTTCGAGAGCCGAAGGACCGGTAAGGCAGGATACACTCCGGCATGCTCCAACAGATTCGTGCGAGGTGTCTGCGGATTACCGGCCGTAAAATGCGGCGAGTGCCCCAACCAAGCCTTTTATTCCTGGGGATGAAAACGCTGTTTTGGATCACCTGCGTGGGCGACACGTGATGGGCGTGTATCCGCTCCTCGACGATGAGACCTGCTGGTTCCTTGCGGCGGATTTCGACAAGGCCTCCTGGAAGGAAGACATTTCGGCGTTTGTCCAAACGTGCGGGTCGCTCGGCGCGCCTGTTGCCATCGAGCGCTCACGTTCGGGCAACGGTGCACACGCGTGGTTCTTTTCACGGCACCAGTTTTGGCGAGCGTGGCGCGCAAGATGGGTTGCTTTCTGATCACCGAAGCGATGGCGCGGCGGCACCAGCTTGCCATGGAATCCTACGATCGCCTGTTCCCGAACCAGGACGCGATGCCGCGCGGCGGTTTTGCGACGCGAAGCGGCCGAGTTCTTGGCGTGCGCCACGCTGATTCCGTCGACGCGAAGCGCCGCTCGGCCTTGCGGAAGCTGCTGCGGAGAGAATCATCGAGTACGATGAGGAGGCCTTGCGCCTTTAGATTTCCGCGAGTTCTCGCAGCCTGTCCCGCGCGCGTAGAATAACCTGAGCCGCATTGCTGCGGGCGACGTTGCCGAGGTGAGCAGCGATCAGATCGTCGAATGACGGGTGTTCGAGAACTGTTTTTATGCGGTCACATACAAAATTGCGAATCACGGCGGGAGCCATGGCCACTTCCTGCACAATTGCCATGCGCGCTGCAACCAGCGCGAAGATGTCTTCAAGATCGTCACTTGCGAACGGATCATCCTCGCCGCGGTCTTTAAACGCCGCAAGCTTCAATGCGAGAAAGGCTGGAGCGCTCGCATGGCGGATAACGAGACCTTCCGCAATCTCGAAGGTCGACGCGGTATCAAACGCTGCCCGATCCCAAGAATTCGCGCTCGCGCCTGGATGCGGCCCAATTGGAACTAGATCGAGGGGAACATGCAACGGACCGGGCGTCGTCCAACGATGCGCATGTCCGGAGTTCACCTGTTCCTGAAAACCGCGTGCGCGGAGCTGTTCACGAAGTGCTTCGAAATCCGAGTAATTGATGGTTACCGCGATCGCGTCAACGTCAGCAGTGGGACGTGGGGCTGAAAAGACCGATTCGCTTTGAAGGAGCGGTGCAACCGTTCCTCCGATGAAAACGAGTCGGTCGAGCAAGTCCCCTAATGCTCGCGCAACTTCGATCAGTAGAATACGCGAGGCCTCGTTCACGTTATGCCGCCAGTCGATCGCGAAGCTTGGACGCAGCTATCTTCCTTTCACGCGACCGGCCGATCCGAAGTGCATCGACCAGCGTGAGCATGTCATAGACGCTGCGACAACGCTGCGGAAGCACCGTGGCTTTGTCGTACAGCGGCTCGAGCGCCTCACCTTCCGCGGAACCATTGGGATCGGGCCAGACGACGACATCGTGCGACAGGATGTCTGACCGGAGTGCCGGCGCGGCATGTGCCGTGGGCACGCCTCTGACCCGCCGAGAACCTGCGACCGGAGGAAAGGCGTAACGTATTCCGTGCTCCAGGAATTCCAGGAGTGCTGACCGATTAACCCGTTTATCATGTGGGCGAATCAGTCCAGCGGCCTGGAGTCGCTTGACAGCGTCATGAACGGTACTCGGGCTGACCCCCAGATTCCGACCCAGTGCCTCAAACGTCGCCTTCGGTGCTTCGGCCATCCTGAGCGCAACTGGCACATCCACAGGCCTTAGCGTGATCTGTCGGTTCACACGTGCTCCTTCGGTATTCGCGAATGCCGAATATCAAACTAGCAGAGTGATTATTGGCAGTCAATGGTCCGTCTTACTAACGCCGCGGGCGGGTGTCTGAATTTTATTAAGTCCAATAAATCAAGAAGTTTCTTGACAAACTGGCCTGTGCCCCCTATCCTGAGACTCAGCCCGTGCCACCAGGTTCGTGAGGGTGGACTGACGGATCGACTCTCAGGGGAGGGGACGATGCACTTCAAGACCGCCTGTCTGGCCGCGGCTCTGCTGCTGGTGGCCGCCTGTGACAACGAGAGCACGGCGCCGAACGGCGAAACGCCGGAGCGCCCTTTGAATCCGCAGCTGGTGGCGGAGGGCAAGGAGATCTTCCGCTTCGACACCTTCGGCGATGAGGTCTACTGGACCGACACGCTGCGCATGCATGAAGTCATTGCATCGGGGGTGAGTCCAAAGACCGCCCTGAGTGTCGGCCTGAAGGTCGACAGTGATGCGCTTCCGGACGCGGTGAAGAACGCGATTGCAGCAGGACAGGTCGACCTGGATGACCCCGCCACGACGGTCACGCTGTTGAAGCTGAACGCAGTGGTGGGCGTCAAGGGAACCGTCGAGACGATCGGCGGGCAGGATCGCCTGACCCGAGTCGGCATTACCTGCGCACTCTGTCATTCCACCGTCGACAACTCCTTCGCTCCCGGCATTGGCAAGCGTCTCGACGGTCATGCCAACCGAAGCTTGAACGTGGGTGCGATTGTCGCGCTGTCGCCGGCGGTACCCGCATCTCTACGACAGATTCTCAATTCGTGGGGGCCTGGCAAATACGATCCGCGCATCAATTTCGATGGCAAGAACACGCCGATCGTCATCCCGCCGGCATTCGGACTCCGCAACGTCGCGAAAGAGACCTTTACCGCGGAGGGTCCGGTTTCGTATTGGAACGCGTATGTTGCGGTGACGCAGATGCACGGGCAGGGCAGCTTCGCCGACAGCCGGCTCGGCGTGAGCTTCGTGCGCAACCCCGATCTCGTAACAGCCAAGCTGCCGGCACTCGCCGAGTACCAATTCAGTCTCGACGCGCCTGCTCCGCCTCCGGGGAGTTTCGATCTCGCTGCTGCCGAGCGAGGCAGAGCGGTTTTCAACGGAGCAGCACGCTGTGCGACGTGCCACGAGCCGAGTTCGTCCTTCACCGACATCAATCGCGGAATCCTGCACGCGCCGAGCGAGACCGGCATGAGCGCGGCGTATGCGGAGCGCACCACACAGAAGAAGTATCGCACCACGCCATTGAAGGGTTTGTGGCAGCACCCGCCGTATTTCCATGACGGGAGTGCGCCCGATGTCGAAGCGGTTGTCGCACATTACGACCGCACGCTGAATCTGCGGTTGACCGCGCAGCAGAAGGCGGACCTCGCCCAATACCTGAAATCGTTGTAGGATCGCGCGATGGAATCGACCTCCGCTGGACCCAAAGGACCGAACCTGCAGGCCGGTGTGCCGCTCGACTCGCTCGAGGAAGGCCGGCCGCTCGCGGGTCACGTGGGCGACGACGCCGTCCTGCTCACGCGCTACGGCGCTGAAGTGGTGGCGATCGGCGCGACCTGCACGCACTACTCGGGTCCGCTGGGCGAGGGGCTCACCACCGACGGCGTCGTGCGCTGTCCATGGCATCACGCCTGTTTTTCCCTGCGCACCGGCGAAGCGGTCGGCCCGCCCGCGCTCAATCCGCTGCCGCGCTATCGTACGATCATCGAGGAAGGTCGAGTGCGTGTCGGCGAGCTTCTGCCGGCTGCAACGATTGCGCGCACGCCGGCCGTGCGCCCGCGTGCGATCGCGATCGTCGGGGCGGGCGCCGCAGGTGCGATGGCGGCCGAGACGCTGCGCACGGAAGGCTATGATGGCCCGATCACACTGATCGATCCGGACGCCGCAGCACCTTACGATCGGCCGAATCTCTCCAAGGATTTTCTGGCCGGCAGCGCACCGGAAGAGTGGCTGCCGCTGCGCACGTCCGAGTTTTACGAACAGCACCAGATCAAGCGTGTCGTCGCGCATGCGCAGAGCATCGACACGGATCGGCGCGCCGTGCTGCTGTCGGATGGAAGAGCTGTCGAATTCGACGTCGCGCTGCTGGCCACCGGCGCCACGCCGGTGCGTCCGCCGATTCCCGGTAACGATGGCGCGCACGTGCACGTGCTTCGTTCGCTCGCCGATTGCCGGCGCCTGATCGACGCCGCCCGTCCGGGCACACGTGCCGTTATTGCCGGCGCGAGCTTCATTGGGATGGAAGCCGCGGCGGCGCTGCGTGCGCGCGAGGTGGACGTCACGGTGGTCGCGCCCGAGGCGACGCCTTTCGCGCGCACGTTGGGCGAAGAGCTGGGCGGACTGCTGCGCGCGCGCCACGAGCAGAACGGCGTGCGCTTCCGGCTCGGTCATACGCTCGCGCAGATCGGCGCGCAGGCGGTGCAGCTCGACGACGGCACGTCATTGCCTGCCGACTTTGTGCTGCTCGGCGTGGGTGTGCGTCCCGCGCTCGACCTGGCTCGCAGTGCGGGGCTCGCGCTCGACAATGGCGTGCTGGTCGACGAATACCTCGAGAGCAGCGTGCGCGGCATTTACGCCGCCGGCG
>JBQTID010000186.1:0-21360 GCA_052389275.1 Gemmatimonadota bacterium | reverse complement strand
GGCGAATATTCATCGCGAGCTGGGCGACTTCGACACCCACTAACATGCAGTGAAGCGTAAGCTGAATTAGCGGATCGCCGGCGTCGGCTCGGGCTGCTCCTGTGGCTGCTCGTCCTGCCGACGCCGCGCGCTCTGCGGCGGCTTGCCGAAGTTGTAGTTGAACGCGACTCGCAGGGCGCGTTGCTTGAAGTGCGTTTTCGTGAACTGAATGTGCGTTGCGTCGGCGGAGTTGATTTCGCGCTTCCACAATCCGAGCGGATCGAGTATCAACGCGGTAACCGCCCCCTTCTTCGACAGCACCTGCTTGCGAACACCGAAGTTATTGAAGACCTGCCCCCCCCTTCATTCTGCCCTGCGGGAACGTCATCGGCGCGGCGTAACGCAGGAAGGCCTGGGAGAACAACCCGGGCTTCAATTGAGCGTTGCCGTTCCCCGACATCTCCCATTGAAACCCGGTCAAGTTGTTTGCGCCGGCGATGGCGCTCGCGTCGCGATCGTAGTGAAACAGATTCAGATTCAGGAAACCATTCGCCTTCTCGCCGGCGCGTAGCGAGACGGTCGTTGTCGCGCCCCACGTGTCGAGTTGCGACGTGTTGATCCACATCACCGTTGCAATGCCCCGTGCGTCGACGGTGCGGCTGTATTCCCAGTTGTCGGTGGTGCGGCGGAAATACGGTGACAGCTTGAGCTGCCCCGCCGCCAGCGTGCGGGTCAAATCATAAGTAAGCGAGTGCGTGAATTTCGGACGCGGCTCCGGATTGCCGACAAAGCGATTGAGCGAATCCGTGTTTGGCGGTGTCGGGTTCAGCATGCCCGGCCACGGCCGTTCGATGCGCTTAGAGTAGGCGGCGCGCGAGCTCCAGGCCTTCGAGTGCGTGTAGGCGAGGTTCAGGCTCGGGAACAGGCTTTGGTAATCGTCCGCAAACGTCTCGGTCGGCAGCTCGAATTCGGTGTTCGCGATCTCCGCGCGCGCGCCAATCTGCGCACCGAGTTTGCCGAACTGCTTCGCCAGCGTGACGTACGCCTGATGATAATCTTCGTGGTATTGGTACAGTGTCGACTCCAGCGCAACCGGCTGGGTCGACGTCGTGCCGACGAACCGGCGAATGTCGTTGTCGAAGTCGGTGCCGCGCAATGCCCCCTTGTATCCGGTCTCGAGCTTCACCTGAGGCGTGAGGGGCCTGGTGTAGTCGACTTGCAGAATGTGATCCGTAACACCGGTCTCGTTTGCGACCAGACCAAGCTCGTCGGCCGAGTTATCACTTGGTGAAAGCACCTGCCTCACGTAATCCAGCTCGGCTTCATTCGTGTTGTTAGTGCGACGTACTTCCACCGAAAACTCATGCTGCTGTGACTTGACGATGCGGCGGAAGCCGAGCGCGGCATCAAACCAGAAGAAGTCACAATTGTTGTCGTTCAGATAGCTGAACTGGCTGGTCGGGACGCGGGCGGCGTCGAGCAGCGAATAGGCGGAGATTCCCTCCATATCGTTGGTACCACGATTGGTTCGCAGGGAGGCGTAGGCCGTGCTCAGCTTGCTGGTCTTGCGCTCGACGCTGCCGTCGAACCAGCCAAACCGTCCGCGCATCTCGTTGTCGACATCAGCCTCGAAGATGGTGCGTGGTGAAGTCGACAGATTTTGCCGCGAGTCAAAGGTGCCCATCGTATTGCGGCCGCGATTGACCGAGCCATTCGCGAAGACCGTCCACGGGCCGCTCTGATTCGCAATGTTGAGACCGAGATTATGCCGCGCGCGTGAATCGGTTCCTGCGAAGACGCTACCGCTGAGTCCGAGATCCACATTCTCTTTGAGAACGAGATTCACAATGCCGGAGATGCCTTCCGGATCGTACTTCGCCGACGGGTTCGGGATTACTTCGACGCGATCGATACGGTTCGCCGGCATCTGCTGAAGGAATGTCTTCAATGCTTCGCCGCGAATCGGCGATGGCCGGCCATTGATGTGGATGACAACGCTTTGCGAGCCATTCAGGCGCACGCCGCCATCAGGATCGACTTGCAGCTCAGGCACGTTGCGCAGAACATCGGTTGCGGTGCCGCCTGACGCGACCAGCATCGATTTGGTGGTATAGACGGATCGGTCGGGCGCGATTGTAACCGCTGAGCGCTGCGCCTCAGCAGTTACGCCCTCCACCGCGATGACGTCCGTCTTGAGCTGGATGGCGCCGATATCCGCCAGCTTCTTTTCAGCCGTAATGACGACATCGTTGACGCGGGCCTTGTAGCCGAGGAAGCTGATGTTCACGAGATAGGCGCCGGCCGGCATGCCATCGATGCGGAAACGGCCGTTCGCGTCGGTGAGCGCGCCTGTGATCAATGCGGAATCGCGCCGCCGCGCGCACCGCGACTGCGGCACCGGCAAGCGGCTTCAACGTTCCGTCAGCGACAACCGAGAGGCTTGGAAGTATGTGCGGATCAGCTCAATGGCGGAGCTGCAAGATTGCGGCGTACCGCGGAGACGAGCACGTGCGGCTCGACCGGCTTGGTCAACAATTCGACGCAGCCGCGCGCGCGCGCCTCGCCAGCAGTGAGATCGAGACCGGTGATGCAAATGACGGGAACTTCGTCTAGCTCGAGGATCGCGCGGATAATGTCCGTCGCGATGAAACCATTCATGTCCGGCAGCTTGATGTCCATGACAATGACATCGGGTACGAACGTGCGCGCAACAGCGATCGCTTCGGAGCCCGATGCAGCCTCCGACACGTCGAATCCGTTGTAGTATAATGTTGTGGTAAAAATACGCCGTTCGTCGGCGTTATCGTCCACGACGAGAACCTTCGCCACCCATTGCTCCATGTTGCTACGGAGCCACATCACCCCAAGTCCGTCTGCTACTTCATTTTGCAGCCGTCACTATGGCCACTACTATTCCTTTATGCAACTGGTACATACACCCCTCGTACACGGCGAGCGCCGTGAACCGGACCAGATTCCGTCGAAAATGAGCGACTGGCGGTGATTGTACACCTGCTGGATGGTACCTACGAGCTGTTCCGCCACTTCTATGGCATTCGCCGTTTCAACAAGGGTGCGGATCCACCGTATGGCGCGGTAGCCGGCGTATTACACACGGTACTGCAAATGGTGGAGACCGGCGCCACGCATATTGGCGTTGCGACGGATCACGTGATCGAGTCGTTTCGCAACGAGCTGTGGCCAGGCTACAAGACGGGATACGGCATCGAGCCCGCACTGCGCAAGCAGTTCGAGCCGCTGGAAGAAGCTTTGGCCGCGCTGGGAGTGGTGGTGTGGCCGATGATCGAGTTCGAGGCAGACGACGCACTCGCCGCCGCCGCCGCGCAATCCGCGCGCGACGCGCGCGTGCAGAAGGTTTGCATCTGGACACCGGACAAGGATCTCGCGCAATGCGTGGTCGCTGATCGGATCGTACAAGTCGATCGCAAGAGTGGCAGGATTCGCAATGCGGATGCGGTGCGCGCGAAATTCGGCGTCACGCCGTCGCAAATTCCAGATTACCTCGCGCTGGTCGGCGACGCAGCCGATGGTTATCCGGGCATTGCAGGCATCGGCGCGAAAACAGCCGCGAGCCTGCTGAATCGCTATGGCCGGCTGGAGGATTTTCCTGCCGACACGTTAAAGTATCAGCAAGCGCGCGCACTGCTGTTCAAGACACTCGCGACACTGCGTGAGGATGCCGTAACGCTCGACGATGTCGATGCGCTGCGCTGGCGCGGGCCGACCGAGTATTTCGCGCGCTACATGGACAGGATCGGCGACACGCGGCTGGTCGAACGAGCAGCGCGCATATCCCCGTAGTGCGCTCATTTCACGGTGAAGGCCACGGTCCCGCGTGTACGATCCCACTCGACCGCAAGTCTGCCACCACCATCGGTCCCGCTCACTCTGATCGTGAACAATTCGGCCGGTTGCGGTAGCGTTTCGGTGGTCAGCGTTACACGTCCGACATCCTGCGCCGGATCGCGCTCGAGACCGCTCATGCCGGTCTGGCGATTGATGATCAGCGACCATTCACTCGCGGTCGGCAGCAGGAAGAGCGTGTAGGTGCCGGGGGCAAGGGTAACGCCACCGATTTCGATGGTGCGATCGACGGCGATGTGAGCTGCCTCGTTAGCGCCCATGCGCCAGACCGCACCGTACGGCACGAGCGCGCCCCAGATTGGCCGGCCGCGCGTCCTGGGTCGACTATAGTCCACCCAGATGTTGGCATTGCCGGCACGCGCCCGATACGCGTTGCGCGGCGAAAGTGGCCCGAGGCCCCTGCCCGCCGCATCGCGCGCCGCGAATTCACTGCTCATGCGGTCGAGATCGATCCACTTGACGCGCTCGACCGATGTGAATGCAGGCGTATGCAGATGCAGCAGCCGGCCCGAGGCATCGACGTGCGCACGCATCGGCTCACCGAACTGATTCGTCAGCGCGACCGAGTCGCGGCCGACGCGCTCGATCGGGATCGCCACGGTATCCGTGCCCGCAAGCAGCTGCACGTTGGTCCTGGGCGCGCCGGTCGCAATGCCGCGCATCACGGCAAGCTCGTATGGGCTGTAGAAGGGACCTGCGATGGGAATGAAACCGGCGGGAACGGTGATGACGCGTTCGACATGGTTCGCGGCCGCGCCCGGCCGAATGGCTGTATAGGCGCCGCGCGCGACGTCGTTCGACGGCGTCATGTCGAGGACCAGGCGATGGATTACCGTCGCAGGGCTGCGCTGCACTGCCTCGACGATGAGCTGGTTCTGGGTGCGGATGTGGCGCTCGACCAATGTCGTGTCATGGCCGAGCCGTACGATGAAGGCCGCGCTATCCGCGCGTTGTTGCGCATTGAGTGGCGAAACCAGCGCGAGCAGCGAAAGCGTAAACAGCTTCACGGTTCTCATTGGACCACCTGGTAACGGGGACGCTCAATCATGAGATGAGCGCCGCGTCCCGTCAACGCACTACTCGAGGCTGATCTTGCGGCCGCTGCGGTCGATCTTGTACTTCGGACGGACCAGGCTCTCGCGTCCGTGCAGATCGACGCCTCCCCGGCTGCTGCTAGTGGATTTATTCAGCGTGAACGCGCTCGCGGCACCCGCATTCGTGCCGTAGCCGAGATCCGACAGCGAGGCAATCGTCATCGTGCTCATCGGGTTCGACGCGGCGCTGATGTAGCCGGTCATCAGCTCGTTACCGAAAATCGTCTCGCGCCAGTGTCCATCGCGCGTGCCTTCCCCGCCGGTGTTCTCGACCGGAATGAACGCGTCCACACCGCCAAGTCCGCGGTATGCGTTGAGCGCCCAGTTGCCGGTGAAGCGAGGATCGTCCGTGCTTGCGCCGGAAATCAGTGAGCGCGTCGACCAGAGCGTGCCAACGCCGAGCACGTGCCCGATCTCGTGAAGCACTACGTCGTCAAGTGTGCCGTTACGCTCCATGTATTCCAGATCTTTAGAATCCAGCTTCAGATGGCCAACGACCGGCAAGGAATTGTCCGAGCGCACATAGCACGGCCCCGCCTGACCCAGGATTTTGCCAACCCCATCAATATCGACGAACTCCACGAAGATCAGAATGTCATCCACGATCTCGTTGATCGCCGGCTGCGTTGGGAAACACGCCTTCGCTGCCGCATTGACCGGGATGTTCATGAGGTCGCTCGTGATGACCGTCTGCCAGCGTGCGACCGCGTTCGCGACCGCCTGCTGCTGGCGCGCGCTCGCGGCCGCGAGATAGCGCACGGTGATCGCGTATGCGGATGGCGCCGCAACCGGCGTCGAGATACCCGTTGCTACGAACACGACCGGCGCCAGCGTACCCACGCGCGCCTCAACCGTATTTACGCCTGCCGTCGAACCCAACGTCCAGCGGCCGGCGCTCGCACTGCCTGAAGCATCCGTCAACGTCGCCGCGTTTTGAACCGAGCCACCACCTGCCGTGACCGTAAAGGTGACGCTCACACCCACGACCGCTGCGCCTCGCGCATCCTTTACGACGACGCGCGGCGTGCTCGCCACAGTCGTACCGGCTGTCGCAGTCTGGTCGATCGAAGTCTCGGCCCGCATCGAGGCCGCGCCCGGGCTCGCGGCCGGGCCGGTATCCGCAAGATCGGCGACCGTACCGGCATCGGAGCACGCGCCGGCCATGACGGCTAGCGCGAGCGCAAATGCGCCCAGGCGGTGTACATAAAATTGCTGCATCGCACCCTGCTGATTATCGGTTAGAAATTTTGCTCAGATAATCTAACGTATTGTGGGATAATAAGATAGAGAGTGTGAGAGTGTGAGAGTGTGAGAGTGTGAGAGTGTGAGAGTGTGAGAGTGTGGGAGTATGCGTGGGATTCTTTCTCACATTCTCACATTCCCACACTCTCCAATTCCCTATTGAGGGCGGGCCACCATAATGCCGTCCTGCTTCTCGATTGCGACGATGCGGTCAGCCAGCGGCCGGACCGAGATCTCAACGCTGTCTCCCACGAGTGGAGCGTGCATGAGGTGCAGACGGCCATTCTTCCACACGGCCAGACCAGTGTGGGCAACGTCGAGGCCCTTGAGGCTGCTGGCTGCGGCAATGACGTCGCCGTTCTCGATCGCGCGCTCCTTTGCCGCGATCTCGCTTTCCGGAACCATATAGCGAGGTACCGTTGAAAGGCGCTGCTCCATTCGGCCGATTTCGGCGTACACGGCGTCGTCTACGAGCTGGCGGTAGGCGTCGCGGTGCGTGGTCATGAAGTCGATCGGCTCGGGATCCACAACACCGAGCTCAGGCGTGATGTTGGTGACAATGCCCTTGTCCGCGTTGTCGGAGATCCATTCGCTGAAGTAGTGCAGGCGGCTGGGATAGCCGGCGATCCTGCCATCGCGGTAGCGGAAGCTGGCGATCTCGTTCTTGAAGCTCGCAAAGTCTTTGCGCCCTGCTCGAATCGTGCGACCGAAGGCGAGCATGTTCTCGACGAACGTGACGCAATCGAACTCGCGCAGATTAATGACGAGCCCTTCGGGGCCGGGCTGCTCGATGGTATGCGGTGTATACGGCGCGCCCACAAACCATTCGCCAACCCGCACCATGATCTCGCCTACCGGCAGCTTATCCAGGCGTTCCGCGTATGCACGCTCGATCGTACGCGTGAAGATTACGCTATCCTCGGACGTCTGATGCACCGGCGGCGCGGGCGTCTGCGCCTGAGCGCAGGCGGCCGTAATCGCGATAAGCAGCGGCATTCTCATACGTACAAAATAAGCCTTTTCAGGCAGAAGAAGAACGGCGTTTAACCGTTCTACCCCTGTCCACCCTTGCGATTTACGCGACTGCGCGTTTCGTTTGCGCCATGGTCGTGATCGATTTTCCCGGGATGCCGCGCCGTATTTTCGCGCGACCATTAGCGATTCTGCGCGCGACCACGTACGAAGAGGTCCGGACAGTCATTCGTGAAGCCGAGGCAGCTGCGTCGCGCGGGTGCTTTGCGGTCGGCTTCGTCTCCTACGAGGCCGCGCCGGCGTTCGATTCCGCATTGCGCGTGCGCGCCGGTGCGCGCATGCCGCTGGCCTGGTTCGGCAGCTTCGACAACTACACATCCGACCCGTTAGCGACAGCGCCGATTAACGCGATTCCGCACTGGACACTCAAGCCTGCTCGCGCGGACTACACCGCGGCAGTCGAGCGCGTGCGCGAGGAGATCGCGGCGGGCCACACGTACCAGGTGAATCTTACCGCACGTTTTTCAACGCAATTCGACGTCGACCCATTCGGGTTCTACGAATCGCTGCGGCGCGCGCAGGGTCCGGGCTATCATGCGTATCTCGAGACCGGCGATTTCACGATTCTTTCCGCTTCCCCCGAGCTGTTCTTCGAGCTGCGCGACCGACGCATTCGCGCGCGGCCGATGAAAGGCACGCGCCCGCGCGGCCGCTTCACGGCAGAAGACGAACGGATTGCGCGCGAGCTGGCGGTGTCCGAGAAGGACCGGGCCGAGAACCTGATGATCGTGGATCTGTTGCGTAACGATCTTGGTCGCATTGCCGAAACCGGCAGTGTCGAGGTGCGCTCGCTGTTCGACATCGAGCAATATCGCACGGTCCATCAAATGACATCGACCATCGAGGCGACGCCGCGTGCGGATGCGTCGCTGCTCGATGTTTTTAGTGCGCTGTTTCCCTGCGGCTCTGTGACGGGTGCGCCGAAGATCAGCACGCTGCGGTTGATCACCGAGCTGGAGCAGGGCCCGCGCGATGTGTATTGCGGCGCGATCGGCGTGATCGAGCCGGGCGGCTCGGCAACGTTCATCGTGGCGATTCGCACGCTGTGGCTCGACAACGCGTCGCACGCCGCCGAATACGGCGCCGGCGGTGGCATCACCTACGATTCCGTGGCGCGCGCCGAGTATGCGGAGCTACTCGCGAAGGCGGCGGTGCTGCTCGAAAGCTGGCCGGAGTTCGAATTGCTCGAGACCATGCGGCTGGAGCACGGTCGCATTGCCAGACTCGACCGGCACATCGCGCGGCTGCTCGATTCAGCGCGCTATTTCGGCATCCCGGCAGACGAGCGTTCGATCCGGGCGGCATTGAATGCCACTGGTGCGAAGGCGCCGGCGCGCCTGCGGCTGCTCGTCAATCAGGCTGGCGAGCCACGCGTTGAGATTCATGAGCTCGACGTCGTCGAGCTTCCGGATGTCGGCGTAGCCCCCACACCGGTGCAGTCCAGCGACCGCTTTCTCTTTCACAAGACAACGCATCGCGACGTATACGAGCAGCGGCTGGCTGGCTGGTGGGATGTCCTGTTATGGAACGAGCATGAACAAATCACGGAATTCACGCGCGGCAATGTCGTGCTGGAAATCGACGGCGCGTTGCTGACACCGGCGCGCGCATGCGGCCTGCTCGCAGGCACATTTCGCGCAGAGCTGCTCGAGCAGGGAGTGCTTCGCGAGGCGGTAATCCCGCTCAGTGATCTCGAGCGGGCAGCGCGCGTCTGGCTCATCAACAGCGTGCGCGAGTGGGTCGCGGTGAACCTCCGGTTAAGGGCATCGGCTTTCGTCGGCGAAATTTCCACGCAGATTACGCGGATTTCCGCAGATTTCGCAGAGCGTAACGAGTCGTGAGGCGTTCAGGGTACCAAACAAATGTTAAGATTTTTGTCGTCGCGACCGTCGCTGATCCGCGTAATCCTTTCTTCACGTTCTGCGAAATCTGCGCAAATCTGCGTGATCTGCGAGAACCCGGGCGTACTCGCGCACCAACGCATATTTTACGCAGCCCGCAGGGCTACGTCACGGCCAGCGATACCATGCTGCTCACTACTTCCATGTTCACGGGCTCGGCGCGTGTAGCCGCTCTGGTGGCAAGTGGCGGCATCACGCTCGACGATCCCGCAATCGTCGTGATCGCGACGTATTTCTCGCAGGCGGGACGCTTTCTTACCGAATGGCAACAACTGATTGTCGAAGAAGCCGAGTTGAACTCGCAGCTCGGTCGCGCCCGCTTCGACGTTCATGACGGCGGTTCATGACTGCGGTTCATAGCTGCGGTTCATAGCTGCGGTTCATAACTGCGTTAACGGCGTGCCGCCGCGTTTCTGAACCGCCTTTCTGAACCGCCTTTCTGAACCGCCTCCATGAACCGCCTCCATGACTCCATGAGCCCGCCGTCCATGGCCCGTAACCTTTGCGTTTCCGCCCTGACGTGCTCATACTGGAGGTCTCAAGCCGTTCCCGCGTTCAACATCTAAAGGATCCACGATCATGTCGAAGAAGACAGTTCTCGCACTGGCCGCATTGGTAGCCGTTTCGCTGCCAGGCACCGCACACGGTCAAGTCGGCATCGGCGCACGCGTCGGTACGCTCGGTTTGGGAGGCGAAGTTTCCGTCGGGCTGGGCTCTCGCCTCGGCATTCGCGGCGGTCTCGGTGTTCTGCCGGGCGAGATCAACCAGACCGTTGATGATATCGATTACACCTTCGATCCACCTTCGAACATCTGGAACGTGGGTGTCGACTTCTATCCAACAGACGGTGGCTTCCGCATCAGTGCAGGTGTAATTAACCGCAAAAGATTCGAAGCATCTGCCGTGCAGAGGGGCTCTACTGAAGTCGGCGGCACCACTTACAACGGTACGATTACGTTGAACGGTACGCTCGAGAACGAGAGGGAGACAGCACCTTACGCTGCGATTGGCTTCGGCAAGACATTCAGGCGTGGGTTCGGTCTCTTTATAGATCTCGGCGCCGCGAATATGGGCGAAGCCAACATCGAGTTGACGGGTACCTGCCAGCTGGACAACGGCCAGGCCTGTCCTAACCAGGCGCAATTCCAGCAGGATCTCGAGGCGGAAGAACGGCAGGCCGAAGAGGATGCGGGCGGCGTCCTGAAGTGGCATCCAATCATTCAACTAGGTTTTCGTCTCGGTCTAGGCGCCGCGCGTTAGTCGAATCGTGATCGCGAGAACATTTTCCAATGGCTTGGGTGTGGTTCCTTATTCGGGGCTTGTCGAGCGGAAAGTTGCAACGGTCGGGAAAAAAGTTGCCGGCCGGACGCGATCCCGGACCGGCGCGGCGATTGTGCTGCGCCAGGAAAGTATTGCGGCACAGCAGCTTGCACAAACCGCCGGCTGGTCCGTACGCGAGGCGCCTTTCGTGCACATTCGTACGCCCGAATCTCCCATACGGAGCGGCCCGAATGAGCACCGAGACGACGACCAGCAACGAAACCGCCGACAAGGCTTCGATTTCGCAGGCCTCCCTCAGCGCAATGCTGCGCAGCATGGAAGCCCGGGTGAAGCAGGCCGAGTATCCGGACCAGCGCGCACGCATTCTCAATCTTGCCGGCGACCTGTGCTTCGACGCCGGCGAACGCGAGCGTTCGCTCGACTATTACGGCCGCGCCATCGACAACCACGTCACACGCCATGAGTATGCGGCCGCCGTCAGCATTCTGCAGAAGATCGTCCGGCTGACTCCTGAAGTGGTGCGCGCACGCTGCACTTTGGCGTGGATGGCGATCGCGCGCGGCATGATTCAGGAAGCGCAGGGTCGCATTTCCGATTACAAGGCTGCCGCGGAGAATCATGGTCAGGCGCGGCTGGCACGTGCGCACCTGCTGATGATGGCGGAAGTCATTGATAACCGCGATCTCTTGCTGACAATTGCCGAATGTCTGATCGAGCTTGGCGACGCCGAGAATGCGGATCGCGTGTATGGCGCTGCGTACGGCTGTGCCTACGAGAATCGCATGTCCGGCGACACGGATGAGCGGTGGAAGACGGTCTTGCGGCGGATTACGACCGAGAAGGTTAATTAATTAGGCGATAAGTGCGATAGATGCGATAAGTGGGATAAGTGCGATGGTGTTTACGCACTAATCGCACTGATCGCACTAATCGCTCTAATCGCTCTAATCGCTCTAATGCAGCCGGCCAGCAGCGCTATGGCCAGCAACCTGTCAGGTGCGAGGCGCGGTCGCGTCATACACGATCTTACCGCCGACGATGGTCAGCTCGACTTTCGTCTTCAGGATGTCTTCCGCTGGAATCGTCATGATGTCCTGCGAAAGCACCACGATGTCCGCCAGCTTGCCGGCTGTGAGTGAGCCGAGGAGCTGCTCGCGGAATGAGGCGTAGGCCGGCCAGATCGTTAGATGAGCAAGGGCTTCTTGCCGAGTCATGCGCTGCTGGGGGAACCAGCCGCCGACCGGCCAGTTGTTTTCGTCCTGCCGCGATACGGCCGCGTGGAAGGACAGCAGCGGGTCTGCGGATTCAACCGGGAAGTCCGAGCCACCCGCGATCACGACGCCGGTGTTCAATAGTGAGCGCCATGCGTATGCGCCGAGTACGCGTGTCGATCCAATGCGGTTTTGTGCCCAGTACATGTCGGAGGTTTGATGCACGGCCTGCATGGACGGGATTACACCAAGCTGAGCGAAGCGCGGGATATCGCTTGCGCTCAGGATTTGCGCGTGTTCTACGCGGAAGCGGTGGTTCGCTCTGGGAACTTGCCGCAGCGCGGATTCGAAGACGTCCAGCACCGCGCGATTCGCGCCGTCGCCAATGGCGTGGACGTTCAATTGAAAACCTGCGCGCAACGCGCGGGTTGCAATGCCTGCGAGCCGCTCCATTGGAATCAGCAGCAGACCGGTGTGCGCCGGCTCGTCAGAGTACGGTTCGATAAGTTTCGCGCCGCGCGAGCCGAGTGCGCCATCCGCGGAAACCTTGATCGCGCGCACCGCCAGAATGTGATTGCCGTCGACATTGTCGCGCGGGCCGGTGTTCAGCATTGCGGCCAGACAGGCGGAATCCGGCCGCACCATCACGTAGTTGCGCGCGGTCAGCTCGTTGGCTTTCGCCATCTGCTCGTACAGCGCGACCGTCGCGCAGCCGACTCCGGCGTCATGCATGCCGGTCAAGCCGAAACGATTCAGCTGACGCATTGCGAGCCGCACGCCTTCACGCGTTTCCGCGGCGCTCTCGGCCGGGACGCTGCGCCGGATCAAAGCCATCGCGTTGTCCACGAAAACGCCGGTCGGCTCGCCGTTGGCGTCGCGCAGAATGCGTCCGCCGTCCGGGTCACGCGTGTCCCTGGTTACGCCCGCAAGCTGCATTGCCTGCGCGTTTGCGAGCAGCGCATGACCGTCGATGCGCGTAAGCACTACCGGATGATTCGGCACGGCGCGTGAGAGCGCATCATGCACGGGGAAACGCGTATCGGCCCAGTCGTTCTGGTCCCAGCCGCGTCCCGTGATCCACGAGCCGGGCGCGCTTTGGCTTGCGCGCTGCCGGACCCGCTCGACGATCTCCTCGTAGCTGCGCGTCCCGACCAGATCCACGCTACGCAGCGCACTGCCCAGCCCGGTGAGATGACCGTGCGCATCGATCATCCCCGGAATGACCGTCTTGCCCTTCAGATCGATGATGCGAGTCGCTGCGCCGCGCAGTACGGCGGCTTCCTGCGCACTGCCTACGAACACAATGCGATCGCCTCTGACGGCGACCGCCTGTGCCTGTGGCTGTGCCGCATCCGCAGTGTAAACGCGCGCATTGGTGAGAATCAGGTCTGCGCTTTGTGCCTGCGCCTCGCTAACGCTCGTGCTCGCTATCGCAATCGCAATTGCAATCGCTAGTCTCATTCGGCTTCCCTCCGCTTGGAAGCCGATAATGTATTTGCGTTAGTCGGCTTTGACGAATACGGGATCGGGGACCGCCGCCTCGTGCAGGATGTACACCGTGATGCCGAGCGTGTACTGGCCGTCCCGGTCGAGCAGGAGATCGGACTTTGCCTGCCACGGGAACTTACCGGCGAGCGTGCCGCTTCCAGAATATTGGTACTTGCCGACGATCCAGTCCGGTGGTGGTGAGCTGTCGGACGGTGTCACGGCACAACCGAGCAGCAGTAGCAGAGGCGCAAGTCGCACATACATGGGAATACTCCTGTTGTCACCCTTACGACCGGCTCTGTCGGCAAGTTTCGGCCGGGCATAGCTTTTGGATATGGCTGAAGACAAGCCGCGCCGCAAAATAAATTTCGGAAACGTTCGCGAAGAAGCGGGCGGGCTGATCTGGGAGCATCGCCGTCCGCTCGCTATCGGCCTGGTGCTCATGCTGTTCAATCGCATCAGCGGTCTGGTGCTGCCGTACATGCCGAAGCTGCTCGGCGACTATGTGCTCACGCCCCAGCGTCCCGATCGGTTGACACCGCTGGCATTGCTCGCGGTCGGCGCGATCGTCGTGCAGGTGACGAGCTCGTTCGCGCTCTCGCAGGTGGTCAGCGTTGCCGCGCAGCGCGCGATCGCGCACATGCGCGAGACCGTGCAGCAGCACATCATCCGGCTGCCGGTCAGCTACTTCGATTCGACCAAGTCGGGCGTGCTGATCTCCCGCATCATGAACGATCCCGAAGGCATTCGCAACCTGATCGGCACGGGCGTCATTCAGCTGGTCGGCGGGCTGGTCACGGCGGCGATCGCATTCGTTGTCCTGCTCAGGCTGCATTGGCAGCTCACACTGGCGACACTGCTATTCCTCATTGTCTTTGCGCTCGTCATCTCGATCGCGATGAAGCGGCTGCGCCCGATCTTCCGGCAGCGCGGCGAAATCACGGCCGAAGTCACCGGCCGGCTGGCCGAATCGCTGGGTGGTGTGCGGCTGGTAAAGACGTATGTAGCCGAGGACCGCGAGCAACAGGTATTCGGCGCGGGCGTCACGCGTCTCTTCAAGAACATCGCGAGCACAATCACCGGCACCTCCGCGGTCACGGCGTTTTCCACACTCGTCATCGGCGGCATCAGCGTGATGATCTTCACGGTGGGCGGCCGCAGCCTGCTCGCCGGCGAGATGCGCGTTACCGATCTGTTCACCTACGTGTTGTTCGTGGGCATGATGGTGGCGCCGCTCGCTCAGATCGCAGCCATCAGTACGCAGATCTCCGAAGCGTTTGCGGGGCTCGACCGCATTCGTGAGATCCGCACCATGACCACCGAAGACGACGAGGACATGCAGCGCGAGCCGATCGCGGATGTTGCCGGCGACGTCGCCTTCAGGAACGTCGACTTCGAATACAACGAGGGCGTGCCCGTGCTGCGCAATGTGGCGTTCCATTCGCCGGCGGGCACGACGACCGCGCTGGTCGGACCGAGCGGCTCGGGCAAGAGCACCATGATCGGCCTGGTCATGGCGTTTCATCGGCCGACGTCCGGCGTCATTACCGTGGACGACCGCAACCTGACCAGTTTGCGGCTGCGCGATTACCGGCGGCAGCTGGGCGTGGTGATGCAGGACAATTTCCTGTTCGATGGTACGATTCGCGAGAACATCGCGTTTTCGAAGCCGGACGCGACCGACGCGGAGATTCGCGCAGCCGGCCGCATCGCGCACGTCGACGAGTTCGTCAATCGCTTCGATGCCGGCTACGACACGATCGTCGGCGAGCGCGGCGTCAAGCTGTCGGGTGGCCAGCGCCAGCGCGTTGCGATTGCGCGCGCGATCGTCGCGGATCCACGTATTCTCGTGCTCGATGAAGCGACGTCCAGCCTGGACAGCGAGAGCGAAGCGCTGATTCAGGACGGCCTGCGTTCGCTGCGCAAAGGGCGCACGACGTTCGTCATCGCGCACCGGCTGTCGACGATTCAAAGCGCCGACCAGATTCTCGTGCTCGATGAAGGACGCATTGTCGAGCGCGGCACGCACGTCGAGCTGCTGCGTGTGAGCGGACTGTACCGCCGGTTGTACGAGCGCCAGCAGGGACTGGTACGCGATCTGTTCATCAATCCCGGCGAAGATCCGGTGCCGGCGCAGGACGAAGACATCCACGAGGCGGCCGCGCGCGTTGCGGCGAGAACGAGCGCGCAAAAGCTTTAATGAGAATTGCGCTGGCCACCGCGGCGCACCTGCCGCAACTCGCGGATGACGACCGGATACTGTTTCGTGAGCTGATTCGCCGTGGACTGGACGCCGAACCGGTCGTGTGGGACAGTGCCGCGAACTGGTCGGACTACGATGTCATCGTCACACGCAGTATCTGGGACTACCATCTCAAATACGATCGTTTTCTCGCGTGGCTCGATGAACTCGATGCGAGCGGCGCGTGCATCTGCAATCCTGCGGCGCTACAGCGCTGGAACTCCGACAAGCATTACATGCTGGACCTCGCGGCGCGCGCGGTAAGAGTAACGCCGACGCGCGTGGTCGAACGTGGTGATACTCGCACGCTTGCCGCCCTCATTGGCGAGACCGGCTGGTCTCGGGTGGTCGTGAAGCCGACCGTCGCATCAAGCGGGTTCGAGACCTGGCAGCTGGCTGCGCCGCCCAGTGCAGAAGACGAGCTGCGTTTTGCACGGCAGAAGTCCGCGCTGGCGATGCTGGTACAGGAATTCGCGGCGGGTGTCCGTGAGGGCGAGCGGTCGTTCGTGTTCATCGGCGGCGAGTTCACTCACTGCGTGCTCAAGCGTGCGGCCAGCGACGAGTTTCGAGTGCACGTTGAATGGGGCGGCTCGGTCGAGCGGATCGAGCCGCCATCGGACCAGGTAGCCTGGGCGCAAAGCGTGGTCGCGGCGGTCGATCAACCGTGGCTGTATGCGCGCGTCGATGCGGTGCCGAACGAGCGAGGCGAGCTGGTAGTGATGGAGCTGGAAATGCTGGAGCCGGAGTTGTTCTTTGCCTATGACGAGGACGCGGTGGAGCGGTTCATACGGGCGATAAGTGAATAATGACGAACGTTCACGTTCACGCGTACGTTCACGTTTACGTGTACGATCCGCGCTCCTGCGAACGAACGCGCTTCTGCCGGCCGTACACGTGCACGTGCACGTGAACGTGAACGTAAACGTCCGCACAAAATAATGACACACGCCGTTACCAACCTCTGGATCTACCCGATCAAATCGTGCCGCGGCATAGCCGTCGAGCAATTCACGCTCGATGACCGCGGGCCCGAGCTCGACCGCCGCTGGATGCTGGTCAATGCGAACGGCGAGTTCATGACGCAACGCGATTACCCGCGCCTGGCGCTGATCGACGTCGCGATCGATCAGGACGAGATCTGCGTTTCAGCGCCGGGCATGAGCGTCAACGCCTTCTCAGTCGGCGCCGGCTCGCGGGCTACGCGCTGCGTCGTCTGGCATGACGCGGTGGATCTGCTGCACGTCGACCAGGACACGGACCGCTGGTTCTCCGATTTTCTCGGCACGCGCTGCAGCCTGATGCGCATGCCGCACGAGACCGCGCGCCTCATCGATCCGAATTATTCCCGGCAACAGCGGCTGGTCAGCCTGGCGGATGCGTTCCCGATGCTGCTGATCGGAACCCGCTCGCTCGCGCTATTGAACGAGAAGCTGATCGCACGCGGTGAGAGCTCGATCCCAATGAAACGGTTTCGGCCGAATGTCGTGGTCGCGACGGCCAGGCCGCACGAAGAAGATGAGTGGAAGACGATTCGGATTGGCGACGTCGAATGCGAGGTTGTGAAGCCGTGCGCGCGCTGCGTCACGACCACGGTGGACACGCGCACCGGCGTGCCGGGCAAGGAACCGCTGCGCACGCTGGCTCAGTATCGGAAGGTCGGCTCGAAAGTGCTGTTCGGGCAGAACGTGATTCATAATGAAACGGGCACGTTGCGCGTTGGGGATGGAGTAACTACTTCAACAGCTTGAAAGTCGCGCAGGCGCGGTCGCTGGCGCGGTCGCGGGAAATGGCTTGGGCGCAGGGTGCGGGCGCGGGATGCGGTCGCGGGTCACATCCGGAAACGGTAGCGCGGAAGACCGCGCCCCGCGCCCGCAACCCGCGCCCGATTCTGTTCCCGCGACCGTGACCGCGACCGCGACCGCGCCCACGCCCGCAAACTAGTCACCACGCCGTCTCTTCTCCTTCTTCGCAATGCGCCCCGAGCCCAGCACGTCGCGCGAGCCATCCGCGATAACGCCCTCCTCCGGCTCCGGCACCGGATCCTCGTCATCATCGAACAAATCACCGAAGAAGTGCCCGATGGCATCAAGGAAGTTGTCGCTCTGATAGCGCGGGCAGATGGTCTCGGGCTGCGCGTTCTGGAGGAAGACCTCGCGCACCGGATTGCCGTAGCGCGGCGCACAGCCGTCCTCGAGCACCAGACCGCTCTCGGGATCGACGAACCGCACGACCACGTTGTCGGGCACGATAAAGCCGCTCGGCAACGGGCGGTTGCGGTAGATACGACGCATCATGCGGCCGAACACCGGCGCGCTCACATTGCCGCCGCTCGCGCGCGCGGGCAGTGGCCTGCGCGCGTCGTAGCCCACCCAGACACCAGCGACCAGATCGGGCGTGTAGCCCACGAACCATACATCCGCGCCGTCGCTCGTGGTGCCGGTCTTGCCCGCGGCCGCTCCATGGAAGCCGGCCTGCCGCACCGCGGTGCCGGTGCCGTAGCTCACCGCGTCCATCAGCATGTCGGTGACGATGAAGGACATGCCAGGATCCAGCCGCGCTTCGCTGCGCACAGGCGTCTCGTAGACGACGCGGCCGTTTTCGTCTTGGACCGCGATGATGGTACGCGGTTCCGCACGCATGCCCATGCCCCCGAACGTACCGATCGCACTGGTCATCTCGATAGGCGTAACTTCGGTGATGCCGAGCGCGACCATGGGTGTGTTCTGCACGTCGCCACGGATGCCGGCGCTGCGCGCGACCCGCTCGATCTCGTTGTCGCCGACCGCTGCCGCCAGTCGGACCGATGGGATGTTGCGTGAATAGGCGAGCGCATTGCGTAACGAGAGCAGGCCGTAGTAGTCGCCGTCGTAATTACGCGGCTCCCAATTGCGGCCGTTCGATACCAGTTGCACGGGCGAATCCATGATTGGCTGACTGGCCACGTAACCCGATTCAATGGCCGCGCCGTAGACGAACGGCTTGAATGCGCTGCCTGCCTGCCGCTTGGCGAGGATCGCGCGATTGAAACGCGAATGCCGGATATCGCGACCGCCGACCAGCGCGATGATGTCGCCAGTGTCGATCTCCTTTACGACGACGGCGCCCTGTAGATATTGCGGTCCAGCCGGCGTGTATTGCTTGTAGCCGCTGTAGCGCTGCGCACTGACGGAACCGTATGTGCCGGCTTCGACATAACGCAGCTGGCGAAGCAGCTCCTCTTCCGCCGCTTTCTGCGCGTTGACGTCCAGCGTGGTGTAGACTTTCAGCTTCTTCGTGTAAACATCCTCGCCCAGTCTTTCCTCGAGCTCTCGCCGAACCATTTGCACGAAGTAGGCTCCAAGCGGCGGCGTGCCGCGGAAGCCGGGTGGATCACTGGTTGCGCCCAGACGCCGTTTCCTGGCGGTGCTGGCGCGTTCCGCGCTGACGACACCCTGCTCCGCCATCAGGTCCAGCACGAGATTGCGCCGCGCCCTGGCGCGCGCCGGCTTCGTGCGCGGATCGTAATGCGCGGGCGCTTTGGGAATGGCCGCGAGCAGCGCGGCCTCGTGCAAAGTCAGCCTGGCCGCGGGCTTCTCGAAGTAATAGCGCGCTGCTGACTGAATACCGTACGCGCCGCCGCCGAAGTAGATGTGATTCAGGTACAGCTCGAGAATCTCGCGCTTGGAGAATCGTTTCTCGATCTGCTTCGCGACGCGCGCCTCGAACAATTTGCGCCGCAGCGTTTTGTCCGATGCCTTCAGCCGCTCGGAGAACACGTTGCGCGACAACTGCATCGTGATCGTGCTCGAGCCCTGATCGATTTCGCCCGCCGCGATATTGCTCAACGCGGCGCCCGCGACCCGCTTCCAGTCGACGCCGTTGTGATCATAAAAGCGCTTGTCTTCGACCGAGATGAATGCGGATGGAACGTAGTCCGGCAGTGCGTTGAGCTTGACCATCTCCCGCTCGACAGGCGCGAGATCGGCGAATTTCTTGCCATTGCGATCGACCAGGAAGGAGGCGCCGCCCGGCTGGTACGCGACCAGCTTCATGGGATCGGGGCAGCCGCGCAAGCCACAGGTCGCGTACAGGACGTAGTTGCCGAAATACGTGATGGCGATTGCGATCGCCAGCAGCTTCAGCCCGAGGTGCCGCTCGCCCAGACGCGCGGTCATGCGAGTGGCGCGCAGTCGCACGTACTGCCGCCACACCGCGTCGCTGACGCGTTGCCCAAGGTTATTCAGCCTGTCAGCGAACCGTGGCATTGGACTCGCGGTTATTCAAAGGATCGGAGGTGAAGTATGGCACCCGTTCTCATCGCTTATTACAGCAGTTACGGCCATACGTTCGAAAATGGCCAAAGCCGTGACCGAAGGGGTGAAAGAAGCAGGGTCCGAGCCAGTCCTGCGGAAGGTGCCTGAATTTGGCGCGATTGGAGCGATTGGGGCGATTAGAGCGATGAGAGCGATGAGAGCGATGGGAGCGATGGGAGCGATGGGAGCGATGGGAGCGATGGGAGCGATTAGAGCGAGCTGATAATCGCTTTTATCGCTCTAATCGCACTAATCGCTCCAATCGCTCTAATCGCTACTATCACTCTCATCGCTAATTAATGCTCTTCAGGCCGAGGGCCGCCAAAAACCCAAACAGAGTCGACAGGCCCACGATCGCGCCGCCGCGCTCGTAGGCTTCCGGCAGCGTCGTCTCTGCGATCATCACCAGCATTGCGCCCGCGGCGGTGCCCTCTACGAACGCGTACGTGCTGCCGCTGACTTCGGTAAAGAAAAGATTCCCGAGTGCCGCGCAGATGCCACTGACGATGACGATGCCGAACCACATCGTGATGATTCTCTTTCGCGTCATTCCGGCCACGTGCATGATGCGCGAGCCGGACATGGCTTCCGGGAAGTTGTCGAGTACAATGCCGGCGAACAGCGGCAGCGAAACGCCACCGGTGGCAGTGACGCCGGCACCCAGCACGATCGATTCCGGGATGCTGTCCAGCAGATTGCCTAGCCAAATGCCCAGCGCGGGATTGTCTTGTTGCTGCGCAGCGTTGCGAATTTCCTCAGGTGTCGCGGTCGTGCTCTGTTCGCGCAGACGGTCGGCCGCACGCGCCTGCCATTCGTTGGCTTCCGCATGCGACACCAGCAGTCGCTCCTTCAACTCCTCTGTGCGCAGCTTGATCAGCTCGCTGACGCGGTCGCGCACGCGCGCGGCGCTGTTGACCAGCTCGTCGAACGCAGGCTTCGGGATATAGAAGAGGCGAGTCGGCTCGAGCGCGCGTATGGTTGCGGTGCGCGGCGCACCCGTCACGACGGCCATCTCGCCAACGGATTCGCCCGGTGTCAGAATCGCAACCCGGACCCCGCCGCGAATGACTTCCAGCTCGCCTTCGTCGATCAGATACAATGACGATCCTGCTTCGCCCTCGCGGAACAGCTCCTGGCCCGGTCGAAGCCGTACAACCCGGGCCGCGTGCACGAGCGGCGCAATATCTTCGGGCGGCAATGACTGGAGCAGGTGCACGTGCGCGAGGCGGCTGAGCAAC
This sequence comes from Gemmatimonadota bacterium, assembly GCA_052389275.1. Classification (GTDB taxonomy): domain Bacteria; phylum Gemmatimonadota; class Gemmatimonadetes; order Longimicrobiales; family RSA9; genus CBJLQC01. The sequence goes on along the minus strand of JBQTID010000186.1, from coordinate 475 downwards.
GCCTGTTCGCGGGTCTTGCGCTGTATCGCCAGATAGCGCGCGGCGACGCTCACCTTGCGCAGGAACGCGCCCTTGTCGTTGACCATCTGGTTCAGGACGGAAAAGACCATTCCGCCCAGAACCAGCCCGGCTGCCAGCGGTGCGAAACCGCTGCGCTCGACCGCGCCACCCACGATTTCGACTGCGAGTGCGAAGATGAGCGTGCCCGCACCAAACGCCAGCAATGCGGACGAGATGCGGGTACTGAGGCGGGTGGCCAGACCAACGGCCGATCCGAGGGGCAGCGCCAGAGCGGCCAGAGCGCCTACGGCCGCCGCGATGAGCACGGTATTGGGCATGGCCGCCCAATATATACCGAACTCCGAGCGGCGCGAGGGTACAGCGCGAAGGGGCTTGGCGAAGGGGGATCGCGAAATGACAGCGCGCCGGGCGCGCCGCGGCCGGGGGCCGCGCGGGGGGGCGGGGGGGGGGCGGC
>JBQTID010000185.1:0-17673 GCA_052389275.1 Gemmatimonadota bacterium | reverse complement strand
AGCAGCCATGGAGCTTCCTATACTCCTACTCGACGCTTCACGCCGCGCGGGAACGGTTAAAGGGTGGCGCAAAGGACATTCGCGGGAAGTATGTGAATATGCCGCAGTGGTGGGTTACGGACTAACGGACGAACACGTTCACGTTCACGCTCACGTGTACGTGTACGGTTACTTACCAAAGTTCAACGGACCGTGTCCTGATCCCAGACCGGGTGCGGTGGTGATCGCGCGTTGCACGAAATCCAGTGCGTCCTGCACAGCCGTCTGAAGAGGCCGTCCGTGCGCCAACCCGGCTGTAATTGCCGCTGACAGCGTACAGCCGGTGCCATGCGTATTGCGCGTCTCGATTTTCGCGCGCTCGAACGTCTGAAACTCCTTGCCATCGAACAGCACATCAGTGACGCGATCGCTTGACAGATGACCACCCTTCACCAGTGCCGCGAGCGCCCCGCGGCCCACGAGCTGCTGACCGGCGGCCCGCATACTTGCGACGTCGTGCACGTCAATACCGGTCATAATGCGCGCTTCATCGAGATTCGGCGTGACTACCATCGCGAGTGGGAGGAGGCGCGTGATAATGGCTTGCACGGCGTCGTCTTCGAGGAGAGAATCGCCGCTGGTCGCGACCATGACGGGATCGAGCACGTAATTGGGGAGCCGCTCGGCCTCGATTGCAGCCGCGACCAGCTCGACCAGCTCGCGGGTCGCGAGCATCCCGGTCTTGATGGCCCGCACATCGAAATCGGTAGCGACCGCGTTGATCTGCTCACGTACGACGGCGCCCGGCACGGCGTGAACCGCGCGGACGCCAGTCGTGTTTTGAGCCGTGATCGCGGTCACCGCGGATGTGCCGAACACACCAAACGCCTGAAACGTCTTCAGGTCAGCTTGAATGCCCGCGCCGCCGCCACTGTCGCTCCCGGCAATTGTAAGGGCAATTGGAACGGTCATGGCGCCCGAATGTAGGCAGGCGGTGCCTCTCTGGGAATGTGCGAATGTGGGAGTGTGGGAATCACACTCTCACACTCTCACACTCTCACACTCTCATCACCGCGTAGCCGTACGCGGTGCGGGCGCCATCGACCGCAAGCGGGCGCGGAAGCGCTGGAACTCCTGCGTGTCGCTACTCAAGTTGCGTGTCTGCGCCGCGGGCAGCCTGCTGATTGCGGCACGCGTCGCATTGATGCGCTCCTCCGTCGTCGGGTGCGTCGAGAACCACTGTTGCAGCGCGGACGGCGAGGACCGCCGCAAGCTCATCAGGCGCTGGAACATTGTAACCAGACCATTCGGATGGATGCGCGAGGCGAGCATCAGCGGAATCGCGACATTGTCTGCCTCGTTCTCGTCATCGCGGCTGAATTTCGCGAACACGGCGGTGCCCACTGCCTGCACGCCAGCCTGCTCGAGCGAGCCCGGACGGCGGCCGAGCAGCACATACGCGAGGTTCAACCCGAGATTGGCGCCCTGCATTCTTTCCATTTGCTCGACGCCGTGACGCTGCTCGACGTGTCCGATCTCATGCGCCAGCACGCCCGCCACTTCGGACATGTTGCCGGACCGCTCGATCAGCCCACGATTGATGTAGATGTAGCCGCCGGGTACGGCAAAGGCGTTGACCACATCCGAATTGACGACGTAGAACGTATAATTCAGGCCGCGCCCACCTGCTCTGGCGATCTGATCGCCGAGCCGGTTGATGTAGGAAACCACTTGCGCGTCATTGACCAACGGGAGCTGCCGATTGATCTCAGCTGCGTACTGCGCGCCCAGGTTGACTTCCTGCTGCGTGGAGACGCCACACGCCGTGACCGACAACGTCACTGCCATGGCGAACCCCGCGAACGTACGTCGAATCATGAATCACCTGCCTGTTGAACTGCGGTTAAACAGGCTGTCCCAAAGGGGCAAATGCTGAGCCAGACGGAGGGCAGGCTGCTGCATGCGCTGAAATCGCGTGCAGGCAGAGAGAAACATGCGGCTTTTGCGGTGGAAGGCGTGCGCGTCGTCGAGGACATGCTGGCGGCGCGCCTCGACCTCAAATTCGCGGTCGTTTCGCCCACTCTCGAGGACAGTGAACGTGGCCGCGGTCTAATCGAAGCGCTCGCAACGCGCACACCGGTGCGCCGAGTGTCCGACCGCGAATTGCGCGAGGTCGCCGACACCGAGACACCGCAGGGCATCATCGCGGTCGCGCGCGCGCCGCACCACAAGCTCGCCGATCGCAAGCCCGAAACGCGCGCGCTGGTCACTGTGCTGGATGCGATCCAGGATCCCGGCAATCTCGGGACTCTGATCAGAAGCGCCGATGCGTTCGCCGCCGATTGCGTTATCGCATTGCCGGGAACCGTAGATTACTGGAACCCCAAGGTCGTGCGGTCGGCGGCTGGCGCGGCGTTTCGTGTGCCGCTCATCAGCGCGCCCGATGATGAGGTCTGGTCGTGGCTGTCGAGCAATCGATTCGCGGTGTGCGGCGCCGACATGCGTGGCGAAGCGATCGGCGATCTGAAGGTCGGCGAGCGGATCGCTCTGGTCGTGGGCAATGAGGGCAGCGGGCTGCGCAAAGCAACGCGTGCTCACGTCACACATGTGGTGGCCATCCCCATGCCGGGACGCGCCTAATCACTCAACGTTGGCGTGGCGGCCTGCATTCTTCTCTACGAAATGAGTCGCACGAACCGATGATGGATCTGCCCGCATACTGGTATTGGATCTACGCTGCGCTGCTGGGCGCCGCGTTGGGATCGTTTCTCAATGTCTGTGTGTATCGCTGGCCGGCCGAGCAGTCGGTGCTTCGGCCCCGCTCACGCTGCCCGTCGTGCGAGCAGCCGATTCGCTGGTACGACAACATTCCGATCCTGAGCTATCTCATCCTGCGCGGGCGCTGCCGCAACTGCGGCACGGGTATCAGCGCGCAGTATCCATTCATCGAGCTCGTGGTATCGCTAATCTGGCTGGCGGCGGTGCTGCGCTTCGGCCCCAGCGTCGAAGCAGCCCGGTCCGCCATCTTTCTGACGCTGCTAGTCGGTATTGCGCTCACCGATGCGCGCGCGATGGTCATTCCAGACCAGTTCACGGTGGCCGGCGCAGCCATCGGATTGGTGCTTGCCGCCGTGCCGGGTAGTGACATTTCGTTTCTCGAAGCGCTGCTCGGCGCGCTGCTGGGCTACGCACTCCTGTGGGCAGTGAAGCTGGCCGCAGAAAAAGTGTTGAAGAAGCCGGCGCTCGGAGTCGGTGACATTCACATGATGGCGATGGTTGGCGCGTTTCTCGGACCGGTCGGCGCAATGGTCACAATTTTCCTCGGGTCGCTACTGGGCTTGATCATTGGCGTGCCGTTCACGTTGGTGCGAGGTCAGGGCAAAGTGCTCGGCACGTATCTGCCGCTCGGTGTCTTCCTCGCGTTGGGCGCGGCCATCTCACACGCGTGGGGAGACCTCGTGATCGGCTGGTATACCGGCCTGCTGGGAATGTGATTTAAAAGAGCAGCGAAACGCAGTAGATCACGAGACCCGCCAAACCGCCAACTACGGTACCATTGATCCGAATGAATTGCAGATCTCGTCCCACCGCCAGCTCGATGCGGTTGGAGGTGGCGTCCGCATCCCAGCCTCGAACGGTGTCTTCGATGAGTTCTGCGACCTCATCGCGGAAACGATCCACGACGAGCGCGGCCACCTGAATGATCCAGTTGTCGATCTTCTCCATCAATTCCTGATCGGAGAGAATCGTCTCGCCCATGCGCGCAAGCGCGCGCTCGATCGCATCGGGCGTTACGTGCTCGGGATGCTCGGCGTGCCTGATTAGCGCCGCACGCGCGTCTTCCCACAATGAGCCCGAGAAGCGGCGTACGGCGTCGGCGTCGAGCAGCTCGTGCTTGAGCGTTTCCGCTTTGGCGATGGCGGCCGGTGAGTTGTGCAGGTCATCAATGAATTTTGTGAGTGCCTCATCGAATCGCTCACGCAGCGGGTGCGCCGGATCGTCGCGAATCTGCCGCAGCGTGCGGTCGATCGCGCTGACGACTTTTTCGTAGATCTTCTCTTCGACGGGATCCGGCAGCCACCAGGGGCTCTCTTCTTGAATGCGGTCGCGAATCAGCTGACGGTTATCGGCGACACCGCGCGCCATCAATTTGATCGCTTCATCGAACAACTCCTGATGGCGATTGTCAGTAGTCAGGACCCCCAGCAGCTTGCCGAGCAGCGGTGCAACCGGTGTCGCTTCGATCTTGTTCACGACGGTGTTGTGAATGAGATCTTCGACGTCGTCATCCTTCAGGGTGCGGGCGCCGGCCGCGAGCGCGCCGGAGATGTGACGCGACAGTGTGCGCGCATTCTCCGGCTGGCTGATCCAGTCGGCGAGATACTCGGTCACACGCGCGGCGCGCAGACGGCGCGCAATATTGTCCGGATTGAGAAAGTTCTTTTGAACGAACTGCCCAATCGCGCGGCCGACGCGGTCTTTGCGATTCGGCACTATCGCGGTATGCGGAATCGGGATACCGAGTGGATAGCGAAACAGCGCGGTGACGGCGAACCAGTCGGCCAGGCCGCCGATCATGGCGGCTTCGGCGGTCACGCGCACGAAGACGAGCCACGGATAAGTATGCTCGAGCATACGCGCGACAATGAAAACGAGCGCGGCGACCAGCAACATACCGCCGGCGACGCGCTTCATGTGCTTCATCTCGGCGCGGCGAACGTCGTCGGTTTTCGGCGCAGGATCAGGGATCGGAGCAATCACGCTGATAGCCGCACATGGGACACATCATCCGGCAATGCACCTCGAGCATCAGGCTGCCGCAGAGATCACATTTGGGTTTGATGATCGATTGCAGCAGCGCGTCATCCGGTCCGTTCTCGCGCGCCTGCTCGGAACGTTTGTCGTCGGGCTGGTCAGCCATGAAACCTTCCCGCCGAAAACGGGCGCAGGTCGAGCTCTGCCGCGTCGCCGCACAAAGCGGCCGCAGTCAGATCCGCCGTGATCGGCGCCAATAGAATGCCGTTGCGGAAATGACCGGTGGCATAGAACACACCAGGCGCGCGCGGATCCTCGCCCAGTATGGGCAGCTCATCCGCGGTGCCCGGACGCAGCCCGGCCCAGGTCTCTACGACGGCTGCCTGCGCGAGTTTTGGCACCGCGCGCACCGACGCATTCAACAGATGCGCAATGCCCGCGGCCGTGGTGCGCGCTTCAAAGCCGGCGCGTTCGATAGTCGAGCCCACCAGCACGCGGCCATCCGCGCGCGGCACGATGTAGCAGTCCCTGGTCAATACGATACGCGACAGCACCGGCGGGATGGCCTCGAGCGCGATCATCTGGCCGCGCACGGGATAGACCGGCAGCGGTTGCGGCAGTCCACGGATGCTGCTGCTCCACGCGCCCGCTGCCACGACCACCGCATCCGCCTCGATGCGCTCGCCGGTCGAAAGATAGAGTGCCTCGAAGCCGTTGCGGCTGCACAGCACTTCGCGCACGGACGAACCGATCGTGAACTCTGCGCCGCGGCTGGTTGCGGCGATCCAGGCGGCACGCGCGAGCTTGCGGTTGTCGACCGAGCCATCGTTATCGGAAACGAGTGCGCCAGCTGTATCGGCAGAGATGCCGGGCTCCAGCTCACGCGCCGCGTTGGCAGCGAGCTCGTGCACGCTGGCCGGCAGCGTTGTACCGTAATGTTCGCGCAGGCTTGCGTATTCGGCGGTCGAAAATGCCAAGTCGAGCTTGCCGCTCATCTGCAGGTCGGCATCGATGCCGGAAGCGCCGTAAAGATCACGCACGAATTCCGGATAGCGTTCGACACTGCTGCGCGCCAAGCGGCGGAAGGCTTCGTTGGGGCCTTCGAACAACGGCGCCAGCATGCCGGCTGCCGCCCAGCTCGCCGCCATTCCCGGGCGCGCGGCTTCGATGACGTGGACACGCACGCCACGCGCGGCGAGCTTCCATGCGATCGCGCAACCGATCAGGCCGCCGCCCGCGATGACGACGTGCTTAGTGCTCACCGCTCAGCTGCTTCCGGTACTCGCTCGCGAGGTGAACGTAATGCTCCGCGCTGCCTGCCACCCAGCTCGCAGATTCGCCGGTCAACTCCTTGCGCACGGCGGCGGGCGCACCGGCAACCAGCGTGCGAGCGGGCACGCGCATACCGGTCGGCACCACACTCGACGCCGCGACCAGCGCGCCCTCACCAATAGTGCAGCTGTGCAGCAGAACCGCGTTCATGCCGATCAAGGCGCGCGAACCGATCTCGCAGCTCTCGAAAACCGCCCCGTGTCCGACGGTCACGTCGTCGCCGACCAGCGTGGGGCCGCGCGCACTAACGTGCAGCACGCAATTATCCTGAATGCTGGTGCGCGCGCCAATGCGAATGCCGTGTTCGGGATGATCTGCCCGCAGCACCGCACCGAACCAAATGCTCGATTCGGCACCAACCTCGACATCGCCGATCAGGACGGCGGTGGGCGCAACAAACGCTGTCTCGTGAATGCGCGGCGTCTTGCCGTTGAAGGGAATGATCGGCATAGAGCGCGCTAAACTAGTCCGCGCGCGGCCTGTGGCCGCAGGCGCCCTTCATTGGCTGAAGCGATCATCGCTGGACAGGATCGCCGCGAAGCGCTCCGCATCAATGTTGCCGCCGGTGATTACCAGTACGGTCGGCCCATTGAGCTCGAGCACACGTTCGCTGATAGCGGCTACCGGCGTTGCGGCAGCACCTTCCGCGATGACGCCGTCGATCTTGTAGAGAGCTCGGATGGCCGCCGGCAGTGCGCTCTCCTCGACCAGCAGCATTTCGTCGACGACCGAGCGCGCCCGTGCGAAGCTGACATCGTCCACCTGGCCGGCCAGACCATCCGCCAGTGTGGGGCCAATCGGAGAATTCACGAGGCGTCCCGCCTCGAAGGCGTCATACATCGCGCGCGTCTGCGTGCTCTGGATGCCGATGACCCGAATAGACGGATCCGCCGATTTGATGGCGACGCCGATACCGCCGATCAAACCACCGCCACCGACCGGAATGACGACGTTGCGCACATTCGGCATGTCCTCGAGAATCTCGACGCCCACAGTGCCCTGACCGGCCACGACTGCACGATCGGAGAATGCGTGCACGAACAGCGCGCCGGTGCGATCGGCAAACTCGCGCGCGGCGATCTGCGCGTCGTCGTATGTGGGTGAATCCTGATTCAGCTGCGCGCCGAACGAGCGAATGCGCGCCTTCTTGGTTTCCGGAGCGTTGCCGGGCACGAATATCGTTGCCTGGGCGCCGACCTCGCGCGCCGCGAGCGCGACCGCCTGACCATGATTGCCGGCCGACGCGGTAACGAGTCCCCGGGCGCGCTCCCGCTCGTCCAACGAAGCAATCGCGTTGTACGCGCCGCGCATCTTGAAGGAACGCGTGCGCTGCCAGCACTCGAGTTTGAGGTATACGTTTTGACCGACCTGGTCGGTCAGCCACAACGAGCGGTCGAGCGGCGTGCGGCGCGCCACGCCCATAATCCGGCGGCGGGCTTCGTAAATCTCGGTGAGCGTCGGCCCCAGCTCATCGGCTGCGCGCTGCGCAGGTGCACGGGATGCCATGTTCAAACTTTCTCTGTCTCCGATGTCCGCTCGGCCACACGGCGCAATTGCGCGCGCAGCAGCTGGGTTTCACTCGCCTCGAGCACTTCAATGATTACGCCATCGCGCTCGAGTACTTCGCCGGTTTGCGGCACGCGGCCCAATTCCTCGAACAGGTAGCCATTCAGCGAACGATGCTCGAGCTGCGGGAATGCGGTGTTGAATATATGGTTGACTTCGCGCAGGTCGACGTCGCCGCTCGCGATTATCTCGCTCTTCGATACGCGCGTGATCAGGTTTTCTTCCACATCTCGCTCGTCGGAAATCTCGCCGACCAGCTCTTCGAGGACATCCTCGAGCGTGACCAGGCCATCGGTGCCGCCGTATTCATCCATGACGAGCGCCAGGTGAATACGGCGCGCCTGGAACTCGCGCAACAGTTTTCGAACCGGAATCGAGCCCGGCACGATCAATGGCTCGCGCGCGAGATCGCGCAGCTGCACATCGCGCATGCCCGAGATCAAGGCCTGATACGCATCGCGAATGTAGAGCACACCAGTGATGTCGTCGATGTTTTCGCGGTAAACCGGGACACGTGAGTAGCGAACGGTGCCGAGCTGGAGTGCGATTTGAGCGAGGGTTTTGGAGTCTTCCAGCGCGAAGATGTCGACGCGTGGCGTCATGATGTTCCACGCCTTGATGCCATCCAGAGGAGTTAAGTCGTCCATTTCCTGCTGAGCTGAATCAGCTCCTCGACAACGCTGTCGCTGGTACGACCTTCGGCTTCCGCCTGAAAGTTCGTCACCACGCGATGCCGGAGCACCGCCGGCGCGACTGCGCGCACGTCGTCGTAATTGGGAACGCCGCGGCCTTGCATCGCGGCACGCGCCTTCGCGCCCAGTACCAGGTACTGCGAGGCACGCGGGCCGGCGCCCCAGCTCACGTACTTGCGGATGAGCTCCGGCGCATCGGCGTCTTCGGGTCTGGTAGCACGGGCCAGTCGGACGGCGTACGAAACCAGCGATGGTGCGGCCGGCACGCGCCGCACGAGCTGCTGCAAATCGACCAGCTCCGACGCCGACAGGACATGCGCGACGCGCGGCTGCGCGGCACCGGTCGTCTCCATGGCGATGCGCTCTTCTTCAGGGCGCGTCGGATAACCGATGCGCAACTCGAGCATGAAGCGATCGAGCTGCGCTTCCGGCAACGGATACGTGCCTTCCTGTTCGATCGGGTTCTGCGTTGCCAGCACGAAGAAGGGACGGTCCAGCGTCATGGTCTGACCGGCCGCGGTGACCGCGCGCTCCTGCATTGCCTGAAGCAGCGCCGCCTGCGTCTTCGGTGGCGTACGATTGATCTCGTCGGCGAGCAGGATGTTCGCGAAGATCGGTCCCTTCACAAAACGGAACAGCCGCTTGCCGGTCGCGCGATCCTCTTCTAGAACTTCGGTGCCCGTGATGTCGGAAGGCATCAGATCCGGCGTGAACTGGATGCGCCGGAAATTCAGGTCGAGCGCTTCGGCCAGCGTCGAAATCAGCAATGTCTTGGCAAGACCGGGCACGCCGACCAGCAGCACGTGACCATCAGCGAGCAGCGCGGTCAACAATCCTTCGACGATCGCATGCTGCCCGACAACACGGTGCGCGATCTCGAACTCCAGCGCGCTGCACGCCTCGCCCAAACGTTCAAGAAGCGCGACGTCCCGGTCCTCGGTACCGGGCGCCTGCGCTGCTCTGGCTTCCATTCAGATTGCCTATGATTTTGAAATTTCAAATCGAGCCTGTTGCTCGATTTCACGGCCCATGGCGACGACGCGTCCCACGGCGATGAACGCGCCCGACCGGTTACCTGGTGTCCAGCTCTCGCTATACTGCCGCGACTCGCCTGGTGCGAGCGTCTCGCTGCCCATGGCCATGGTGAACGCGCGGTCATCCGACCAGCGCCAGATCTTCTCACCCGCCGCGGTCCGCACCTCGAAATCGTAACGCTGTCCGCTTCTAAACCCCAGCACCTCGGGCTGAGTGCCCGAATTGGTGAGATGAAGTATGAAACGTACGCTGTCGCGCGCGACTTCGACTTCCAGCGAAGTAACCAGCTGGTTCGGCGCCATGTTGGCCTGGGTTTCGTCGCCTTGAGGAGCAGTGCTGCAAGCCAGCAGCAAAAGCAACGCGGCGCCTGTTAGGTATTTATGCATATGGCCGCTTCGCGAGCAGGTTTTGGGCCCGATTAATACTGTAGGCCGTTCGCGGACGGCGCTACCAAGAGTTTCGGAACCTTCTCCACCACTAGTGGTAAACCCTTGCCGCACCGCGATTTGGAGCCTCTCCATGAGACGATACATTTGGTTGCTGCTAGCCATATTTGTCCCGTTGTATGCATGCCAGGACTCGCCGGCAGACCTCCAGCCCACGGACACGACGCCTCCTCGCATCGCAATTGAGATCTCATCCGCAGACGGCGATTCGGACGGCGACGGATTCGTCGATATACGCAACCCCTGGGCATTTGATGCGCATTTTAATCTCGCATGCGACCGCAACGACGACACAATCTATGTGACCGATCCGTTTACATTCTTCGATATGAAGACACGCACGTGGCAGGGTGACGTGGAGGCGACGGTGCTGTCGTCACTTTCGATCGGGTGACGCGCAAGCGAATCGGACGCGTCAGCCCGCCGTCCTCCGGCTCTGAGGACCCGATATTCGGCATGGCCGTGATGCTCGATGACAGCAAGCTGTACGCTACGCGGGCCTACGAGGGTCGAGTGCTCGTGATCGATCCGAACACAAAGACAATCATGAAGCGGCTCGACATCGGGATCGGGTGGTTTCGGTCTGATGACATCGACCTGGATCCGTCAGCCCAGCGCTTGTACATCGCCGTAATGGACGGCGCCAAGCGCGGTGTCGCTATTGTAAATACGAGGTCCGATGACATTGTTGATTTTATTGAGCTCTTCAACGCTGTCCCGCAAGCATTAGCGATATCGCCTTCCGGAAAGCGAGTGTTTGTAACCACTCAAGATCGATGGCAGGACAGCCACTCGCAAAATGCGCTTATCGACGCTGATACAAAACGCGTGCTGCAGCTTTTCGATCGGCCGCGAACCGGTGGCCGCTAGGATGCCCAAATAGTGTTTCATGCGCACGGCAAATACTTTTTCGTAGCGCGCAATATGGACGTTGATGTTTACCTCAACCGGGAGTAGTTCGCGACCGCAGCCGACAAGAAAGAATGTCTAGCTTCCCAGCCTGCGCATCCATTGCGCGAAGCCGCTTGCGAAAAATTTCACAAGGTCATAAGATCAGCCGCCTTTGCCCGGAATTATTCTTGGAACGAGACAGCAAGAGACCGCCGAGCGCAGAAATCCCGAGATATCTCGGTTACGGTTTGACATGGGCGCTCAGCACCCTCCTCTTTCTGTGGCTCGGGACGAAAGCCGATGAATGGCTTGGAACGGAGCCGGCGCTGACCCTGATCGGAGCGTTTGTGGGTGCAGCAGCAGGCTTCTACTACATGTACCGGCACCTGGTCGATGATCAGAAACGCAAGCGGGATGACGACCAGGTTTAGGGCATGGCTTTTTTACGCGGTCGCGGGCGCGGTCGCGGTCGCGGTCGGGGGTTGGATCGCGGTGCTGGCGGGCGCGGAGTCGGGTGCGGTCGCGGTCGCGGGCGGTGTCGCGTATGCGATTCAGCTGGCGGCATTCGGGCTGCTGATCATGCTACGTACGCAGCCGCAGCTGTTCATGGTCGCGTGGCTCGCGGGCATGGTGTTCAGGTTCGGTGCGCTCGGCGTTTGCGCGTTCTGGCTGAGTCGTACCGGCGCGCTGCCGCTAAGCACAACGCTGTTGAGCCTGGTCGGTTTCCTGTTCCTGTTGCTGGTGATTGAACCTCTGTTTTTGCGTCATGGCGGATACGACACAAGAGTTTGACATCAAAGAGATGATCCTGCACCACCTGGCGGACTCCAATGAGTGGGAGACGCCATTTGGTGTTGTGCATTTGCCACAGTTCGAGCCGCTGCAGCTCGGGCCGATCGCGCTGGATTTCTCGATCACGAAGCATGTGCTGTTCATGATGATCGCCGCGGTGCTGGTGCTGATCGTGATGCTGTATGCGGCCGCCAAGGCGAAGCGTGAGCATGCCGGCGGCGCCGAGCGCGGGCCGAAGGGCACGACCAACGTTATTGAAGCGATCATTCTCTTCATTCGTGACGAGGTCGTGATGCGGAACATCGGTCATGGCGGCGAGAAGTTCGCCCCCTACATCGTGACCGCGTTCTTCTTCATTCTGTTCTGCAACATGCTGGGGCTGCTGCCGTGGGGCGCGAGCCCGACCGGCAATATCTCGGTGACGGCTGCCATGGCGATCATGACGTTCATCACGGTCGAGATCGCCGGCATGAGAGCGCTGGGCGCCAAAGGCTACGCGAAAACGATCTTCTTCGTGCCGCACGGCATGAATCCGATCATGGCGGGCATCATGCTGCTGATCATGACGCCGGTCGAATTTCTGGGTAAGCTGACCAAACCGTTCGCGCTCGCGATTCGACTGTACGCGAACATGACCGCGGGTCACGCGGTGGTGCTTGCGCTGACGGGTCTGGCCGTGATGGCGTCTCTGGCAGGCGCGAAGTTCATCGGTATTGCGATCGCGCCGATCCTGATGGCGACGGCGATCATGATTCTGGAAATCTTCGTGGCGCTGCTTCAGGCGTACATTTTCGCAATGCTGTCTGCGGTGTTTATCGGGCTGATTCGGCACGCACACTAAACGCCGAAAGGCGGTTCGGGACTGCGGTTCGGGACCGCGGTTCAGAAATTCGGGGCGAGTGCACGCGTCCTCAGGATGTGCACCTTCGGAGGCAACTGCTCAAGCGCTTCCGTCGTAACGTAGCGGAGTCAAACGACCCGCGAATCCGGCGCGCAGAACAGACGGGGCTGCAAACCGCGTCGCAGAGCGACAAATCACAAACCCCGCACTGACAAGGCTCGTTACAATGTCATTTCCGATTTTTGGATTGCTCCAGGAGACCGCCGCAGCGGCCGGCAACAATGAAGGCCTCTCGATGCTCGGCAAAGGGCTGGGCGCAGGTCTCACGGTAATCGGCGCCGGCCTCGGCATTGGCCGCATCGGTGGCTCAATGACCGAAAGCATGGCGCGTCAGCCTGAGCTGGCCGGTACGGTGCAAACTGGCGCAATCATTCTGGCGGCGCTCATCGAAGGCGCGGCGCTGTTCGCACTGGTCATCGCGTTCCTGATCTAAAACCATGAATCTGATACTCGCAGCACTCCAGCATGGCGCGGAAGCGACCGAGGCGGCCCATGCCGAATCGCCGAACGTATTCGCGCTGGCCGGCAACGTGTCCTTCTGGACCGTAGTCATTTTCCTGCTTCTGCTCATCATCCTCGCGAAGTTCGCGTTCCCGCCGATTCTCGGCTACGCGGCGGCGCGCGAACAGCGCATCCAGGATGCGCTCGATGCGGCACGGCGTGATCGTGAAGAAGCGCAGAAGCAGCTGGAGGAGCAGCGCCAGGCTTTGGTCAAGGCGCGCGAGGAAGGCACACAGCTGATCTCGGACGCGCAGAAGGCGGCCGAGCGCGTGCGGCGTGACTTGCTGGAGAAGGCACGCGTCGAGCAGGAAGAGCTGCTGGCGCGTGCCAAGGCGGAGATCGAGTCGGAACGGGCGCGTGCAATCGATTCGCTGCGGCGCGAGGCAGTCGACCTCGCGATTGCGGCGGCATCGAAGCTCGTCGAAAAGAAGCTGGATACGCAGGAAGACCGGCGCATCGTCACCGAATTCCTGGCAAACGTCGATCGCGGCGATGTCGCCGCCACGCGCTAGATGGAATCGAGTACCGTAGCGCTCAGCTACGCGGAAGGCATCTATGCGCTGGGCGAGCGGCACCAGCAGCACGAGGAGTTTTTGCGCGGCTTCGCAGCGCTCGACGTGATGCTCAGCGAGCGACTAGTGCGCGTCTTCCTCGAGTCCCCCAAAATCGACCGGGCGCTCAAGAAGCAGGTGCTGCGTTCCGCTTTGACCGAGCGAGTGCACCCGCTGTTTCTGAACTTCGTGCTGCTGGTGCTCGACAAGCGCCGGCAGCGCCTGTACGGCGCGATCGCGAACCACTACCGCGCGCTGGTCGACGAGGCTGCCGGCAGGCTGCACGTGCAGGTGACGCTCGCGCGCGATCCTTCGCCGGAGCTGGAGGCCGACATTCGCGCGAAACTTTCGGAGATCTTCGGCAAGACGGTGATCGCGCACATGTCCGTTGATGAGAAAATTCTGGGTGGCATTGTAGTAAAGCAGGGTGACCAGCTGATCGATGGCTCGCTGCGGCGTCGCCTGGTCGCGCTGCGCCGCCGACTACTGACAGCAACTTGAACTGAGAACTGAGATGGCATCTACAGACCAGCTGCGCGCAACCGAGATCAAAGACGTGCTGCTACGGGAAATCGAGCAGTATCGCGAGGAGCTCCAGGTCGAGGAAGTCGGCAGCGTCCTCGAAGTGAAGGACGGCGTCGCGCGCATTTACGGTCTCTCGCACGCAATGGCGAGCGAGATGCTGGAGATCCGGTCAGGCGAAACCGGTGAGACGATCACCGCTCTCGCATTGAACCTGGAAGAAGACAACATCGGCGCGGTGGTCATGGGTGACTGGACCACGCTGCACGAAGGCGACGCAGTACGCCGCACCGGCCGCGTGCTCGACATTGGCGTCGGCGACGCATATGTCGGTCGCGTAGTGGATGGTCTCGGCAATCCGATCGATGGCAAGGGCGCGATCAAGCACGACGCGCGGCGCTTCATCGACATCGTCGCGCCCGGCATCGTGCTGCGGCAGCCGGTGAAAGAGCCGATGCAGACGGGTTTGAAAGCGATCGACTCGATGATCCCGATCGGTCGCGGCCAGCGCGAGCTGATCATCGGCGACCGCGGCACCGGCAAGAGCGCCGTCGCCATTGACACGGTCATCAACCAGAAGGGCGGAGACGTCATCTGCGTCTACTGCGCGATCGGTCAGCGCGCCGGTAAAGTCGCGAGCGTAATCGAGCAGCTGCGCGAGGCCGGCGCAATGGACTACACGATCGTGGTCGCGGCGAACGCGTCCGATCCGGCGCCCATGCAGTACATTGCGCCCTACGCGGCAACCGCGCTGGCCGAGCACTTCATGTGGCAGGGCAAGCACACGCTCGTCATTTATGACGACCTGTCGAAGCAGGCGACCGCGTACCGCCAGATCTCGCTCGTGCTGCGCCGCCCGCCCGGTCGTGAAGCGTATCCTGGCGACGTCTTCTACCTCCATTCACGCCTGCTCGAGCGTGCGGCCAAGCTCGGTGAAGAGCAGGGCGGTGGCTCGCTCACAGCGCTGCCAATCATCGAGACGCAGGCCGGTGACGTGTCGGCCTACATTCCGACCAACGTAATCTCGATCACCGATGGCCAGATCTTCCTCGAGTCGGACTTGTTCTATGCGGGTGTGCGGCCGGCAGTGAACGTAGGTATTTCGGTATCACGCGTCGGCGGCAGCGCGCAGATCAAGGCGATGCGCGGTGTGGCAGGGCGTCTGCGCCTCGACCTGGCGCAGTACCGCGAGCTGGAAGCCTTCGCGCAGTTCGGTTCGGAGCTGGACGCCGCCACGCAGAAGCAGCTCGCGCGCGGCGTCCGCACGGTCGAGATCCTGAAGCAGCCGCAGTACGCGCCGATGCCGGTCGAGCAGCAGGTCATGATTATCTACGCGGTGACGAACGGCCATCTCGACGATGTGCCGGTCAATCAGGTGCGCGCGTGGGAGCAGGGCTTCCACGAGTACATGCGCACGCAGCGATCGGAGATCGGCGAGGCGATTCGTACGCAGAAGACACTCGACAAGGAAAAAGTCGAGCAGCCGCTGGTCAGTGCGATCAATGACTTCAAGGAAATGTTCGCCGCGCAGCACAGGCAAGCTGAAACCGGCGAGCGCGCAGAGGCCGCGAGTTAGTCATGGCGCAGACTCGCGAGCTGAAGCGTCGCATCCGGTCGATCCGCAAGACGCGCCAGATCACCAGGACCATGGAAATGGTCTCGACGTCGAAGCTGAAACGAGCGGTCGACCGCGTGCATGCCGCGCGGCCGTACGCACAGCGGCTGTTCGACGTGATCGGACGTCTGATGGATCCGGAGCTGCGGGAACGTTACCCATTGCTGCGCAAGCCGGCAAAAGTGAATCGCGCAGCCGTGGTGTTGATCACATCCAATCGCGGTCTGGCCGGCGCGTTCAACGCCAACCTGATTCGCGAAGCACGCCGCTTGATCGAGCGATTGAATGGCACCGGTGCACAGACCGAGCTGCACGCCGTTGGCCGTAAGGGAATTGCGTTCTTTCGTTTCCTGAAGCAGCCGGCCGTGACCGCGCGCATCGATATCGGCGACCGGCCGACGCTCGAGCACGCGATGTCGGTAATCGATCCGCTGCGCGAGCGCTTCGAGCGCGCCGAGCTGGACGAAGTCTACGTGGTGCACGCGCAGTTTCGCTCGGCAATGTCAACCCCGCCAGGTGTGATCAAGGTGCTACCGGTGGAAACGCCTCGGAGCGCAGGAGCGCGCGAGGGCGAGCGCGCGCGCTGGGTGCAGAACTACATCTTGTCGCCTTCGGCGGACCAGATTCTCAATCGCTTACTACCTTTGTATGTCCGCAACACGATGTATCGCGCGCTGGTAGAGACGGCGGCGGCGGAACATGGCGCGCGGCGGAGCGCGATGAAGAGCGCAACCGATAACGCGGGCGACATGCTGGACCTGTTGAATCGTACGTACAACCGTGCCCGTCAGGCGCAAATCACGCAGGAGATCGCCGAGATCGTCGGCGGCGCAGCTGCACTGGAATAGAGAAGACAAATGGCAACCGCTACCAGGAACGCAAACAAAGGCAAAGTCGTTCAGGTCATCGGCCCGGTCCTCGACGTCGAATTCGACGAGGGCATGCCCGAGATCTACAACGCACTCGAAATCAAGGCGGCCGGCAAGGACGGCTCGCCCGACATCAATGTGGTCGTCGAAGTGCAGCAGCACATCGGCCGTAACCAGGTGCGCGCCGTGTCGATGTCGTCAACCGACGGCATCATCCGCGGCATGGATGTGACAGACACGGGCGCGGCCATCTCGGTGCCGGTCGGCGAGCCTGCGCTCGGCCGCATCCTGAACGTGCTCGGCAATCCAGTCGACCAGGGCGCCGCGCTTCCCGCGAATGTCGAACGCTGGCCGATTCACCGGCCTGCGCCGAAGTTCACGGCGCTCGAGCCGAAGACCGAAATCTTCGAGACCGGCATCAAGGTCATCGACCTGATCGCGCCGTACGTGAAAGGCGGCAAGACCGGACTGTTCGGCGGCGCCGGCGTAGGCAAGACGGTCGTCATCATGGAGCTCATCAACAACATCGCGCAGGAGCACGGCGGCAAGTCGGTCTTCTGCGGCGTTGGCGAGCGCACGCGCGAAGGCAACGATCTCTGGCTGGAAATGAAGGAGTCGGGCGTCATCAATTCGACCGCGCTGGTCTACGGTCAGATGAACGAGCCGCCCGGCGCGCGCCAGCGCGTCGGCCTGTCGGGTCTTACCATCGCGGAATATTTCCGCGACGTCGAGAAGCAGGACGTGCTGCTGTTCATCGACAACATCTTCCGCTTCACGCAGGCGGGCTCGGAAGTCTCGGCGCTGCTCGGCCGCATGCCATCGGCGGTGGGTTACCAGCCTACGCTCGGCACCGAGATGGGCGAGCTGCAGGAGCGCATCACCTCGACGCGCGACGGCTCGATCACGTCGGTGCAGGCAATCTACGTTCCCGCGGACGACCTGACCGACCCTGCGCCGGCTACCGCGTTCGCGCATCTCGATGCGACTACCGTGTTGACGCGCGCGCTCACCGAGATCGGCATTTACCCGGCGGTGGATCCGCTCGATTCGACGTCGCGCATTCTGGATCCGCAATTCATCGGCGAACGGCATTACAAGGTGACGACCGCCGTGCAGCGCATTCTACAGCGCTACAAGGAGCTTCAGGATATCATCGCGATCCTGGGCATGGACGAGCTGAGCGAAGACGACAAGCGCAGCGTCGCCCGCGCGCGCAAGATCCAGCG
>JBQTID010000184.1:0-14141 GCA_052389275.1 Gemmatimonadota bacterium | reverse complement strand
AGAGGCGCGACGTGACCGCGAATCGATACTGCGATGGGCTGGAATAGCCACGCCGCAGTGTCGCCTGTACGTGACGCAGTTCCGTAGCGCCTCGCCGTAGCGCCTCGCCGTAGCGCAGTTCCGTAGCGTAGTTCCGTAGCGCAGTTCCCGTAGCGCAGTTCCCGTAGCGCAGTTCCGTAGCGCCTCACCGCCTCTCCGTAGCGCCTCTCGGTGGCAGCCAAATCCAAATCCTCCCGACCGAGCGTAGACACTGTTGAACTACGCCCTTATCCACGGAGGATTTCAATGATTCGTTTTGCTCCACGCGCGCGGTTGCTCGCCGCGCTGCTGATCCTGGCCGGTGCCGGCGCGCTCGCCGTCACGCGCCTGAGCTTCAGCTCCGACCATCAGGACACACCGGAAGTCGAGCTGAATCCGCGCCTCGATGTCAACGACGTGTTTGCGTTTCCCGGCGCGACCGAGGATCGCATCGTGTTCGCGGTGACGACGTCGTCACCATTGACGCCGGCGCAAACTTCCGCCGCGCGGTTCGATCCCAATGCGCTGTATCAGATCAAGATCGACAATTCGGGCGATGCGGTGGAGGACCTGGTCATTCAGTTCGTGTTCGATGATCAGCCAAACGGCACGCAAACCGTCAACGTCATCGGACCGGTCAGGCCCGCGTCGACCGGCTCCACGAACCGGATGGCTGCGGCGACACCCACGTTGACCGGCGCATTCAACACCACCTTCGGTTCCTCGGCGGCGATGCAGGTCTTCGCTGGTCCGCGCGACGATCCGTTCTACATCGACCTCGAGCAGTTCTTCCGCATCGTGCCGGACCGTCGCCCATCACGCGGCCCGCTTGCCGCGCTCGGTCCGAATCCAAGTGCCAGCAGCTTTCGCTCTACGACAGCCGCCGCGCAGCCGCCCTTCGCGGCCGGTCCGGCAGTCGATTTCCTGCGCGGCCTGAACGCGCTCGCGATCGTCATCGAGCTGCCGGAATCACAGGTGCGCGGCACGAGCGGCAACAACATTGGCGTCTGGGCCACGATCAGCCGCTGACCAAACAACTTCGAGGAACTACTCATGAGGAATCTGATCAAATTCGTTGCGGCCATTTCGATTCTGGCCTTGCCGATCATGATGGCGGCATGCAACAATGAAGAGACCGGCCCGGTCACGGTGACGGTGCACGACACTGTCCGCATCGGCATGACCAATCTTGCGTTCGTCCAAGTCGATCGGCTCGGCAATCCGCTGGTCAGCGAGGTGTTGATCGAAAAGCGTGAGCATACGCACCACAACGTGAGCAACCCCGCCGACGACCGCATGCAGTTCAGGGATGACCTGATCACGTTCATCACGACGGTGGCGGGGCGCGACGCAGGTTATGCGGGCGCCGTCGCGGACGCACTGCTGCCGGACATGTTGTTTATTCGCACGGACAAGACGCGTGGCGCGAATGACGCGAATGTCGGCTGGCTCACGTACGTGCTCGATCCCGCGAATGGCTACGGCGGACGCAAGCTGACCGGGGACGACGTCGTCGACAAAGGTCTCGCGGTCATTTTCGGCAATGCGCTCGGCAACAACAATGCGGTGAGCGCAGGTTTGGTCACCGACAACGTGCCGGCCAATGACCGGACTCACACCACGAGCTTTCCATATCTGGCTGGCGCGAACTGATGAAGACGCGAGTCATGATCGGACTCGCGCTGGTGACTGTCCTCGGAGCGTGCCGTTCCGGGGACAGGCCACTGGCTGGAGGCGCGATCAGCGAAAACGACATCCGGAATCGCGACATTGCGCTGTACGAGCGTCGCGTCCGGGAGGATCCGGCTTCCGCGGCGGATCTGGCGCAGCTCGCCGGCTTGTACATGCAGCGTGCGCGTGAAGTTGGCGACTATGAGGACTTCCGCCGCGCCGAAGCCGCGGCCCGCACGTCGTGGAGCATGCGCGGCAGCCGGAATGGCAAAGCGTTGCACATGCTCGCATCGGCGCAGCTCGCGCAACACAAGTTCCTCGAAGCGCGCGCGAGCGCCGAGACATTGGTCCGTCTCGATCCTGACATCATCTCATGGCGCGCGCTGCTTGCCGAAATCGAGCTGGAGCTGGGCGACTACGAAAGCGCGGCGCGCAGCTTCCAAAGTCTCGAAGTATTTCGCGAGGATCTCAGCGTCGCGCCGCGACTGGCGCGCTGGTACGAGATCAATGGCCGCAGGGCGGACGCTCAGCGCCTGTTGGCAGTTGCGCGTGACGCGGCCGCGCGGCGGCCGGATCTGCCGCGCGAGCAGAAGGCATGGTTCTATCTGCGCACTGCTGATTTCGCGGTGCGCAACGGTCGGCTGCGCGAAGCCGAGCGCGAAGCGTGGCACGGATTGGAGGTCAATCCTGGCGACGTGCGGCTGGTCTCGCTCCTTGCGCGCGTGGCGTCCGAGCGGCAGGACTGGGATGAGGTCGTGGCCCTGCTCGGCTCGAACGTGGATCGCGCCGACATCGCAGCGCTTTCATTGCTGGGCGACGCATACGCGCGGCTGGGCGGCGGTGCCTTGGCGGATAATGTCTTCAGGCTGATCGAGCGGCGCGCGGCCGAGAATCCCGAGCCGTTCAATCGGCAGTGGACGCAGTTCCGGCTTGATCACGGCATCGAGCTTCCGGAAACCGTTGCGCTGCTCGAGCGCGAGGCCTCGATTCGGCCCGACAAACTCGGGCTTGCTATGGTCTCGCAAGGCCGCGCTCTGTTGTCTGGACCACGATCAGGGGCCGGTGTAGGCGTGCCGAACTCAGTAGTGACGAAGGTTTGGTGATGAAGTCTGGGTGACGACTCTCCCGGGAACGTCGTCACCAATACTACGTCACCAGGACTTCGTCACCAGGACTTCGTCACTAAGACTTCGTCACGTTTACTGCGGCACCTGTACTGCGGCAGCAAGGGTATTAGATTAGCCTGTATGCAGGTGCCGGCCCTCGACCCGAACAGGTACTCACAACTCCTTCTCAGCCTCGACGAGCTCGCGCAGCGCCAGCGCACGGCCCGCAAGATCCTCGTGTGCAGCTACACTGCCGAGGGGCGCGAACTGCTGCGCGGCCTGGCCCTGGCCGGACGCGGCTGGATCGGCTTCGAGCCGACGGACCCGCGCCGCCTCGCGAACGAGCTGGTCGCGCACGACATCGTGCGCGATGGCATGCGCGTCGCCGATGCATTCGACCTGCTCGCGCTGCTCGACCAGGCCATCGACGAGACCGTCACACGCACCGGCGCGGGGCTGCCCTGCGAAATGCGCGCGCTCGCCGAACAGATGGGTTTCCGCAGAGCGATTCGTCGCTCGATCGAAGCACTGCGACTGGAGGGCATCGATTCACCCGCATTGCGCTGCGCCCATCTGGATGACCTGCGCAAGCGGAATTTCCTTGCCGACATCTACGGCGCGTACGAGCTGAAGCTTCGTCAAAGCCGATTTGCGGATACCGCCGAGATCTCTCGCCGCGCCGCGCACGGCATCGCACGCGGCACCATCAGCCTGCCACGCGCCATCATCGTGCTGACCCCCGGTATTCCGATTCATGGTGTAGCGGGTCGCTTTATTGATGCGTTGCGGTCGCGCGGCGCGCTGCTGCTTCAGGATGATGCGGCCGATGCCGAGCCGCCGCGCTTCAATCTGCCGGCATCATCGATTACCGCGGTGCTACCGGTTACGCGGGCCATCGACATCTTCGCCGCTTCGTCACCACTGCACGAGATCAAGGAAGTGCTGCGCCGCTGCGTCGCGGCGGGGCTGCACTGGGATGAAGTCGAGATCATCGCGACCGACGCCAACGCATACGGCTGCGCGCTCGATTCGATTGCACGCCGACTGAACATTGCGGTCAGTTACGCGATTGGCCTGCCGGCCAACCGCACACGGCCGGGGCGCGTGGTCGCGGCATACCTGCGCTGGATCCAGGAGGACTTCAGCGACGAGGTGATGCGCGCGCTGCTCGAGTCCGGCGACATCGTGCCGGACGGCGAATACAAGCACGCCAAGGGCGTCTCGCTCGCTCGCACACTGCGCAAGCTGCGCATTGGCTGGGGGCGGGCGCGTTATCTCGATCACATCGCGGCCGCGGAACGTGAGGCCCTCATCGAGCGAGGCGACGACGAAGGCGATGACGACGAGCAGCAGCTGCGGCGCGCAGCATGGCTCGACGATCTTGCGGCGTTGCGTGCGTTGTTCGCGCCCGTGCTCGCGGCCACACCCCCGATTCCGGACCGGCTGCGCCGCAACGCCAGCCGCCTGACGCCGTCGGCGCTCGCCGGCGGCCTGGCTGCACTGCTCGAGTTCGCCGTAACGGATCACGATGTCGATCGCATCGCGGCAGAACGGATTCACGCGAAGATCGAGCGGATTCGAGCGACCATGACGCGCGAGCTGTCTTTCGAGTCCGTGACCGCGGTGCTGCGCGAGCGGCTCGACATTCGCGTTCCGGCGGTCGGTGCGACCGGGCCGGCGCCATGGGCGTCGTCGCCAGGCCACATCCATTTCAGCAACATCGAGCACGGCGGCTATACCGGCCGGCGTGCGACTTTCATGGTCGGTCTCGATGCCGGCCGTTTTCCACGCGCATCGGTGCGCGACCCGCTGCTTACCGATGACGACCGACTGCTCGTCTCGCGCTCTTTGATCACGACTGGTGAACGCGTCGCGGAAGCGCAGTTCCGTTTTGCTACGCTGTTTGCGCGCCTGCGTGGTGAAGTCACCTTGAGTTATAGCGCGTACGATACACTTGAAGGTCGCAAGCTCGGACCGGCTGCGGTCGTGCTCGACGCGCACCGGCTGCGGACTGGCGAGCGCGGCGCGAATTACGAGCAGCTGCGGCAAGCGACGAGCGCGACGGCTACGGCAGTCGCGCGCGCCAATGCCGTCCTCGACGGCGATGATGTATGGCTGAGCGCAATGTCGAGCGGCGGCGTGATGCGCGCCGCTCAGCACGTGGTGCGCAATGCGTTCAATGGCCTCGATCGTGGGCTTGCAGCGCGCGCTTTGCGGAATGCGCGCGTGCCGGGTCCGCACCACGGACTGGTCGGTGCGCATCCGGTTCTGGATCCGCGCGTTAGCGGCGATGTCGTCTCGCCTTCGCGACTCGAATCACTTGGCACCTGCGGTCTGCGTTACTTCTATCGCTACGTACTCGGCATTCGGCCGCCGGACATTCCGGCATTCGACCCGGAAGTCTGGCTGGATCCGCGCAATCGCGGCTCACTGCTGCATGAGGTATTCGAATCCACGCTGCGGACCGCGCGTGCGCAGGACGTAGAGGCGCTCAGCTCGGAGTTCGAGGCGCTGGTGCTGCGCATCCTCGAGACGACGTGTGTGAAATGGCGCGGATTGGTGCCGCCGCCTAGCGATGCCGTATATGCGCGCGAGATCGTCGAGCTGCGCGCGGATGCCGCTGCTTTTGCGAACATGTGCCGGCAGGACGGCGCGAACTGGCAAGAGCTCGAGTTGTCGTTCGGACTGGACGGCAAGCCTGCGGTAGCGCTCGACCTGCGCGGTGCGCAGTTGAAGTTGCAGGGTCGCATCGATCGTGTCGATGAGCTCGAGGATGGGCGATTGCTCGTAATTGATTACAAGACCGGCAGCGCGGCGCGCTACGGCGCAGTCGCCTTCGACGGCGGCCGCCGGCTTCAACATTTCCTGTATTGCAGCGCTGTCGAGCAGCTGCTGAGTCGGCGCGTTGCGCGCATGGAGTATCGGTTTCCGACTGCACGTGCCGATGGCATTGCGGTCCCGTTCGAAGTGGCAGCACTTGCAGCCGGACGCGAGCTGGTCGATGCGCTGCTCGACAACGTGGCGGCTGGCCGATTCCTGCCCACCGACGATCGCTTCGATTGCAGTTACTGCGACTTCCGCACTTGCTGCCGCGTCACAACGACCAGGAGCGATACGATCTCGCCGCTCGCCGCCTGGGCGCGCAACCTCGCGCCGATTCTCGATGAGTATCGCCCCATCGTGGAGCTGAAGGGGCGCTTTAAATGATCGCGCCCGCACTGCCCGATCAGGCCGCGCGCACGCGCATCTCGAGCGAGCTGGACAGCAACCTGCTGGTCGAGGCCGGCGCGGGCGCCGGCAAGACGACGCAGATGATCGAGCGGATGCTGGCGCTGGTCGCCACCGACCGCGCGCAGGTCGAGCAGATCGCGGCGGTCACATTCACGCGCAAGGCCGCAGCCGAGCTGCGCGAGCGTTTTCAGAACGGGCTGGAAAACGCTCTAGAGGCCGCGCACGCGGCGCACAACAGTCCGCTCGCCCAGCGGCTCGACCACGCGCTCAAGCGTATCGACAGCGGCTTCATTGGGACCATTCACGCGTTCTGTGCGCGCATGCTGCGCGAGCATCCGATCGAGGCCGGTCTGGATCCCGATTTCCATGAAGTCGTCGAAGTCGAAGAGCTGATGCTGCGGCGTCACGCCTGGTCGCGCGCCTGCGAGCGCATGGCGCATGAAGGCGCACCCGTCCTGCGGGATCTCGTGACGGTCGGTTTGAAGCCGGCGCAGCTCCAGCCGTTGTATGACAGGATGTGTGATTTTGTCGACGTCGAATTCCCGGCGCAGCAGCGTCCGCGTCCGGATCCGACGCGTGTGCGCGATCGGCTCGAACAGCTCATCGACATGGCCGAGGCATTGCTGCCGGAGCGGCGGCCGTCGGGGGGCTACGATGATTTGCAGAAGCGGCTGCGTGGCCTCGGGTTCAAGCGGCAGGTTCTCAGCTGGAACGACGAGACGAATTTCTTCGATGCGCTCGAGAAGGCGATCGGCATCGTCAACGCGAAAATCACGGCAATCAAATGGCGCGAGCGCGCGCCGGACGCGCAGGAGCTCCACCAGACAATCAAGGATTTCGGGGCGCCTGGCGGCCAGGCTGCGTCATTGCTGGCGGAGTGGTTCGCGCATCGCTACCCGTTCGCGATCGCGTTTGCGCGCCAGGCCGCTGCGTACTACGCAGATGACCGCCTGCGCACCGGCAAGCTCAACTTCCAGGATCTGCTGATCTTTGCTGCGAGGCTGCTGCGCGAAAACGCCGCCGCGCGCAAGTCGCTGGGCGCGAAATACCGCTTCGTGCTGGTCGACGAGTTCCAGGACACGGATCCGATACAAGCCGAGATCCTGTTCCTGCTGGCCGCGACGAACACAACGGAGCGCGACTGGCGCAAAGTCGAGCTGCGTCCCGGCTCGCTCTTCGTGGTCGGCGACCCGAAGCAGAGCATCTACCGCTTCCGGCGCGCGGATATCGGCATCTACAATCAGGTGAAGGCGCACTTCGAAGCAGGTCAGGGCGACGTCGTCCAGCTCACCTCCAATTTCCGTTCGACCAAACCACTCGAGACGTTCGTGAATCGCGTGTTCTCCGGCTTGCTGCCGGAAACCGCAACCGATCAGCAGGCCGCGTTCACGCCGATGCTCGTGCAGAAAGCCGGCAAGCAGACGCACGGCGCCTGGTGTCACAGCTTCGAGGTTGCCACGCGCAGGCACGACATCATCGCGCAGGCTGACGCCGATCGCATCGCGACCTGGATCGCCAGGCGAATCAGGAAAGGCAAGCGCCAGCCCGGTGATTTCCTGTTGCTGACCAACCGCAAGGCGACGCTACAGGTGTATGCACGCGCACTGGAAGCGCGCGATGTGCCAGTTGAGGTCACGGGCTCGGCGGTTGGTTTGGAGGAAGAGCTGCACGAGCTGGTGATTTTGCTGGAAGCATTGAGTGATCCATCGGATCCTACGCTCACGGTTGCGGTATTGCTCGGGCTATTCTTCGGATTGGATTACGAACAGCTGCTGCACCACAAGCTGGTGCGCGGCACTTTCCATTTCATGGACGAGCAGATTTTGCCGGACACCCCGGTCGTTCTCGCGCTGCGGCAGCTGCGCGAATGGTGGCAGCTCGCGCGCCGCGAGCCGGCCGATGTCGCGATACCGAAGATCGTCGAGGATATTGGCTTGCTGCCGCATGCGGCGGGCGGCGATCTCGGCGCGACGCGCGCGGGCGCACTGTTGTTCGCGCTCGACGCTGTGCGCGCCGCCGGCGTCGCTGGTGATACGTCATTGCGCGCCGCTATTGAAGCGATTCGTGTGGCTACCGACGCCGCCGAAG
The DNA here is from genome assembly GCA_052389275.1 of Gemmatimonadota bacterium. Lineage (GTDB taxonomy): Bacteria > Gemmatimonadota > Gemmatimonadetes > Longimicrobiales > RSA9 > CBJLQC01. Next base: position 6,027 of record JBQTID010000184.1, on the reverse strand, counting down.
CGGAAGCGCCGCTCGAGCCCGGGCGCGCGGATGTCGTGCGTGTGATGAACGTGCACAAGGCCAAAGGTCTCGAAGCGCCTGTCGTCATCCTGGCGTTTCCGACCGGCGAGTGGCAGGGCACGCCGACCATTCACGTCGAACGCCCCGCGTCCGGCAATGCGGTCGGTTACATGTGCGTCGAAGAACGCGCCGAAAGCTTCACCATGCGGACGCTGGCGCAACCGCTGGACTGGCCGCAGCGGGCCGCGCTCGAGGCGGAATTCGAGCAGGCGGAAGATGCGCGTTTGCTGTACGTCGCCGCGACGCGCGCGGCCGAAGAATTGATAGTCAGCCGCTGCGTTCAGGCAGAGGCCAAATCGCCGTGGCGCGCGCTGTATCCGCATTTCGATGAAGAACACAACACCGAACTGGAATTCAGGAAGCCCGCACCACGCCAGCAGCTCGACACGCCTGCTGCCGAGATCATGCGTCGCGCGCTCATTGTCCGGGACCGGCGCGCGGAAGCGGCGCAGGCGACCTTCAAGGCTACTTCGGTCCGGGAGCTCGCGAAGAAAACATTCATCGGCGGCGAGGTTCTGGATCCGCTGCCGGTTCTCGCGCGAGCTGATGTCGCGCCGCGCGGCACCGAATGGGGCACTATTGTACACGCCGCACTCGAAGTAGCCGCCCGCGGCGCCGATGCCGAACGCATTGCGATTGCATGCAAGGGGCTGCTTCAGGAATACGAGCGGCCGCAGAATGAGCAGGGCGAGCCGGCTGAACTGGATGAGCTGCTCGCACTGATCGAAGGGATGACACGCTCCGAGACCTGGAAGCGCGCGATGCGCTCGGGCAATTATCTGGTCGAAGTGCCGTTCTCGTGGTCCGACCGCGACGATGGCAAGCAAACCGTCATCGACGGCGTCATCGATCTTGCGTTTCGCGAGAAGGCTGGCTGGGTCATCGTCGACTACAAGACCGATGCGATCACGCAGCCTGACATCTGGCGACAGCGCACGGAGACGTATCGCCGGCAGGTCAACCTGTACGCGGATTACTGGGAAAGGCTGACTGGTGAAACGGTCAGCGAGCGTATTCTCGTGCTGACCTCGGAAGGGCACGAGCTGAAATGGGGGAAGGCGGGGCCGGTCACGGCGCAACAGCTGGATCTATTACTTTAACGGACGTTCACGTTCACGTTCACGGTTACGTTCACGTGCACGTGTACGGTGGCTAGTCGAGCGGTTCGCTCGCGGCAAACCGAAGCGCTATTCGTACACGTGCAACGTGAACGTGAACGTGAACGTAAACGTCCATTGATCAACCTCCTCTGAACGCGCGCCGCATCAGTCCGAAGTTGCAACGATCTCCGCCTGACACGCGCGCGAAATAGTTCTGCTCATCCGGCGAACGCACGAGCGCAGCGTGCGCGGCGCGCTCGAAGGCGCGATGCCGTTCCCCAACGCCGAACACCATTCCGGTCAAGCTGCCGCAACGCGCGAGCGTCGACACGCTCGCGTAAGCGTGCCACCGAATTGCGCGCGGCACATCGTTGCGCAGCACGATGCGCTCGAGACCTCGTCTCGTGGTCCGGCTGCCGCGCGCCAGCGAAAGCGCACTCTGACTGGCGGCTGCGGTGGTGGCCAATACGGCGCGGATGCGCGCTTCATCATCGGTGCGGCCGCTTGCTCGATACACGTCTGCCAGCGCATCCGCGCCGAGCTGTACTACGGCCGTGCCGCTCATGGCGTCCGTAAAGCGCCATGCGTCATCAGCCGTCACGAATCCAACCGAAATAATGCGGCGCGCAGTGGTTTCGGCGGAATCAGGCTCACCCGTTTGCGCCTGCCGGCGGGCGCGCGCCGCGTCTGCGACGGCGGCCGCGCGCAAATCAGTTCCGGCCGCCGTCCGCGTCACGCCGGTGTCGAGCGGCACGTGATACTCACGCAACGGTGTCAGCGCGACGACCCTGACCATGGTCGAATACATTGCCGCATTGTCCCCCAGTATGAATGGAAACACCATCGTGAACGCGGCCATTGCTAGCGGAATGAGGATCGCGAAAATGGCAAACACGGCGGCGGTGCCGGCAACGCGGTAGCGCGAGCCCATGTCGAGGGCGGCATTCTGGTAGCCGACGCGACCGTACAGGTGCCGCCAGCCGCGCGCCTGCTGCGCGGCGTGGCGATCTTCTTCATCGGGAATGCGGTTGCCATACAGCGCGCGAATCTCACGCACCCGAAAGAAGATCGACGCACTAACGCAGAGCGCGGCCGGCAGCAGCGTCGCGAGCCACACGACAGGTGCTTCGATCGCGCCGCGCGCGCCGAACATGAGCCACACTGGAAGCGTAGCCGTGATCCAGACCGCGCCTGCCAGGCCGGACCACGATGCGGCTACGCGCGCGTCCAGCAGGCGTGCTCTTGCAGCGACAGGCAGGCGCTCGAAGGACTGCTCACCGCGCAGGATCTGCGGCGTATCGCGTGCCCAGTCCGCGGCGACATGCCAAACGATCTGGCGTGGATAGCCCGCGCGCACGGCACTGGTCGCGCGATTGAACACGACCAGTAGCCGCATGTATGCGCCCCACAACAGCAGACCAACCACGAGCAGCACCGCGACCGTGCCCCAGCTGCCTGCCTCGGCCGGGCGCTCCCGCAACGCCGCGATCGCTACAGTCGCAATCATGATGAGCGCGGCAAACCAGAACTCGACAGTGATGCGCGTCAGCAGTCCATGAATGTGCTCGAGCCCTGGCGGCGGCCACGACAGCTCCACCGCCAAATCATCGGCTTCGTTTTCAGTCGTGTCGGCGAGATCGGGCTCGGGGTCTTCGCTCGGACGGCCGGCGTCAGGTGTGTAGATGCGCTTGAGACGGCCAATGGCCGCATCAATGGGATGAAGGTTGCTCATGTATTGGGGATCAGCGCCGTTCGCCGGTGAGCTGCGCGAGGTGCGCGCGCGCGGCGTCGTTTTCAAGCTTGAGCCCAGGTTCCGCGCGCAGCTGGCTGTTGAGGTAACGCGTGTACTCCTGAATTGCGCGTGCGGTGTCGCCGCTCAGCGCAGCAAGGCGCGCCATTTCACGGCGCATAGTGCCTGAGAACCAATATTGATGCGGATCTAATGGGAAGCGGCTCATCGCGCGATAAGCGAGGCGACGGTCTCCCGCGCGCTCGGCTGCACGCGCCACAACGACGTTGGCCGCATTACGGAAGACATAATATATCTGCGGTCCATCCCGCATTATTGCATCGAGCATGCGCACATGTTTCGAAAGTGTTTTCGGCTGGCTCATAGCGTCGATCGTGACAAGCACTTGCATGCAAACATCGGCTTCGAGCTTTACGAATGCACTATCGGGTGGGACTCGAGACAACTCGGCGGCAGTCGCACTGTAGCTGTCGCGCTGGCCGTTCCAGAGACGCCATTGTTCGCGTGCGCACAACCCGCGCACCCGCTGTAGCGGCGATGCAGTTTTAAGTCGCGCATCCATCGCTCGGTCTGCATATCGCGCGCTGGCAGTATCTCCATTGGCATACACGGCATACAATAGCTGGAAGTTATATGCGTCAATCGGGTCTGTTGACGAATCTGCGAGTTTGTCCAGCGCGGCCGCCGATTTGGACGGCATGCCATAGACCGAATACATGCCGCCCGCAACCTCGTAGGCGTCTGCGCGTTCACGGTCGGTCGCCGCATTGCGGGACATTTGCTCGATGGCGCGGAGCGCGTCGTCGACCTCTCCGAGGAAAAGTCCCGCCAAGCTGAGTCCCAGCAAGCCGGCATTGTCCATCGTATCGAGTGCAGCGCGATCGGCTTTGATCGCGGTGCTGTCGCCAAGCGCACGAATGCGCAACGGCCGCTGGTAGCGACCACCCGATTCGTCGGGATTACGCAGCTTGCGGATCTCCTCGAGCCTGCGCACCTCGGCGATGTCTCCCTCATACATTGCCTTGTCGATCAGATGCAACAGGGCGGGTGTGTAGGTCGAATCCAGCTCGAGGACGCGCGCGAACATTGCTCCAGCTCGAGTCAGACCATCACGGTCCGCGACTGTGCCCCAGTGAACCATCACGTCGGCCAGAAGAAACCACGCATCCGCGCGGTCAGGTGCCATTTCGGCAACGGCTTCATGGGCAGCAATTCGTGCGGCGAGCGAGTGTGGCGTGTTCGGCTCCCCTATCGAGGCCGCGACCAGTGCACGATCCACCGGACTGAGCCGGTCGCGGTTATTGCGCATGATACGATTGATCTTCGCGAAATCGACAATCGGGCCCTCGCCCCAACCGGAGGAAAGCCTTTGTCCCAGAGCCGCGAGCGCAAATGTCGAGTCCAAGTCGAGCGCGTGCCCGAACTGCTCGCTTGCCGTACCGAACTGACCACGTCGATATGCGGCTTGTGCATCCAGATACGCACGCAGCGCCGGCAACGACGTGGTCGTCAGAACATCGAGACGCTGCAAACCTTCACCTGCTTGCAGACTCAACAACTTCGCCGTGAGCCTGTCGATGGCCGGTAACAAGGTAGCCGACGTTGCGCTCTCCTCCGACTGTGCGATCATGCGCCCGCCCGGCACTCGCAGCAGCTTCGCCTGGATCGTGAACTGCTCCGGCGTGCCAACTACCGACCCGACCAAGACCTGACCCGCGCCAATCGTCCGCGCGATCTCCCTCGCGTCTTCATCGCTGATGTCGCGACCTTCGACTTGCTGTCGTACTGCATTCATCACCACGCGTGGATCCACCGCGCGCGGCCCGCCTTCGCCTGTCAGCTTGGCCGTGAGCAGATCGACCATGCCATCACGCAAATACGCGATCTGCTGATCGCCACTCACGTGGAATGGCATGACCGAGACCAGATTATGATTGAGTGGAGCGGGCGCTTCGTCGAGGGATAAGAACGCAAGCGATGCCAGCAGAATCAGCACACTCGCGGTGGCAGGCAGTGCAATGCGTCGCCACGGCAATGCGATCCTGGATTGCGCGGGTTCGTTGCCGGTGCGCTCGACGCCATCGGGTGTGATGTCGAATGCCCAGGCGAGGCCTATTACGAGCGGCAGCGCAGCCAGCAGGACAATGAGAACCGCTTTCAGGATCCAGGATGGCAGATCGAGACCGTCGACCAGAAGCTGAACGCCTTGCGCGGTCACGAAACCGGCCGCGAGATAAGCGACGGTCGTGCGCACGACCTTGCGGCGCCTGAGTTCGTGAAAGAGGCTCACTGGATTGTCCTGCCGATGCGGAGGGTACCTACGAACTAATATAGTACGCGGCTAGGTGCCCGTCTTTCTTTTCGCTGATTTTTTCGGCCCGCTTTTCGGCTGTGCCGCTTGCTTGGCGGGCTCGGCCTTCTCTAGACTCGCCTTCAGCGCGGCCATCAGATCGATGATCTGCGTGGCGGGCGCTTCTTCCGGCGCAGTCGTAATGTCCTCGCCTTCGATTTTCTTGTTGATCAGCTCGAGTACGCGGTCGCGCACTTCGTCGCGGTATTGCTCGGGGCGGAACTCATCACTCGCCAGCTGCTGCACCAGATTGACGGCCAGCTTCAGCTCGGTGTCCTTCACGTCGCCGGATGGGATAGGAACCTCGGAGACGGGACGCACTTCGTCGGCGTAATGCAGCTGCTCCATCATGATCGCCTCGTCCATTGGGCTGAGCATGATGAGATACTGTTTGCCGCGTGCGGCGTAGCGGCCGATTGCCGACAGCCCGGTCGACTTCATGGCTTCGCGCAGCAGGCGGTATGCGCGGTCGCCACCTTTAGCCGGCGCCAGGTAATACGGACGATCGATGTAGATGCGCTGCACCTTGCCGGCGGGCACGAACTCGACGATTTCGATGGTATTGGTGCCAACCTCGTCGAGAGCCTTCAGCTCGTCGGGATTGAACAGGACGTACTGATCCCTGGCGAACTCGTAACCCTTGATCATGTTGTCGCGCTCGACCTTCACGTTTTCTCGAGAGCAGATGTATTGCTGCTTCAGGCGCTAGCCTCAGACTTTGTGGATCCAGTTGAATGAGACAGAGCCCGCCGTTTAGGACGCCGAAT
>JBQTID010000183.1:0-10616 GCA_052389275.1 Gemmatimonadota bacterium | reverse complement strand
TCATTCGAGAGCAGAATCGTGTATGGGCTGCGTCGCGGCACGCGAGGGCTCCCTTCGCACAGGTCGAACAACCCGCTTCAGGAGCCCTATTAATACGTCACTGTATTTATGAAATCAAGGACTAAGCATGTTGTAGGAAGGATACACCTCAACGTGCTGAGACTCCCGCCTGATGCCGCCAGCAGCCGCCTTCGGCGCCAGCCACGCTAGCGTACGAGCAACGGTAGCCGTCTAAGAGTGATCTTCAACGGCCTTCCAGGTCCGCAATGTCGGCGAGGTCACGTGGCCGGCCTGCGGCGCGCTTGGTGGCGATAAACTGCGCGCGGCCGATCACCGGAACGCGTCGCCCTCCGAGCTCGACGGTGATTCGGTCTGGCCAGGCGTCGGCGAAGGCCACGCCCGCAATGTCCGTCATTATATCGATACGGAATGGAGCCACGCCGATCTGAAAGATGATGCCGGGCGTCGCCAACTCCTGCTCCGTAAGGTCGTGCAGGGGCGCACCGTAATCAGCCCGAGCCCGCCACACTCGCCGCGCATTCTCCGGAGTCGCGTTTACCCAGATGTCGAGATCCCGAGTGGCACGTGGATGGCCGTGTGCACCGAGCGCGTGCGCGCCAACGATCAGGAATTCAGCTCCCGCGTCGGACAACGCGGACAACATCTCGCTGAAGTCGCGATGCACGGTCGATAGGCTCCTTGAAGGCCCATGCCTGGAGCGTCAGCTCCCAGACCAGGGCGATCCGTTCAGACGGTGAAAGCTGGCGCACGTAATCGTCGGTGATTTTGTCACCGAGCTTGTGCTTCGAGGTAGGGTATTGCGAGCGGTCGATCAAGTCAGGACGGCGGGATTTGAACCCGCGACGCCTGAACCCCATCCTGGCTGGGCCAGGGGCGGTTTCCGAGAAAACGCCGTCATTATTCCGCCGGCCGTGCCGCCAACTCGTGCGTCCCCCGCTTCCTTGCTGGTCAAGGCCACGATGCGTACGGTCACCGCTCGCCGGTCGGACTTCATATTGCTCCAATCGGGATGACTGGATTTGAACCAGCGACCCCCTGAACCCCATTCAGGTGCGCTACCGGGCTGCGCCACATCCCGTTCCGAACCATAAATATAACAAAACTGGGGTTTTCCTTCAATCATACGGGTTTTGAGGTAGTGGGTCAGTCTGGACTTCCCCCGGCTTAATTGGACAGCCAGACCGGCGGCCATGGCCGGGGTGGTTTTGATCCCCCGATTGGCCCGCGTCAGGGTCTGGTGAGGGCGGCAATAGTTATAGAACGTGAAGTGCAGCGCCACGGCGTACAGGTGATACTCGACCTTCTTGGAAAAGGCGTTGGTCAGGCGCGTGAAGCGCCGCATCTGCATCCGCATGGTCAGGTTCTGCCGCTCGACATAGGACGTTGAAACCTCGTCAAAGTCCGGCTTGCCCATGATCCATTCCTTTTGCGCTCCGAGGCACACCGCAGGGCTGTAGCGGCGATGGGCCGCGCCGTTGGCTTCATAGCTACTCCGCGGGCGGCTCCCTAAGAACCGTCAGTCAAAAAGCTAACTCCCCCCTTATCGTTTGTGATGCAGGCCACTCCGGAACAATCATTGCTGTATACCGTATTGTCATCATATGGGTTGACTCAATTGTCAACCATAAGTAGTCTTGAAGACCCTGAGAGTGAGGGCCACTAATGCCACAGGCTAGACTAACCGATGAGACCTATTCGGTCGTGATTCGTATTGCCAATGAAACTGGACAATCTCAACAAGAGGTTCTTGAGCGCGCCGTAAAACTCTATGAACGAGAGCAATTCTTTGCTGAGTTCGAGGCTGATTTTGAACGCCTGCGCTCCGACTCGAATGCTTGGGCGGAGATGGAAGCGGAGCGTGAGGATTGGGATGCGGTACTGGTTGATGGATCCGCGGAGTGACCGAACCGTCTCGCGGTGAAATTTGGCAGGTCGACTTAGAGCCCGTCCGTGGACATGAGACCGGCAAAGTCCGACCTGCCCTCGTCGTTTCCGTAGATCGTCTTAATCACAGCAAGGCGGGTTTGGTTTGGATTATCCCGATAACGACTAAGGATAAGGTCATCCGGTCTCACGTGCTCGTTCCAAGGGGCATGGGAGGCGCGACCGAAGATAGTCGGGTTAAGTGCGAGGAGTTGAAGTCTGTCTCAATCGAACGGTTTCGGCGTCTGCGGGGCACGGTAGACTCGAAGGTCATGCAGGAGGTCGTCTACAGGTTGGAGTTTTTTCTCGGTCTGCGATAGTCGCAGAACCTCGTTCGACTGTCCACGATGGACAGTGCCCGGATGTTTGGACTTCCCGTTCAGTCGCTGAACCTGCTAGTAACTGTCCATCGTGGACAGATCAAAACGGACCCAAATTTTGGCCCAAATTTTGGGCTTCCTTCCCTTCCGTTTGTAACGGCTCAAATTGGCCCACTACCGGTTTTGAACACCAAGTCGAACGAAACACGCACTTTATCCAGTTTTTACTGCGGTGCCGCGTGTTTCATCGCGCCGTTTCCCCTGGTGTTCTTTGGGCACATGACCGCGTATCTGATCAGCGCGCTCTCATGCGCCGCGGTGTTGTTGCTCGCTTCGCAAGGCTTCATTGCGGCAGTAGCGGCGCGTCGGGTTCAGGTCGCCCCGGCAATAAGCTGAACAGCGAGGCCGTTTGGCTGGCACCGCGTGACGCGGCCGGTTCACAACTGCGGTGTGTCAGAGCCACGCGCGCTCGATCGTCAGCTCGAAGCTGCGGGGCGCGCCCGGCGTCAGGAAACGCTCCAACATGTCGCCGCCCGCCTGGTTAATGTTGAAGCCGCCGAAGCTCGCATACTCGGCAGCCAGCGCGTTGCGCACAATCGCGCGGATTAGCCAAGCGCGGCTTTCGAATGCGACTGCTGCGTTCGTAACCACATAGCTGGACAGCGGTAACTGATCGTTTGCTTCATCACCTCGCAAGTATTGGCGGCCGGCCACAGCGGCATTGAGGCCGAACTCCCAGGCGCCCCGTCGCCAATCCAGGCCTGCGTTCACGACATATGAGGGTACTAGTGGAAAGTGGTCGCCCGATGCCACCTCATTCTCCGCGCCGGCAACTTCGCGGATGCTGAAGATTTCAACGTCATCGGTCTGGAAACTCGCCCGCGTGATGGTCCAGGCAGCGTACGCTGCGAATGACCGCGAAAACGTGAATTGCGCGCTCACCTCGAGGCCTTCACGCCGGGTACGTTCGACATTCCCGAAATAGCCGTCGATCGTGGAATTGTTGGGTTCACCTTCATCCTCGTACGGAAAAAGGAAGATGTCGTCGCGTACGTTGCTCCTGAACACAGTGCCTTGCAGGCTGCTACGACTCGACGTATACCGGGCGCCGGCTTCATAGGTAGTTACGCGCACGGGTTCAATCGGCGGATCATCTCCCAACGCAAATGGCAGCGGGCAGGGCTCGGTAGGATCGGCGCACGCGATCTCGATTAGCGCCGGTGCGCGAAATCCCTTCGCGATCGACGTATAGAGTGACACGCGTTCATGCGCGCGCAACTGAAGTCCGCCACGCGGACTCAGCTGTGAGAACGTACTCGTCGTATCACGTGCCGGGTTCAGGCGGTTGCGGAATGGGATATGGACGTTGTCGAATCGTGCGCCACCGGAAAGTGTGAGGGGACCACGAGACAAGTCCGCCAGCACATACGCGTTCAAGCGACGGATCGGACTCTCCACGTGTGTGGTCTGCCCCGGGTCGACTCGTTCGGCAAAAAGCTCCACGGATGTGCCGTTGAGATTCGCGCCGGCACCCATGCGAAATGAAAGCTCGGTGCCGCGCAGCTGCCGGGTCAGCCGCCAGTCAAGTTCCAGTCCGCCTGTGGCAGCATCGGAAAAGCCGCGCACATCCGGATCATCCTGCTGATTCACATTGAAGCGTTCGGCATCATTTACGCGGCCGAACCCGCGCACCGAGCCAAGTCCACCTAATAGAGAACGATATGCGGATACCGCCAATTGCACCTGCCGCAGCCGTTCGAAATCGCCCGCGGTCAGATTGGAATCGGGTCGTTCGACATACACACTGAGCGGCAGCGAGCCGGCGGTTTCCGCATGGCTGTGCGCGGCCATCAACTGCACGCGCAATCCGGCATCGGTTCCGTAGCGTCCGAGCGAGGCAAACAAGTCGGTGCGGTCACCGGACATGCGGCTGCGCCAACCATTCGCGCGTTCGTGTCCGCCGCCGATGTAGTACTCCCACAATTGCAGGGTGCCGCTCTGTCGTGCGGTTGCCTCGAAACGATCATGTGATCCGGCGGTAACTTTGAGTGCGCCGCCGCGTCCTCCGGTGCGCGTCACGAAGTTGATCGCGCCGCCGAGCGAGTTGGGACCGAGCAATGATGCGGTACCGCTGAGAATCTCAATGCGGTCGACGTGTTCGAGCGGCAGCAGGTCGAAGGCGACATCGCCAGAACCAGGCTCGTTCATCGGCACGCCGTCGACAAACACCGAAACGCCTTGCGGCATGCCGACGATCGGTCCGACCGTGAATCCACGCAATACGGCGGAGTGCTTGAATGGACTGCCCAGGTCGTCGTAGGTGTGCGCGCCCGCTCGCTCCAGCGCGTTCACCGGCGTGCGTGGTTGCCAGGTCCGCAGATAATCGCGTGTAATCTGGATGGAATGGCTGGTTGCGTTGGAACGCACGCTCGGGCCGGCGGAGGTGAGCACGGACGCGATGACTTCGATGGGCCGTAGCACGATTACTGGCGTGTCGGCGGCCTCCTGGGCTGGCAACGACGTCGCTGCACTCCATACCAGGGCAACGGCAAGGAGGATGCGGGCGGCTGGCATGTTCAAAGAGTTAGACACAATCCTTCCTGCTACTCCTCGACCAGCAGGTCTGCACACCGCGTAACGGATCGCCGAGCGGTGCGCCCGGATACACCGCGTCGAAAATTTCACCCACGACGTTCGCGCCCTGGCTCACGTAGTATTCACTTTGCACGAGGACAAACTCGCGCGCTCGGGCGTTGAACACGTCGTGGTCCCTCGCCTGCGCGGAAGTGTCCCGGCTGTTGCCTATGACGTGGAGCGGTGGCTGATACGTGAATAATGACGGACGTTACGTTCACGTTCACGCTCACGTGCACGTGTACGACCGGCAGAAACGCGCGCGTTAGCAGGAGCGCGAATCGTACACGTAAACGTGAACGTACACATGACGTGAACGTCCGTATAAAACAATGACACACGCCGCTACGAACCTCTGGATCTACCCGATCAAATCGTGCCGCGGCATAGCCGTCGAGCAATTCACGCTGGCTGATCGAGCCGAGTTGTTCTTGGCTTATGACGAGGACGCGGTGGAGCGGTTCATACGGCTGATACGTGAATAATGACGGACGTTTACGTTCACATTCACGCTCACGTGCACGTGTACGACCGGCAGAAGCGCGCGTGTTAGCAGGAGCGCGAATCGTACACGTAAACGTGAACGTACACATGAACGTGAACGTCCGTATAAAATAATGACACACGCCGTTACCAACCTCTGGATTCTACCCGATCAAATCGTGGGCATCTTTCGGAAAAGGTCCGCCGAAGCGCGTGCATGCATCGTTCCAACCCGCGCGGCTGGCGCACGCCGCGTTTTCCGGGATCGGAGTGGATCGCGCCGCTGTTCGGTTCCGCGGTGTTTTTTACGGCGGATGGCAGTTGCGTTCGGCTTCAGCGCAGCCGTCACACTCGGCTTTCCGGGGTAACTCTCGTCCCCAAATTTGCTTTTCCAAGACGATGATCTCATCTTCACAACAACCTCAGAAGTGAGATAATTATGTCGGAATTAGTACTCATAACCGGCGCAACTGGCCAGCAGGGCGGCGCGATCGCCGGCGAGCTGCTGGACGCCGGCTGGCAAGTGCGCGCGATGACGCGCAAACCCGATAGTCCTGCCGCGCGCGAATTGGCTGCACGTGGGGCCGAGATCGTATACGGTGATCTCGACGACGTAGCGTCGCTCCGGACAGCACTCAGCGATGCCTGGGGCGCATTGGCAGTGCAGAACACGTGGGAGGCCGGCGTCGAGCGCGAAGAAGAGCAGGGCAAGCGTTTCGCGCGTGTCGCGCGGGACGCCGGTGTGCAGCATCTCGTCTATCAGTCGGTCGCATCCGCGCAACGCAAAACCGGAATCCCGCACTTCGACAACAAGAGTCGCATCGAAGAGGTCATCCGGTCTCTGGATTTCCCATCGCACGTTATCATCCGCCCGGTGTTCTTCATGAGCAATCTGCTCGGTCCGTTCTTCAAGCCCTACATCGACCAGGGCACCCTCGCCATTGGCCTGAAGCCGGAGACGCGGCTTCAGTCGATCGCGATACGCGATGTCGGCAAGTATGGCCTTCAGGCGTTCCAGCGTGCGGCGGAATTGAATCGTCGCGAGATCGACATCGCGGGTGATGAGCTGAGCGGTCCTGAGATGGCGGCGATCCTGAGTGATGTAGCCGGGCGGCCGATCCAGTTCTATCAGGTTCCAATCGAGCAGATTCGCAGCGCAAGCGAGGAGTACGCGATCATGCTCGAGTGGTTCGATGCGGTTGGCTACGACGCGGACATCGCAGGCAACGCGCGCGAGTTCGGGATCGCGCCGACGCGCTTCCGCGAGTGGGCGGCGCAGCAGAATTGGAAAATCCCGGTCTCGGCGTGATGTGACACTCCCAACTTTCAGCTATCGAGGCTTCTATCAATTACCTAGTTTAGCGTGAACTGCGTGTTGACTGCGGTCGCGTTCGCGTGCCCGTGTCGGTGCAAGTGTTCAGGCGTGTTCACGCTGGTAGACACGCACGATCACCCGCACAAGCACTCGACCGCGGTCAACACGCTGTTCACGCGCACGTGCATTTGGGATCAGAGGAACAGGAAGTTATGAATTCGAAGCAGGTCCTGCCGCATCCGCGCGCCGGCCGCCTGGTCGCGACTGTATTCCTCGCCCTCGCTGCCGCGTGCTCGACCGGCCGGCTGCCCGACACAAGTGCGACGTCAGCGGAGGCGTTGCGGGCGATGACCTTCAACATTCGTTACGGCACTGCGCCGGACAGCAACAACGCATGGCCGCACAGGCGCGGCCTGACCTTTCGTGTCATCGATGATTTCGCGCCAATCGTACTCGGCGTGCAGGAGGCTCTGCGTTTTCAACTGGACGAAATCGAGCGGCAGTTGCCGCACTTCAGCGAGATCGGCGTTGGTCGTGATGACGGCATGCAGAAGGGCGAGTATGCCGCGATCCTGTACGACCGGCGGCGACTCGAAGTAATCGATCAGGGCACGTTCTGGCTGTCGGACACGCCGGATGTGCCGGGGTCGATGACGTGGGGCAACAAGTATCCGCGCATCGTCACGTGGGCCCGCTTTCGCGAGCGCACCAACGGCTCCGCCTTCTACGTCTTCAATACGCACTGGGATCACGAGTCGCAGCCTGCGCGCGAACGCGGCGCCTTGCTGCTGCTCGAACGCATTCGGGCCCGTCCTGCGCCCACCGACCCCGTCATCGTGATGGGTGACTTCAATGCCGGCCCGTCCAATCCCGCCTTTCAGCAGCTGTTGACCGGTGCGGTCCGGCTCTACGACACAATCCTCACACTGCATCCCAATGCCACACGAACCGGTACGTACCATGGCTTTCGCGGCAATCGCAGCGGCGAGAAGATCGACGCGATTCTGGCTTCGCCGGAATGGGCGACGCTGGCCGCAGAGATCATCCTGCTGAGCGAGAATGGCGTCTATCCCTCCGATCACTTTCCGGTGACCGCCACATTGCTGCTGTTGGGCCCATCAAGTCGAAATTGAAGTTGAATTTGAATTTGAATTTGAATTGCTGTTCACCTGGCTTGGCCGACCGGTCTGAGAACGACGAATAATTCAAATTCGAATTCGAATTCAACTTCAAACTATTGGCCTCATTACATTTAGGCTTTCTCGACCGGCCGCCTGCTAGAATGCGCCTCTTGACGCGAGTGCGGTTGAAAGCGCAGACTGTAACCGCTTCCATAAATCACGCGATACGACCCGGTGCCACTTGAGCAGACAGCACGCGCTCCACAGTGGAACCGGTTACACTTGAAGCTTCGACCTAAACGTTACGTAACCGACAAGGCGCATGGCAGCTACGATCCGGGATGTCGCTCGCGCAGCAGGAGTCTCCGTTGCCACCGTTTCGCGTGTCCTCAACGACAGCGGGCCGGTCAAGCACGAGACGCGGCTGCGCATCCAGGAAGCCGCGCAGCGCCTGCATTTCTCGCCCAACACCACGGCGCGCAGCCTGTCCACGCGACAAACTCACACGATCGGCGTGCTGCTGCCGGATCTCTACGGCGAGTTCTTCTCGGAAATCATTCGCGGCATCGATCAGACCATCCAGAGCAAAGGCTTTCACGCGCTGATCTCGAGCTCGCACAATGACGCGAGCGAAGTCGAGGCGGCACTGCGCGCAATGCGCGGCCGAGTCGACGGGCTGATCCTGATGGCGTCCGGGCTCGAGGCTGCTACACTCGCGCGCATCCTGCCGGAACGCACAGCAACCGTTTTGATCAACGCCAATTACGACGGCGCGCGCTACGACACGCTCGATATCGACAATTTCAATGGCGCGCGTGACATGACGCTGCATCTCCTCCAGCTCGGGCATCGCGAGATTCGCATGATCCGCGGCGCCGCGGGGCATCGCGATGCGAGTGAGCGCGAGGCCGGCTTTCGCGCGGCGCTGGATCAACACGGCGTCGTCATGCACGACCACTGGATCGTGCCGGGCGAATTCACCGAAGCATCCGGTTTCCGCGCGACGCAGCAGCTGCTTTCCGGACCCATTCGTCCCACGGCGATCTTCGCGGCCAACGACTCGATGGCGGTTGGTGCGTTGAGCGCGCTGCGCGAGGCGGGACTGTGGGTACCGGAGGACGTGGCCGTCGTCGGCTTCGACGACATTTCCATTGCGGAATACGTGAGCCCGCCGCTGACTACTGTGCGCGTTTCCACGGCGACGCTGGGTGCGGGCGCTGCGGACCGCTTGTTCGATGCCATCAACGCCCACAATCGACACGAACGAAAACGTGAAGTATTGCCGACCGAGCTGGCCATCAGGAGCTCGTGCGGCGCGACTCTGTCTCAATCCACCCAGATCAGGAGAAATCGCCAATGAGAAGGCAAACCGCAGCGCGCCTGCTGGCCATTGGGGTGGCGTTCACCTGGGCGCTTACCCTCGGTATATGGACGCCAGCACACGCGCAGACGACGACCGGCAGCATCCGCGGAGTTGTTAGCTCCAGCGCTGGTCCGGTGGTCGGTGCAGCAGTCACCGCGCGGAACGTGGAAACGAATCAGGTCCGCCAGGCGCTTACGACCACGACGGGGAGTTACTTCTTCGGCGGGCTGCGCCCCGCGACCTACGAATTGTCCGTGCAGATGCTTGGGTACGGCGAGCAGCGTCGGTCGATCCGGCTCCTGGTGGGCCAGACCACCGACCAGAATTTCGAGCTCACTACCGAGGCGGTGGCGATCGCCGAGCTCGTGGTCACGGCTCCAGGCATTGCGACGGAATCCCGCACGTCCGAAATCGCGACGAATATCACGCCGGAGCAGGTGCAGAACCTGCCGACTCCGGATCGCAACTTCCTCGGCCTGGCCATTCTCGCGCCGGGAACGCAGCTACAGGGTGATCGCCTGGATGCGACACGCAAAACCTTCACGGCGGGCGCGCAGGCTGCCGAACAGGTAAACGTCTTTATCGACGGCGCCAGCTACAAGAACGACATCCTGGCAGGTGGTATTGCGGGGCAGGACGCGAGCCGTGGCAATCCATTTCCGCGCAACGCAGTGCGCGAGTTCCGCGTGATCACTCAGAACTTCAAGGCCGAGTATCAGAAAGCGTCCAGCGCCATCATCACGGCCACGACGCAGTCCGGCACCAATACCTGGCAGAGCCACGCGTTCCTGAACTACCAGCACGAGGGGCTCATCGCGCTCGACACTTTCCAGCGAGCGGCCACCAATCTCACCCGCCCGGACTTCAAGAAATATCAAGGCGGTATCAACGTAGGCGGACCGCTGAAGCCCGACAAGCTCTTTTTCTTCGGCTCCTTCGAGCGCAACGACCAAACGCGCGCTCGGCGCGTGAACATCACGCCGCCCACAGGATTCGGCGGTAACCCGAACGCCACCTATCCAGCACTCGACACGGTCAATTTCGCGCAGTACAACGGCGAGTTCGCCGAACCGTTCGAGGCATGGCTCGGCTTCGCGAAGCTGACGTACGAACGGCGGCCGGGATCTACGTTCGAAGTCAGCTACAATCTCCGGAACGAAAATGACATCCGCGATTTCGGCGGCCTCACGTCATTCCAGGCTGCTACCCATTTCAACAACGACGTCCACACGGCGATCGCCAAGCACACTTTGGTCACGGGGAGCTGGCTCAATGAAGCAACTGCCAGCTTCCAGAACTACCATTACAATCCGGACCCGCGGAGTTTGGGGATGGTGAACCGCTTTTACGGGTTCGGCTGCTGCGCCCAGATCGGCAGCAACATCTCGAATCAGGACTTCACGCAGCGACGCTTCTCGCTTCGCAATGACGTGACG
>JBQTID010000182.1:0-8630 GCA_052389275.1 Gemmatimonadota bacterium | reverse complement strand
GGTATTCTAATCCGGTTTTCTAATCCGGTTTTCTAATCCGGTTTTCTAATCCGGTTTTCTAATCCGGTTTTCTAATCCGGTTTTCTAATCCGGTTTTCTAATCCGGTTTTCTAATCCGAAGTTCTCACGTATACTCCGGCCATGAAACGGAACTCGGCAATTTCAGCCGCCGCTGCAATCCTCGCCATGGCGGCGTGTGCTGGCGTGCCACATACTCAGCCTCCCGCGCCAGGACCGGTTGCGCAGCTGCCCTTTACCGCCGCCGACGTGCAATTCATGGCGGGCATGATCCACCATCATGAGCAGGCCGTGCTCATTGGTCGCTGGGCCGCCAGTCACGGCGCGAGCGATGCGATCCGCCGGCTGTCCGAGCGCATCGTGGTTGCGCAACAGGATGAGATAGCGCTTGCGCGAACGTGGCTGCGTGACCGCGCGCAGTCCGAGTCTCATGCGCACGAGCTAATGCCCGGCATGCTTACCGCGCAACAGCTCGCCGAACTGGACCGGGCGCGCGGGCGCGAATTCGACCGCTGGTTTCTGACTTTCATGATTCAACATCATTATGGCGCGCTGACCATGGTCGAAAAACTGTTCAGCAGTTACGGCGCGGCGCAGGATGAAGCGGTATTCAGGTTCGCATCAGATGTATTCGCCGATCAGACAACCGAGATCGACCGAATGGAAACAATGCTCTCTGAGATGGAGTCTCGTCCATGACGCGGTATTCGCTGCGATTCGCTGCCTTTGCATTCTCGATACTCTCGATCGGCGCCTGCTCGGCCGCGACCGAAACCGATGCGCCAACACCAGGTATGACTACGGCGGCGCCGAGCCCTGATCCGCGCGTAGGACTGCGCGCGGGCGCGACCGACGCCGGCATCGCAGCGTGGAACATGCGCCTGGTCTCGAACACGCCGTCGCCACAAAACTTCGCCGGTTTCACGAACTCCGATCTCGCATTCACCGGCAAGTATGCGATTCAAGGCAATTACAACGGCTTCCAGGTCTGGAATATTTCTGACCCGAAGGAACCAGCTCTCACGCTCGCCTACCTGTGTCCGGCCTCGCAGAGCGACGTGTCGGTATACAGGAATCTGCTCTTCGTGTCCGGCGAGGGAATGACCGGCCGCACGGACTGCGGCACGCAAGGCGTACCCGACACGGTCAGTCTCGAGCGGCTGCGCGGTATTCGCATCTTCGACATCACAGACATCGCGCGGCCGAATTACATCGCGAACGTGCAAACGTGCCGCGGATCACACACGCACACCGTGGCCGCCGATCCAAACGATCGCAACAACGTTTACATCTATGTCTCCGGCTCAGCGGCAGTGCGCTCACCGAGTGAGCTGCCCGGCTGCTCCGCGTTGTCGCCGGAGCAGGACCCGAGCTCCGCGCTTTTCCGCATCGAAGTGATCAAGGTGCCGCTGACCGCGCCGCAACAGGCAGCGATCGTCAGCTCGCCGCGCATCTTCACCGACCTACCGGCACCACCCAGACACGGTGACGTGGCTGCGGACACCGCCGGGCGCGGCGAGAGACTCGCTCGCTCCGGCCGGACGGCTGCTGCTTCACGCGTGCGGACCGGACCTTCTCAGTGCCATGACATCACGGTGTATCCGGAAATTGGCCTGGCGGGCGGCGCGTGTGGCGGTTACGGCCTGCTGCTCGACATTCGTGACATCGCGAACCCGAAGCGAATTGCCGCGGCCGCCGACTCCAACTTTTCGTTTTGGCATTCGGCTACCTTCAGCAATGATGGCTCGAAAGTGCTGTTCACGGATGAATGGGGCGGTGGCAGGGCACCACGTTGCCGGGCGACGGACAAGTACGAGTGGGGAGCAAACGCGATTTTCACTGTCGTTAACAATCAGATGACGTTCAAGAGCTATTACAAGATGCCGGCCGCGCAGACGTCGTTCGAGAACTGCGTAGCGCACAACGGCTCGCTCATCCCGATTCCCGGTCGCGACGTCATGGCTCAGGCGTGGTATCAGGGCGGCGTCTCGGTCTTCGACTGGACCGATCCTTCGAACCCGACGGAGATCGCGTATTTCGATCGGGGTCCGATGGATGCGACCAAGCTGGTCGACGGCGGCTCCTGGTCGGTGTATTGGTACAACGGTTACCTTTTCAGCTCCGAAATCGCGCGTGGCCTCGACATTTTCGAGCTCACGCCGAATCCGCTGCTTACGGGCAACGAGATCGACGCCGCGAGGACCGTCCGCTTCGAGCAGCTGAATGCGCAGCACCAACAGAAATATTCCTGGCCACCTTCGTTCGCGCTGGCACGCGCGTATCTGGATCAGCTGACGCGCTCGAATGGCCTGGCCGCAAACAGGATTACCGCCGCGCGCACGGCGCTCACGCGCGCGGAATCGCGCTCCGGCGAACAGAGGCGCGCAGCTCTCGCGCAGTTGGCGGCGCAGCTCGACAGTGATGCGCAATCCGCTGCGGATGGAGCCAAGGTGCGTACCCTTGCAGCCGCCGTCCGCGGCCTCACCCAGACATAACGCATAAAGTCCGCACGTGGCTACGCTCGAAGCCGTTGACGTGCGCAAGAGCTACAACGACGTAATCGCGCTCGACAGCGTGTCGTTGAGTGTTGCAGCCGATGAGTGCCTCGCGCTGGTCGGTGAAAGCGGCTCGGGCAAGACGACGCTGCTGCGGCTGTTCAACCGCATGGTGGAGCCGGATTCCGGGCACGTCTTCGCGAATGGTGAAGCTGTCGCCGCGTTGGATCCGGTGGCACTGCGCCGCAGCATCGGATACGTGCCGCAGACCGGTGGTCTCCTGCCGCATTGGCGAGTGCTGCGTAATGTCGCACTGGTTCCGTGGCTGGTGCAGCATCCGGATCCGACGGCTGCCGCGCGCGCGGCGCTCGAGCTCGTAGGGCTCACGCCCGCGACTTTCGCAGAACGGCGGCCGGCGGAATTATCGGGCGGGCAGCGGCAGCGCGTCGCGATCGCGCGCGCACTCGCCGCGCAGCCTCGCTGTCTGCTGCTAGACGAGCCATTCAGCGCGCTCGACGCCATCACGCGCGCGGACCTTCACGAAGCATTCCTGAATCTGCGCGAGCAGCTGCGCATCACAACACTGCTCGTCACGCACGACCTGTGCGAAGCCGTTTTGCTCGCCGACCGCATTGCCGTGCTGCGGCGCGGCCAAGTGGAGCAGATCGGCACGCCGCGCGAAGTTTTCTCGGAACCTGCAACGCCGTACGTGGCGGAGCTGATCCGCAAGTCCGGCGCGGTCGCACAATGATTGGCGCGGTCTTGCTCTGCGCGCTGCTGCAAGGTTCACAAGCCCATGACAGTCGTGCGATAACGGTCGCTTCGAAGCCGTTCGCCGAATCGTATCTGCTAGCCGAAATGTTCGCTCAGCTGCTCGAGGCGCGCGGGTTTCGCGTCGATCGTCGGCCTGGCCTCGGCGCAACGGAAATCGCTTTCGGCGCGCTGCGCCGTGGCGCCATCGACGTATATCCCGAATACACGGGCACCGGACTGCTGGCGATTCTGCACGAGCAGCCGCAGCGAGATGCGCGCGCGGTCTTTCGCCGCGTTGCCACGGAATTTCCGCGCCGCTTCGATACCTATTGGCTGCCGCCGCTCGGTTTCGAGAATACATATGCGATTGCGGTACGGCGGGAGACGGCGGCCCGCCACGGCCTGCGCACCCTTACGGATTTGAGGCGCGCGGCGCCAAGTTTGAATGCCGGGCTGACCCCGGACTTCGTCGGCCGCCCCGATGGCTTGCCCGGACTTCAACGAGAGTATCAGCTTCGCTTCGCGGACGTGCGGTCGCTGCTGCAATCGGTGAAGTATAACGCGCTCGTGAGTGGCAACGTGGATGTCATCGATGGTTATTCGACGGACGGGCTGATCGCGCGACACCAGCTGGTCGTGCTCACGGACGACCGCAATTTCTTTCCGCCGTACGAGGCGGCGGCACTCGTGAATGGAACGTTCTATCGCGAGTTTCCGCGAGCGGTGGCCGCTCTGTCGGAATTGTCCGGGCGGCTCGACCTGCAGCTCATACGACAATTGAACGAGCGCATAGAGGCGCGCGGCGAACCTGTGCCACAAGTTGCAGCCTGGGCGCTCCGTGAGCTGAATCTCGTTGGCAGCGAAGGACGGAGTATTCAGTCCGACACCGAGAAAGAGACTTCGTTGGCGCGCTATTTCTTCGAGCGACGGGCGCTGCTGGCCCGCCTGGTGTGGCGGCATTTGCTGCTGGTGCTGATTTCATTGGCCGCGGCCGTTATCATCGCGGTGCCGATCGGCCTTGCGCTGGAGCGTGCCGGAGCAGGCGCCGAGCCGATCATTCGCGGCGTCGGCGTATTGCAGACGATTCCAGGCATCGCATTGCTTGCCTTCATGATCCCAATCCTGGGTATTGGCGTAGTACCGGCGCTGGTCGCGCTGTTTCTCTATTCGCTGTATCCAATCCTGCGCAACACGTACAGCGGGGTTTGCGATGCGGCGCCCGACGCGGTTGAAGCGGCGCGCGCGCTCGGCATGACGCCGGGACAAGTGCTGCGCTTCGTGCGGCTGCCGCTCGCAAGTCCGATCATCATGGCAGGGATCCGCACAGCTGCGGTTATCGGTGTCGGCACCGCTACGCTGGCGGCGTTCATCGGCGCGGGCGGCCTCGGCGATCCGATCGTCTCGGGACTCGCGCTGTCCGACACGCAGATGATTCTGTTCGGAGCGATTCCAGCCGCCGTGCTCGCGCTGATCGTCGATACCGCACTGGGCGCGATGGAGCGCTCGATCACAGCGCGATTCGCGGCCCGTTGAATACGCCATTCATACCGCTGAGCTCCGCGCGCGGCCGCCTGGTTGTCCTCGCGACCGTGCTGGGATCGGGTGCGGTCTTCCTCGAAATGACGGTCGTCAATGTTGCGCTGCCGTCGATTGCGCGCGATCTGAAACTCGGCATCGCGGGGCTGCAGTGGATCCTGGATGGTTACCTGCTGACGCTCAGCGCACTCATTCTGCTCGGCGGCGCGCTCGGGGATGTGTTTGGCCGCGCACGCGTTTTCGTGCTCGGCCTCCTCGGTTTCGCAGTCACGTCGCTGCTGGTCGCGTTCGCGCCGGGCATTGGCGCACTGGTCGCTTTGCGATTATTGCAGGGCGCCGCCGGCGCGCTGCTCGTGCCCAACAGTCTGGCTTTGCTGGAGACGGTGTTCGCAGAGAACGAACGAGGACGCGCCATCGGACAGTGGGCAGGCTGGTCCGGTGCGTCGACAGCAGTCGGGCCGCTGCTTGGTGGCGCTTTGCTGGAAGTAACATCGTGGCGCGTGATCTTTGCGATCGTCGCGCCCTTTGCGCTGCTCGCGGCGTGGCTCGCGCGGCGTGCATTGCCGCGCAGCGAGCCCAGCAGAACGCGCGCCGTGGATTATGTTGGCGCCGCACTCGCGACGACCGGTCTGGCCGGCATCATCACCACGCTGATCAGCGGACCTGCCTCGGGGTTCTCGACCGCATGGGTCATCATCGTCGGCGCCGCGGGTCTCGCGTTATTGGCGGGCTTTGTCGTGTATGAACGCCGAGCAACAGCGCCGCTGCTGCCGTTAACGATGTTCAGCTCGCGTGCTTTCACGGGCGCAAATCTGACGACGCTGCTCGTCTACGCCGCGCTCAGCGGCCTGATTTTTCTTCTGATGCTGCAGTTGCAAAACGCGCTCGGCTTCAGTCCCATATGGGCAGGCGCCGCGCTGCTGCCGGTCAACTTTTTACTGCTCGTGCTATCGCCAATCGCCGGCGGGATCGCCACTCGCATTGGCGCGCGCTGGCCGCTGACAATCGGCGCCCTGGTCGCGGGCATCGGCATGTTGCTGTTCACGCGCGTGCAGCCGGGAGCAAGCTACGTCGGCGCAATTCTGCCTGCGTTGATCGTATTTGGTTTTGGGCTCGGTATCCTGGTTGCGCCGTTGACCGCGGCCGTGTTGGCCGCGGCGCCGCAGGATCTGAAAGGCGTTGCGTCGGCGTTCAACAATGCAGTCGCGCGATTGGCGGGTTTGATCGCTGTCGCGCTGCTGCCCCTCGCGGCCGGCATGGCGGGCGCCGAATCCGTTGGCGGAGACGTGCTGGTCAACGGCTTCGTGCGCGCCAAGAACGTGTGCGCAGGGCTCTGTTTTGCTGGTGCCGCAGTCGCAGCGCTCACGATTTCGAGCGTTTCAGACTAATTCCGCGCGTTCGGATTCGCGGTCAGCTCACTCGCCGCACCCATAACGCCCAAATCGGTTTTTCAGCCAGAGGCGAGGGTCAGCGCTCGTCCTCGCGCTCCTCGATGCCTCGTACCATTTCCGCCGCCGGCTGAAGCGCACCCGGTCCCCATATCAGCAACAGCGCCATCACGCCATAGATCGGCAAGTGACCAACCAGTTCGCGCCACCCCAAAAACGGCAGCGTGAGATTGAACGGCAGCCACAGAATCAGAATCATCAGGCGGACAAATGCGCCGGAGATGAGCAACAGCCCGAAGGTGAGCTCCATGGTGCCGGCCATGAGGATGAAAGTGCGGTCGCTTACCTCGGGCAAGCCGATGCTGGGAAAAAAATTGAACTCGTAGCTGTCGAGGAATGCGAGAGCCATGGGAATGTTCAGCAGCTTCTCATCGAGCGCGGCGAAGATGATGCCAATGCCGGTCAGCACGCGCAGCACGGGCACGCTGTAGGGCACTAGCCCCGCAATCGGCTCATGCAGTCGCTTCAGCGCCATATCGAGCGCAAGCGGACCGCGGCTGGTCGTGAAGAGGAAGAATGCAATGCCGAGAAATATTGCCTGTTCGAGCGGCTGTAGCACGCCGAAAATAAACACACCGGCAAGCCAGACCAGTGCGAGCATGACGGCGGCAGGTCGTGTGAGTGCGCCGTATACGAACGCTAGTGCGATGACGATCTCGAAGAGCGCGATTACGCCACCAACGAAATGCCATGAGAGTGCCATGTTCGGCACCAACACGTAGCGTTCTGCGCCCGCCACCAGCAGCGGCACGGCCGTGTGCAGCCCGATCACGAGCGGCAGCCACGACATTAGTCGCTGGTAATTCTCGCGCTCCATGCCGAGCTCCAGCGGGCCTGGTACAATGTCTTGCCCTCGCCGCACCCTCCAGACCACGGTCGCGAGCGCGGTGACGCCGGCGGCGATACCAACCGACAGCCAGAATTCTCGCGACAGTGCTTGCTCCCATTGCACGGGATAGCGTGGCTCGACGAACCAGCGTTCATGCAGCGCCATGGAGTCTCCAGTGATAGCGATTGCCGATAGCTATCGCTGATAATATGGCGGTGGCACCGTCATTGCGACCCGGTACTAGATAGCAGAAGGGTAGGAGCAACCATGAATACACGGTCGATTACGACGCGCGCGGCGGTTGGCGCCGCTGCCGGTTTGGCTGGCACTTTCGCGATTCAGCCCGTACGCACACTCAATCGGAAGCTCGTGCCGCAGATCATGCCGCCGCTACGCGAGGATCCGGGCGATTACATGGTTCGCAAAGCGGAAGCCCTTTTGCCTCCCACCACGCGTGCGCACGTGCCGCGAACCGTCGAACGCGTTTCGTCGCGCTCGCTCGCATTGGGCTACGGTGCAACCTTCGGCGCACTCTATAGTCTGGCGAGCGGCGAGCGAAAGAGCATTATACTCGCCGGTGTCGGGCTGGGCGTGGCAACGTGGGCGGTTGGTTACGTGGGCTGGCTGCCGCTATTACGGCTCATGCCGCCCGTTATGAAACAGAAGCCGCTGCAGGTTGCAAGCGGCATCGCGACTCACGTGCTATATGGCATCGTGACCGCCGCCGCGTATCGTGCGTTGAGACAACGCAGCAGCTTAAAGAGGCTTAGCGGTTGACGGTGCTTATGTGCGTACGCCTCGCGATACCTCGCGGTTGAGGGGCGCCAACGCGTCTCGGTCCACACAAGACACCCGCGCGTCAGCCATGCGCGAGCCGCAAAAACTCCTCGCGTGTCATCGGGCACTCCTGGAAAACGCCCCGCAGCGCGCTGGTCACGGTGGTCGAGTTCTGCTTTTCCACGCCGCGCATCATCATGCAGAGATGCTGCGCTTCAACGACGACGCCAACGCCGCGCGGCCGCAGCACCTCCATCAAGGCGTTGGCAATCTGTTCCGTGAGCCGCTCCTGAACCTGAAGCCGCCGCGCGAAGGCATCCACGATGCGCGGGATCTTCGACAGACCGATGATCCGGCCGTCCGGGATGTAGGCGACCTGTGCCTTGCAGAAGAACGGCAGCATGTGTTGCTCGCACAGACTGTACAGCTCGATGTCGCGCACCAGCACCATGCTCTCGTGATCTTCCTCGAAGATGGCGCCGTTGATCAGCGCGTTCACATCTTCATGATAGCCTCGCGTCAGCCAGCCGAGCGATGTCGCCACCCGCTCGGGCGTGCGCAGCAGCCCCGCTCGCGCGGGATCCTCGCCCAGCATGAACAGCTGCTGCCGCACCAGCGCCGCGATGTCCATGTGCGGGTCCGGCTGCTGTATCCTCGGCTCGCCGGCCTGACGTCCATTGGCTCTACAGCCGTTCAGCACGACGGTTGCTTCGCGTGTCATCGTATGCTCCGCTCCAGCGCGACTTCGGCACGCAGACTGGCCTGGTCACGGTT
>JBQTID010000181.1:0-13091 GCA_052389275.1 Gemmatimonadota bacterium | reverse complement strand
CGCTACGCAGACCGTCGCGGTTTTAAAGCGTACTCTGCATAAACTGCTGAGCAACCGGACCGCTCGAACCACAGGCTTATGCAGGATACGCTGTAAAACCCGCACGGTCTGCGTAGCGCCCTGCCTGCACCCAAACCACCCGCCCGTTTTTCAGCAACCTGCTAACGCGCGATCTCCGCCAGGAACTCATCGCCGTAGCGCGCGAGCTTGGCTGCGCCTACGCCTGAAACCGCGAGCAGCTGCGCAGGCGTACGTGGCCGCGCCTGCGCCATCTCTATCAGCGTGCGGTCGTTGAAGACGATGTAGGCGGGCACGCCGTCGCGATCGGCCAGGGTCTTACGCAGCGCCTTCAACCGGGCCAGCAAGCCGGCATCCACGTCGGCCGGCAAATCGAGTGTCTTCTTCGAGCGCACGGCCGGCGCTCCGGCAGTAACTGCTTTGACGGTTTCACCGGTGCACACATCGCACGATTCACCGCACGGCGGGATTTCTTCGTCGAAGTAGCGCAGGATGGCCTGGTGCCGGCATCGCGCGCGCTCGAGCAGATCGAAGAGTCGGACGATGGTCGCGCGCCGCTCGTGCCACTGTTCCGGATCGTCGATGCCATCGAGGAAGCGCTCGTGCAGCTTTACATCCGCCCACGAATAGAAGACGAAGCAATCGCTGCGTAATCCGTCGCGACCGGCGCGGCCGATCTCCTGGTACCAGGACTCCACATCTTTCGGCATGTCACGATGAATGACGAAACGCACGTTCGACTTGTCGATGCCCATGCCGAACGCGATGGTCGCGACAATGACGTCGATCTCGTCACGGGCAAATGCATCCTGGGTTGCCGCGCGCTCGTCGTCGGCAAGTCCGGCATGATACGCGCGTGCGCGCACGCCTTGCACGCAAAGAAACGCCGCGGTCTGCTCGACGCCCTTGCGTGACATGCAGTAGATGATGCCGCTCTGCCCTGCGCGTGCGCGCACCAGCGCGAGGATTTCGCGGCGCGTGTCGCCCGTGCCTTTCTTGCGCGTGTAGATGTGCAGATTGGGTCGGAAGAACGAGCCTTTGTAGCCCGCGGGATTCACCATGCCGAGCTGGCGGATGATGTCGCGCGCAACGCGCCTGGTAGCGGTTGCGGTAAGCGCGAGCACGGGTATCTCGCCCAGCTCTTTTTTGAGGCCGTACAAGCGGCGGTAGGACGGTCTGAAGTCGTGGCCCCATTGCGAAATGCAGTGCGCCTCATCGACGACGATCAGCGCGAGCGGACAGCATCGCAGCAGATCACGTAATGATCCGTCGAGAGCTTCAGGGGCGAGATAGACCAACTCGTATTCGCCGCGCCGCAGTGCGGCCAGGCGCGCGCGGCGCTCCTCGAAGGGCAGCGTCGAATTGATCGCGACCGCGTGAAAGCCGAGCGATGCGAGCGTGTCGATCTGGTCTTTCATCAGCGAGATGAGTGGTGAAAGCACCAGCACAGTGCCACTCATCATGCGCGCCGGCACCATGAACGTCAGCGATTTGCCTGCACCGGTCGGCATGACCGCGATGCAGTCACGACCGGCCAGCACGGCTTCGATGACTTTCTCCTGACCAGGACGGAATTCGGAGAACCCGAAAACTTCGTGTAGGACGGTGTGCGGCGTCACCTGCGAAAACTGCATCCAGAAAAATACTAGCGCGAGGTGAGCTTGGCCAAGCGCCGGCTAGCGCACGCCAATTCCTATCAACAGCTGCAGCGAATTGAACGCGTCGGCTCCAGGTGAGCCGCTGCCGATAAGTCCTACGAAACGCTCCCTGATACCGGCCACGATCAATGCGCCGCCCAGCGGACGCTGAACGCCGAGCTCGATCTGAATCGGAATCGCGAAGCGCTGTAGCTCCGGCGCCCACGCGCCGCCAATGCCCGAACCGAATTCCCAGTAGAGACGCGTGCCCGAGCGCTTGGGCGCAATCGGCAAACGATAGCGTGCTTCGATTGTGCCAATGCTGACCGGATCGGCATCACCACTGCTCGTGTAACCCGCCATGCCCAGCGCGACGCCGACACCATAGCCGCCACCTTCGTCCGCGTCGTAGCCAACCGCGTCGACATGCGCGCCGACGCCGGTCTTCAAGCCGCTGACGGTGAGTGTGCCCATGTCGAAGCCCGGCCCGCCGCGCATGATCGCGGAAGCACAGCCTGATAGTGCAAGGCAGCCGGCGAGCAGGAGGCCGGCCGCGGCGTTTCGCGTCTTCACGAATACAATAGCAAATGCCACGACCGAGCGAACGAACGAGTCGAACGCGAACAGCGCGATGAGGCGTACGGCCGTGCCGAAGCGTGAAGCTCGATACACGACACGCATGGCGCGAAAGAGGTAGAGGTACATGAGCAGCGCGGCCGATATACCGACCAGCGAACCTTGCAGCGCCCAGCGATCCGAAGCTTCGACGAACGGCACCAGCGGCAGCATCACCAGGAAGAAAAACGTGTGGACATGCAACGCAAACATGAGATGACCGATGTAGAAGACGCCTGCGCGCCGATACAACAGACTCAGTGCAAGTGCGTACAGCGGCAAGAGCAGCAGCATGGCCGTAGGCATGGTTCGCGCCGCCTGCTCACCGACCTGCCGCGCGAACAGCGTGTCATTCTCTGTGCGCTCGATCCATGCGCTGATCGAAGTCGGCGCGGCCGCTTCTGGCGCGGGCGCTGCTGTTCTGGAGGCGCGATCCAGCGAGAACAGCAGTATCGAAAAAAACAACAATGCTACGGCGAAATATAGCCGGACAGGACTGACGTGCTGAGCGCGGCGTCCCGCCAGCCACTCCGTGGTCAGCTTGCCGGGGGAGAACAGCAGCATTCGCAACGTGCGAGGCAGCTTTGCATTGATGCCGAGCTGATCGTCAAAGACGTCGGCCAGCCATTGTCGCAAGGAAATGTTCAGCCCGTCCTGCCGCTGACCGCAAGCCTGGCAGTACGCTGCGCCCGCCGTAGCGCCGCAGTTCGGGCAGCGGTCCGCTAGTCCGGAAACCGGCCCGCGAACTTCTGTATCCATTCGCCCGCCGCCTCCTGAGTCGTGAGCGTGCGTCCCTCCCGCTGCTGCACTTCCTTGCGATAATTCTCGATCGAGCATACTTGCTGTACCATGCGCGACTGAAATGCATGCGTCGAGTCCATAAATGCGACGCCGACCAGATACCGCCTGCCTTCCGGCCGGCACCACGCGACGCGAGCATTCGCCTTGAATGGCGGCTTCACGGTCGGAATACGCAGCTGGATAACCTGCCCCACATCGAGACACTGATCGAAGAGAAAAGCCAGGCCGCCGTAGCCCACGTTGAGACCCTGCATCATCGCTGGGGGCGCCTCCGGCACGGCGCTGACCTCGAGCGGCACGTTCACAGTGTGTCTGGGGAAGCCGCGATTGTCTGGCTGCATGCGTTGTATGATGAAACGCATCTAACATTCCACGCAACGACGGCATCTGTCTACCATGGATAAGAGACTCCGCGCCCTGAATCGCTTCGGCCTGGGCGCCCGCGTCGGCGAGCGGGACCGGATTAGCGATGGGCATGGCTGGCTGCGCGGCCAGCTGGATTCGGGGCCGCCTGCGCTGCGCGCTCCGGCCGGCAATTCACCGTCGGAAATCGCGGACGCACTGCGCAATCTGCGTATGATGCAGGGCGGTGAGCAGGATCGCAGAGAAGCGCGCCGCAAGATCGTGCAGCTCGCGAGCGCTGAGCAACGAGCGGCGCTGACCGAACGCGCTACAACTACCCGGCCATTCGTCGAGCGGCTGGTGGGGTTCTGGAGCAACCATCTGTGCGTGTCCGCCGCTGCAAAGCTGCCGGTCTCGCTACTCGCCGGGAGCTATGAACGCGATGTCATTCGTCCGCACGTCCTCGGCCGCTTCGAGGATATGGTCCTCGCGTCGGCGAAACACCCGGCGATGCTACTCTATCTCGACAACTTTCAATCGATCGGGCCGAATTCGCGAGGTGCTCGCGCCGGCGGCAGGCTGGGCCGCCAGCGCGGTCTCAACGAAAATTATGCGCGCGAGCTGCTCGAGCTGCATACGCTGGGCGTCAACGGTGGCTATACGCAAAACGACGTGCTGGAGCTCGCACGCATCCTGACCGGCTGGTCGACGGATCGCGAGATTCGCTTCGAGTTTCGCGAACTCGCGCATGAGCCCAGCGCGAAAACCCTGCTGGGCATTCGCTACGAGGAAGCGGGGCTGCGTGAAGGCGAGCGCGCGATGCGCGCACTGAGCCGGCATCCTGCGACCTCGACTTTCATTGCGACGAAGCTCGTCACGCACTTCGTTGCCGACCAGCCAACGGCGTCAGCCGTCGATCGCATCGCGCGCGTCTTTCGCACAACCGATGGCGATCTGCACGCTGTATCCGCCGCATTGATCGATCTGCCTGAAGCGTGGTCGGAAGCCGCGCGCAAGTTCCGCACGCCACAAGACTGGCTGGTTGCCGTGTTACGCGCATTCGATGCACGCGACGCAAGCGAGGCGCTCTCACCGGTGTTGAGGCAGCTTCGTCATCCGCTCTGGGCACCGCAGGCACCCAAAGGCTTTGGCGATACGACGCAGGAATGGGCGGACCCGGATGCGCTGCTGAATCGCGGAGAGCTCGCGCGCACGATTGCACGACAGACAATCGGCAAAGCGAGCGGCGCCGGTTTCGCCCCGCAGCGCCTGCTCGAGGTCGTCGACGTGGCGAACGGCAATCCGTTGCAGGCGCTGCTCGCCGACAATTCAATTCCCGCGGACGAGCGCATTGCACTCGCGATCGCCGGCCCTGCATTTCAGTGGAGGTAGCATGGAGCGCCGCGAGTTCCTGAAGAACATGTGTTACGGCGGCATGGCGACGTTCGGCTCGCCCATCGTCAATTTCGCGCACGTGCGCCAGAGCGGGCGCCTGGTCTTCGTCTTGCTGCGCGGCGGCTTTGATGGCCTCGCCGCGGTAGTGCCGTTTGCGGATCCGGCGTATCGCTCATTGCGCGGCACGCTGGCATTCGCGGCGCATGATTTGATCGGCTTGAACGATCAGTTCGGTCTCGCGCCGGGGCTGGCGCCCTTGAAAGCGTTTTGGGATCGCGGCGAGCTGGTCGTGCTGCACGCGCTGGCGATTCCCTACCGCACGCGCAGCCATTTCGATGGACAGGCAATTCTCGAGACCGGATTGGACAAGCCGGTCGGCGCATCAGATGGCTGGCTCAATCGACTGCTGCAAGTGATGCCCGGTGAGCGGTCTGGCATCGCCATCGCTTCCGGACTGCCTCGCTCGCTGACTGGATCCTTCGGTGTGCAGACCTGGTCACCCGCGCAGCTCGGTGCCGTCGACGATGCGTATCTCGATCGGCTCGCGCTCCTGTATCGCGCGGATGGCACGCTGCACGGCCGCTTCGAGGCAGCGCTGCAACAAAGAGATGTGGTTGGCGAAGAGACGATGGCGGGTGGCAATGCCCGCCGTGGCGGCATAACGCCGCTCATGCAAGCCGCCGCGCGTATCCTGCGCACGAACACCGGGCCCAATGTTGCCGCCGTCGAATTCAGCGGTTGGGACACGCACGCGAACCAGGGACTGGTGGGCGGCGCGCTCGACCGGCTGCTCGGCCAACTCGCGGCGGGACTGGCAGCATTCCGCGAAGAGATGGGCGCAGCATGGCATGACACAACCGTCGTCGTCATGACAGAGTTCGGCCGCACCGCGCGTCCAAATGGCACGCGTGGTACGGATCACGGCACAGCGGGCGCAGGCTTCGTGCTCGGTCCGATGGTCGCACGCTCCGCGGTCGTGGCGGATTGGCCGGGATTGAGTGACCGTGCGCTGTTCGAGGGGCGTGACGTGAAGCCGACACTCGATACGCGCGCGGTGCTAAAGGGGGCGATTGCGGCAACCTTCGATCTTACCGGCGGCCAGGCGGATCGCGTGTTTCCGAATTCTGACGGAGTGCGCGGCTACTACGAGATGATGCGCTAGTGACTATCAGCTGGACCGCTGTTTGGGTGCCGCCGTTATCGTGACGACGTTAATGGTGACGATGTTGGGTGACGAATTTGTTGTGCCGATGTTAAAAGCGGTTTTGACTTCGTTACCGTTAACTTCGTCACCGTCAACATCATCACGCCTAACATCGTCACCAAGAACTTCGTCATCGTTTAACGTCGTTCATTTAGGCGCGCGTGAGCACAATTTTGAACTGCGATGAGGTTCAGAGTACAGAAGCGATGGGCTCAAGTCGAGCGAGACGCACGCCTGCCCGCCGTGATCGGACATTGGATTGCAATGTCGCCGCGCTGCAGGCCCATCATTCCATCCTTGTCATTGTCCTCGCTTGGGTTCTCCCACGCCAGCGTGAAACCTTCATAACGCGGACGTCGTCACCGGGGATCACTGGGACTGCTCGTTCCATGATTGCCTCCGTTCAGCCATGATCGCTAAGCTATCGGCGATGGCACGTCTTTCGATTATAATGGCGCCCATGTCCATATATACGAACGCGGCGAACTCCACCCCTGAAGAGATCACCGCATATGTTGCGGCGTTGCTGGATCTATTGCGCGAGCAGCCGCCGCTCACCGTGCTGGCGCAGACCGAATCGGTCTTGAGAAAAGTCATGGCCGGCATCACGCCCAAACAGCTCACCGCACCTGAAGCACCCGGCAAATGGTCGGTTCGCCACGTCCTCCAGCACCTCGCCGATTCCGAGCTGGTATGGGGATTCCGGCTGCGCATGATTCTGGCGCACGACCGGCCGCCAATTACAGGCTACGACCAGGATGCTTTTGCGTCACGCCTCGGCTACGATGATGCCGACGCCGGCCAGGCACTCTCCGATTTCACGGCGTTGCGGTGCGCGAATCTGCGGCTGCTCCAGCGCACCTCAACGGAGGATTTGCAGCGGGTTGGCGTGCACAGCGAGCGTGGCGAAGAAAGTCTCGCGCATTTGATGAAGCTGTATGCCGCGCATGATCTGCTGCACCTGCGTCAGATCGATCGAATCCTGCACAGCGTAACTGGCTGACAACCATCGTCATGCTGGTCCAGGTCTCAGCTCGACGCTGGCATCGAGCTCTGCCGCGCCATCGGAATCGAACGTCGCGCGCGGCGCGAGAATCAAAGAATCAACGGTCTTGACGCGATTGCTAATGGCCTTTATAGTAAAGGCATGAAGCAACTCGATCACGAAGATACCATTCAGCAGTCTGAGGAAGGCAGCGCCACCAGCGGTGCAACCTTGTTCAGTTTCCTGGATGTGTCGGAACGACTTTATGGCCGGATCGCGGAGGCTCTGAAGACCGCCGGTCTGTCGTACGCCAAGTACGATGTCCTCGATCAGCTGCGCCGCGCGAACGAGCCGCTCAGCCTGCGGGCTCTCGCCGAGGGCCAGGGGTGCGCTGCTTCCAATATTACCCAGATGGGGGATCGCCTCGAGGCGGAAGGACTGGTGCAGCGTGTCGACGATCCGGACGATCGCCGAAGCGTGCTGGCGCAGCTCACCGCGCAGGGTGCCATTCAGGCTGAAGAGGGGGCTACCCAGGTCGACGTCGTCCGCGCGCAGTTTGCGGCTGCATTCACGGCCGCGGAACGTGTACAGTTGGCCAAATTGCTGGCCAAGATCACCTGATTTTTTTGCCAAAATGCTTCATAGCTTTAGAGTCAATACGCTTTAGAATTTAGCTACCTAATGATCCATAACTGTAACAATCCAAGGGAGATACACCATGTCAGTCCGGAAGCAGATCCTGGGTGCCGTGATCCTCAGTTTGGCTCTGGTTGTACCGGCCAGCGCGCAGGATAAGGCGGTGAGCATCGCGGTGCGGGGCGGCGGCTTCAATTCGGTAGCCGATCTGAACGAGGCGGGCAGCGCCGACTTCAACAAGACCGGCTACAACGCGGGCGCTACGGTCGGCGTCGATCTCACCAGGACAATCGCGTTGCGCGGTGATTTCACATTCGCACGCAACGAGCTTCGTCAAAACGGCGTCGAAACCGGACGCGATCTCAACCGTTTCTTTTACGATGCCGGCGTGCAATTTCAGTACAACGCCAACGGTCTCAAGCCGTACGTCTTCGTTGGCGCCGGCGCTGTCACACTTCATCCAGTCGGCACTTCGAACGACGATCAGACCAAATTTGCCGGGACCGGCGGTCTTGGCGTGAATTACAATTTGCCCGGTACGCAGCTCGGCTTGTTGCTCGAAGGCAAGGGGTGGGTTTATGAGCTGTCGGGTCTTTCCGGCAATCTAAGCAGCTTCGACAAGACGCAGTTCGATGTGACGTGGAGTGCAGGGCTCTCATACCGCATTCCGTTCGCATCGAGCGCGGTGAAGGCCGCGCGATGAACCCGCGCGTTTCTGTCGCGCAGGTCGTTGCCGTGATGACCACTTTGGTCATCGCGGCGGCGCCGGCGCCCGCTCAATCCGCCGGCAACGAAGTTCCGATCATCACGTTGCAACAGGCGCGGACGCGTGCGTTGGCAGTCAACTCGCGCGGTGTCGCGGCGCGTAGCCAGGTCGAGACGGCCGCATGGGAGCGCCGCACGGCGTTGACGGATCTGGTCACACCGAACCTGAGCGCGGGCACCAGCTATACACGCTTCTCGGATCCGTTTTTCAATTTCGGCACGGGTAACATCAGCCCGAGCGCGACCAGCGCCACGCTCCAGGCGAGCTATACGGTGCTCGGCCGCGGCAAATTCTCGGAAATCAAGCGTGCGCGCGCTTCGTTCGAGAGTGCAGCCGCCAATGAAACTGCGGCTGCGTTTCGAATCGCGCTCGCAATCGATGCTACCTACTACGGTGTGCTCGCCGACCGCGAGCTGCTGCGTGTCGAAGCAGATCGGTGGCGGCGCGCGCAGGAACAGCTGGACGTCGCACGCGCGCGTGTGCTATCCGGTGCCGCTATCGCCACGGATTCGCTTCAGCTGTTGCTGGAAGTAAACCGTGCGCGGCTTGCGGTTTTGCGGCGCGATTCCGCGCTGGTGGTTGGCAGACTCGCACTTGGCAACGGCATTGGTCTGTCAGGACCCGCTGATGCCGCGGCGATCGACACGGCAGCGTTGCCGCCCTTGCCGTTCACACAGGAATCGGCGATCGCCGAGCTGCGCTCGCGTGGTCCGGAACTCGAGGCGGTGCGGGCCGCGGAACGGCGCGCCAACGCGGCGCTCGGCGTAGAGCGCGAGGCGTATCTGCCGGAAGTGACGCTCGGCGCAACCATGGGCGCGTACGACGCCGACTTCTTCCCTTCCGCGCTCAATCGTTCGCAGTTCGTGGTCAATGTTTCGGTGCCGATCTGGAACGGCGGCCAGCGTGAGCTTGCCATTGCACGCGCACGTGCGGACCGCGATGTCGCGCGCGCCGAGCGCGCAGAGCGCGAGCGCGCAACCGCTCAAGTAATGGCAGCGGCGTACAGCGGTTATCAGACCGCGGGCGCCGCTATCGAGCTGGCACAGACCGGCGTCGGCGCGGCCAGCGAGAGCTATCGCGTTCAGCGCGCGCGTTATCGCGAAGGCTCCACCACCATTCTGGACTTGTTGGAAGCACAGGTTGCACTCAGCGAAGCCGAAGCGGCACTGGTGCAATCACGTTATGCGGCACGCCTTTCACTGGCGCAGCTCGAGGCACTTCTGGGCCGGCGCGTCTTCACTCCTGAGGGATCATGACAAAGTTGCGTAAGCGTGTTGGATCGATCGTTCTGCTGCTCACAGTCGTTGCGGCAGGAGCAGGCCTCACGATCTGGAAGGTTGCAAACATCAAGGAAGCGAATGCTGCTTCCGCGAATCAGCCCGAGCCGATGGAGCTGATCACCACGGCGACGGCGCAGGAGCGTGAGCACCAGGCAACGACCACCGCCATCGGAACCGTGTTCGCGCTGCGCTCGATTACACTGCGCAATGAGATCTCCGGCACAGTGCGCGAAGTTCGATTGGTACCGGGGCAGATCGTTGAAGCTGGTGCCGTACTGGTGGCCCTCGATGTGTCGGTCGAGCAGGCGGAGCTGCGCGCGCAGGAAGCGCAGGCTGCTCTAGCCGAGACCGTGCTCCAGCGTGTGGAGCGGTTGAGTAATGACCGCGCCGCGCCGCAGACGGAATTGGACCGCGCGCGTGCGGAGCGCGACGTCGCGCTCGCGCAAATCGCTCGCACCAAAGCGATCATTGCGAAGAAGACGATTCGCGCACCGTTCCGCGCGCGCGTCGGCATCGCGGATGTGCATCCGGGTCAATACCTGAATGAAGGCACGCAGCTCACGACGCTACAGGGTGTCGACGCCGCGGCGAACATCGACTTCGCGGTATCGCAGGACGTAGCGGCCGGACTGCGTCGCGGTGACAAGGTCTCCATCCACGCCGGCGACACGCCGATGCCGGCGCGCATTGTCGCGATCGATGCGCGCGTCGATCCCGCCACGCGCAACGCGAAGGTGCGGGCAACGATCACTGGCGGCGCGGCTGTGTTGGCGCCCGGCGCCTCGGTGCGGGTCCAGGTTCCGGCCGGCGCTTCCGCGGTTGCGGTTGCGATTCCGGTCAGCGCTCTGCGCAAGGGTCCGGGCGGCGACCACGTGTTCGTGATCATGCCGGAAAAGGATGGCAAGGCGCGGGCGCAGCTGCGCGCCGTCGAGAGCGGCACCGTGCTGGGTGACGAAGTTCTGATTTACAAGGGTGTCACCGCCGGCGAGCAGATCGCCGCCACAGGTTCGTTCAAGCTGCGCGATGGCGTGCTGGTCACAACGGCCGCCGAAACGGCTTCACACTAGGAGCATGGGATCAATGCGTTCGTTTACGGATGTCTTCATAAAACACCCTGTGCTGGCGGTGGTCGTCAATCTGGTGATTGTGCTGGTGGGTTGGCGCGCACTGACAACACTGCCGGTGCAACAGTACCCACAAATCGAAAGCTCGTCGGTCGTGATCACGACCGTGTATTTCGGCGCGAGCGCCGAGACGGTACGCGGCTTTCTGACCACGCCGATCGAGCGCGCGGTATCGGCAATCGGCGGCGTCGACCATGTGGAGTCGACCAGCCGCGCCGGCATCAGCACGGTTACGGTTTTCCTCAAGCTGAACCACAACAGCACGGCCGCGCTGGCCGAAGTGAGTGCCCGCCTCCAGCAGGTGCGTTCCGAGCTGCCGGGCGAGGCGGAGCCGCCGGCCATCGAGGTACAGCGCACCGACCGGCCGTACGCATCGTTCTATCTGAGCTTCACCTCCAGCGCGCGTGATGTCGCATCGATCACGGACTGGCTGTCACGCACGCTGCAGCCGCAGCTCGGCACGCTTCAGGGTGTGCAGCGGGTGGAGATCTACGGCCGTCCGATCGCGATGCGAGTGTGGATCGACCCCAATCGTCTTGCCGCCCTCAACCTCGCGCCTGGTGACGTGCACGCCGCACTGCGCCGCAACAATTACCTCGCGGCGGTCGGCCAGACCAAGGGCAATCTCGTGCAGGTGAACCTGCTCGCCAACACCGATCTGCGCACGGTCGCTGAGTTCAATGATCTGATCGTCGCCAATCGCGACGGCGCGATTGTCAGACTCAGCGATGTCGCACGCGTCGAGCTGGGCGCCGAGGAAGCCAGCCTGGTCGCGAAGTTCAGCGAGAAGGAGGCCGTGTATCTGGGCGTGTATCCGGTGGTCGGTGTCAACGAGATCGAGGTCGCGCACCGCCTGCGTGAAGAGATGGAGCGCATCCGTCCGAACCTGCCGCGCGACATCGACATGCGCCTCGCCTATGACGCGACCGTGTTCATGGAAGATGCGCTCAAGGAAATCACGAAGACACTGACCGAAACGATCCTGATCGTCGGCTTGGTCGTATTCCTGTTCATGGGTTCGATCCGCACCGCACTCGTGCCGCTGGTGGCGATGCCGATATCGCTGATTGGCGCTGCGATCATCATGTATGCGTTTGGTTTCAGCCTCAACCTGCTCACCATCCTCGCGATCGTGCTGTCGGTCGGATTGGTCGTAGACGATGCGATCGTCGTGGTCGAGAATATCGAACGGCACGTGCGCATGGGTAAGAGGCGGCTGGAAGCGGCGCTGATCGGCGCACGCGAGCTGCTCGGGCCGATCGTCGCCATGACGATCACGCTGGCAGCGGTCTACACGCCGATCGGGTTCCAGGGTGGGTTGACCGGATCGCTGTTTCTCGAGTTTGCGATCACGCTCGCGGCCGCGGTCGTACTGTCCGGTTTGGTTGCCGTCACGCTCTCGCCGGTTATGAGCTCGCGCTTCGTGCACGAGCACGGGCAGGAAGGCAGGCTCACCGCATTCGTTAATCGTGGCTTCGATCGCGTGCGTGATGGTTATGAGCGGCTGCTGGATGGCGCGCTTGAGATGCGCTGGGCGATCGTAGCGGCGGCGCTACTGGTGATGGCCGCAGCGTGGCCGCTCTACATCTTCTCGAAGCGTGAGCTCGCGCCGGTCGAGGACCAGAGCCATATCACGATGTTCATGGAGGCGGCGCCGGACGCGTCGCTCGCGGCGAACAATCGCGCGTCGCTGCAAGTCGTTGACAAGATCACGGGATTCCCGGAAACCGAGTTCATGTGGTCGCTGACTGCGTCGTGGGGCGCATTTGGCGGCCTGGTCGCGAAAGACTGGAAAGAGCGTGACCGCTCGACCGAAGAGATGTACGGTGAAGTTTACGGCGCGGTGTCGCAGATTCCCGGTCTGCGCGTATTCCCTCGTCTCGATCCGCCACTGCCGACGCCCGGCCAGTACGACGTCGAGCTGGTGTTGCAGAGCGACGCACCGCCGGAGCAGCTGCTCGAGAGCGTCGGCGGTATCATCGGCGCCGGCTGGCAAAGCGGCAAGTTCCTGTATGTCGACACGGATCTGAAGATCGATTTGCCGGAAGCACGCGTCGTGATCGACCGCGAGAAAGTCGCGGATCTCGGCCTCGACCTGGCGACCGTCGGGCAGGAGCTGGGCACGCTGCTCGGCGGCGGCTACGTGAACCGCTTCAACTACTTCGATCGCAGCTACAAGGTCATCCCGCAGATCGGCGATGAAGATCGTGCGACGATCGCGCCGCTGCTCGACCTCAAGATCAAGACGCCGACCGGCGAGCTGGTGCCGGTCTCGACCTTCACGCGCA
>JBQTID010000180.1:0-2416 GCA_052389275.1 Gemmatimonadota bacterium | reverse complement strand
CGAAGTAATCGCCGTTCGGTAGTGGTGTGACCGTACTCTCGAGCGGCAGGATCTGAAGTCCGTGCCGAGGCAGCTCGAGATCGCGAATGATCTCGGGGCGCAGCAAACTCACGACATACGAGAAGACCGAAAAGGTAAAGCCCGGAAAAATCTGCTCGCTGACCGCGGCGCCGCCCACGCGCTCGCGCCGCACGAGCACCAGCACCTTTTTCCCTGCTTTCGCGAGGTATGCGGCGGTCACCAGACCGTTGTGGCCGCCGCCAATGATGATCGCATCGTGCGGCTTGGTCACGCGCGCTTCCTAGGTGGATCGAAGAAAGGAAGCTTCGTAATCGTTGCTTGCGCGCGCTTGCGCCGGTGCTCGACGGTGATCTCCATTTCGATGCTCGTGCCCGGCGCGTGGTTCGGCGCCTGCACATGCGCGAGCGCGATGTACTGCTTCAGGATCGGCGACCAGCAGCCCGACGTGGCATAGCCGATCTGCTTGCTCCCTTTGTAGAGTGGCACGCTCATGCGCCACGCGGCGGTCGGCAGACGCGGCGGCAAACCAACCTGCGCGTATAGTTGCTCGAGCGATTCCCAGTCCACATCCACGCCCACGAAATGCCAGCCGGAAGGTTGCGCGCGTTCCGTTGCAAGGCTGCGCTGGCCGACGAACGGCGCCTTCTCCTGCGCGACCGCCCACCCGAGGTTTACCTCGAAAGGCGAGGAGTACTGCATGTCGATGAGTGCGTGACGCGCGGAAACGTAGTCGACATCCAGCAGGATGAGTCCTGCTTCATTGCGCGCGATGTCGAGTGCCAGCAAGCCGGCGGGCAGCATGCCGTAGTCCGCGCCAATTTCCACGAGCATGTCCCACAGCGGCAGCGCGAACTGATTGTCGATCCAGATCTCATAGCCGAGGTCGCCGGTGTAGCCGGTGCGCGAGATTGCGCACGGCACACCGCGCAAATGGGTTTTGGTGATGCGGAAATACTTCAAATTGGCGATGTCGGCGCCGAGTGCGGCGAGCAGCGCGCGTGCGGTCGGGCCTTGCAGAGACAGCGCGGCGATACGGTCGGACACATCTTCAATGCGCACGTTCAGCTTGAGCGCATTCATGTGCAGCCAGCGCAGATTCGGCTCCGCCGATGTCAGGCGAAACGAGTCTTCGGCGAGCCGTGCGACCGTCCCATCATCGATCACCTTCCCCGCCGCATTACACCACGGTGTGTAGAACACCTGGCCGATCGCGCATTTCGCGATATCCCGCGTCACGACCCGGTTAAGCAACGCGGCGGCATCGCGTCCGGTGATGTGATACTTGCAGAGCGGCGTAACATCGAACAGTGCGGCCGAGTTGCGAATGGCCGCATACTCGCGCTCATGCGTCAGCTCATAGGAGCTGGCCGCGCTGTAACCGGCCCAGCGGCGCCAGGCCTGGCCTTGCATAAGCGCAGCTGTACGAGCATGGAACGGCGTTGTCCTGAGCAGCATCGATCTCCGCTTACCACTGTAGCCAGCCCGGTATTGGTACGGTATACAACGGCTCTATCAACGAGGCGTTGACGAAGAAGAATACGGAGACCAACAGGTTGAACGCCAGCGTGCCCAGAATTGCGGCACCCGCAACCCAGCCTGTCGGCTTCCACCGCAATGTCGAGGCGACTGCGGCTCCCTGTATTCCGAAATAGGCAAACTGGTAACCGTATACGCGCCCGGTCGCGAGGGTGAATAGCCCCAACAGTCGAGTCAAAGACATGAACAGATTGAGCAGCGCGCAAGCCGTCAGGAACAACGCGGTGGTCTTGATTGCGTGCTCGAGCAGGAATGGATATGAGCGCCAATCGAGATGGGCGCTGATCACCAGCAGCGTCGCCATCAGGATGAGCTCCGCCGCGCGTTTGACGAATCGGGACCATTCTTTGTGCCGATTCACGGGCGCCGGCATTTTACGCAACACGAATATAGAACTTGCCAGGAACAGCGATTCCGTCAGCGCATCGGCTGGACGCCCCCGCTCACTCTGCACGTAGAGATCGAAAAGACGGACCGCCAGCAGACCGCTGAAAATGGCAAAGACCAGACGGGCGCCTCGCGCTGCTGCCGGTATCAGCAGCGGCAGGAACATGAGGATCGTGATGATGACAACCAGCGCTACAACCTTGCGGCGAGCGTCCCAACTCAGCGCAGGCAGAAACACCCAGGCAATCCCATAGCAGACGAAGGCAACGGCAAGCACCTGAAGCGCGATCGCCGGCGGCTGCCCATCCATCGCAACCAGGGCGGGCGCCGCGATCGCCACGAAGCTCGTGAAGACCGCCGCGTTAATGGCAAGCGCGCGCTGCGTGGTGGACAGGGTCGGCATTGCGCTCCATTCTAATGCGCCGCTGGAACGGCAGGCAGTGTGTTGGTTCCCTACTCTGAGGACAGGCGA
>JBQTID010000179.1:0-20016 GCA_052389275.1 Gemmatimonadota bacterium | reverse complement strand
AGCGGTACAGCCCATCCTCTGGACCATCGCCGAATGGCGCGCGCAGCTCCAGCGTAAAAACCCGATCGCATGCGAGGCCGCCCAGCACGGTATCTGGTTGTCTGGCCAGCTGGACGACCTGCTTCCTGGTGCTGGGACCGATCGTTCAACCTTTGACCACTGAATGTAATATCGTACATTCAATACATGTATGACAAACGCAGGGCACCGCGAAACGTGGTTCGAGATCCGGTTCAAGTTTACCTGGCTCCGGATGACCGCAAGTTGCTGGAGGCCCTGGCCGAAGCGACCGGGTTATCGCGAGCCGAAGTGCTACGCCGGGGCATTCGAAGCTTCGCGGCCGCAACGCAAGGCACCAAAAGCCCCATGCTGGAATTCCTCGATGAGATGGCGGAGGAAACGTGGCCCGAGGGCATCGCCGAACGGCACGACGAGCTCCTGACGCAGTTCTTTCGTCAGGGAGCGGCACGTTTCTCGACACCTCCGGATGGCTAGCCGCGATCAGCACGCGGGAAGCCACGCACACCAGGGCGCGTGCAGCCTACACTGAGCAAGTGTTGAGCGGCAGCAAGCTCGTGACCACCAGTTTCGTGGTTGCCGAGATGCACGTGCTGGTGTTGAAGCTGCAAGGTCCGGAGGCTGCGTTGAAATTCCTGGACCGGCTGGCTGCCGATCCGGCTCACGAAGTGATCGACATTGATCGCGAGCTGCGCCTCGCAGCCGTCGAAAGGTGGTTGCGTGTCTATGCCGACCAAGACTTCCGTCTGACGGACGCGCTGAGCTTTGAAGTCATGCGGCGCTTCAAGCTGCGCCGAGCGTTGGCGCTGGATCAGCGCTTCGTGACCGCGGGGTACGAGATCCTGCTGGGCTGAGCTGTGTCGTCGAGGTGCTTGATGAGCGCCTCGACGGCGCCGCCGTCCAGGGCACGTCCGATCTGAGGCTGCAGAATGCGCAGCGCCTCCGTGCGCGTGAGCCCGACACGGTAGGGTCGATCCGCGGTTAACGCCTCGTACATGTCCGCAACGGCCAGCAGCCGGGCCGCGTCGTCGAGCTGGTCGCCACGCATCCGCCAAGGGTAGCCGTTGCCATCAAGGCGTTCGTGGTGAAGCGCGGCCGTGATCGCGAACTCTTCAAACGCGCGCACGCGCCGGAGCACTTCCAGCGTGTACTTCGGGTGCTGCTTCATCGACTCCCATTCGGCCGCATCCAGCTTGCCGGGCTTGTCGAGGATCCGATTCGAAACGCCCAGCTTGCCGACATCGTGCAGCAGGCCGGCGCGGTAGACGCGGCGTTGCTCTTGCGCGTCCATCCCCAGTCGAGCCGCAATGCCGCGACCCAGTCGCGCAACACCGGTTGAGTGCTCAAAGGTGTAGGGCGACTTGGCGTCGATGATTTGCGCGAAGGCTTCCGCTATTTGATCCAGTCCATCTTCATTGAGCGTGCGGAGCCGGTCTTGTGGCTCCAGCTGCTGGATCATTGCCGGCAACTCCGGCGAATACAGGCTGCGCCACCACGCCGCATCCTTACGCCAGCCATCGGTCATGCTCACGAGCTGCGGATCGAACCACTTCCCGCTTCGAAGGAGGGCGACATCACAGGCGGCGTGAGCTCCCTGGCTTCCGGCAAACACCTCGACGCATTGTGCGATGCAGGCGATCCGGCCCAACAGCGGAATCTGCTGCTGCCGTAATCCGGCGGGATGCCCGCTGCCATCCCAGTGCTCATCGAGGGCCCGAACGGCGTCCGCCGTCTCAGCTGAAAAACCAAGGCGCGCGGCGATATCCGCGCCACGTTCGCAGCGAAGGCGGATGATCTCACGAGTGTCGAAGCGCTTGCCGAGCGCGATCTCGAGAAACAGCCGCACGCGCAACAGCCAGGAAGCGCCAGGGGCTACCGACTGCCACACGTAACGCGCCCCCTCCAACGGCCGCGTCAAATCTGCGCGCTTGTGTTCACGCTTGATGTCGTGGTCGTTCGCCGAGAACGCAGCCGCCAGCTGTGTTGCATTAGTCGAGCAACCCGCATCCTTGAGGAGCAGCGCGTAGAACAGCGCGCTCAGGCTTTGGTCACTCAGACCCAGCTCGCCACCAAGACGCATGCCGATCGCACAGCTGCGCATGGTATGCCCTGCCGGTTGCCCCTCCGTCAGATCGAGCGCACAGGTCAGCGACGAAATCACTTCCGAGGACGAAAAAAATCGGACCGGCGTGGCAGGCGCACCCGGGAATGGCACGACCTTAGCGCCTGATGAGACCGCCACTGCCCGCGGCCTGTGTGCGTTGGTCTGTGGTCCCGGACTCATGACCGTTGTACGCCTGCCACGCCGAATCGGATTGCGCGAGCGTTTGTAGCAGAAAGCCAGAGGCTTTCGCACTGCTACGTGGCCAGCTCCGATCCTCGATTGATCCGATGCTGCTTCTCGTTACGGAAGTGCGAATACAAACAACGCGCTGCCGCGGGTAGCACCATAGAGCTCGGGCGCGAACCCTTTCATCCAGCCGCCCCACCCGGACGTGACGGCTACGTATTGCTTGCCGGCGACGCTGTAGGTGATGGCGCTGCCGTGAATGCCGCTGCCGGTCTGGTACTGCCAGAGTAATTCACCGGTGCGCGCGTGATAGGCGTTGAATTCACCGGTCGGCTCGCCGCCGAAGACGAGATCGCCAGCGGTGGTGAGGAGTGAGCCGACCATGGGATGGCGTCCGCGCCAGGACCAGACTTCACGTCCGGTCGCGGGATCGAATGCCTTCACGTGGCCCCACTGGTTCGTGGTGACCGGCGTCGCTTCACCGCC
The DNA here is from genome assembly GCA_052389275.1 of Gemmatimonadota bacterium. Classification (GTDB taxonomy): domain Bacteria; phylum Gemmatimonadota; class Gemmatimonadetes; order Longimicrobiales; family RSA9; genus CBJLQC01. The sequence goes on along the minus strand of JBQTID010000179.1, from coordinate 17,222 downwards.
CCAGTAGGCCATCCCTTCGCGGAATTCCGTGAACTTGCTTTTGAAAACCGCGCACTGCTCTACGACGGGGACGTAAAGCAAGCCAGTGCGCGGGTTGTATGCCGCGTGGTTCCACTCCTTGCCGCCGGCTGGGCCGGGGCAGATTTCCTGGCCCTGCGCCGTAGGCAGCAGGCGCGGCGTCAGCTTGCCCGTGCTGGCATCGACAGTGCCGAAGGTGGTGCGCACGAAGGGCGTCGCCCGGATGTGGCGGCCATTGGTTCGATCAAGAATGTAGAGGTGTCCGTTCTTGTCGAAGTGGGCGAGCAGCTTTCGGCCGTCGTGGTCGAAAAGGATGTTTTCATTGACCCCATCGTAGTCCCACAAATCGTGAGGAGTCCATTGGTAGTGCCAGCGGAGTGAACCGTCATCGGGGTCGAGCGCGACGACCGAGTTGGTGTAGAGGTTGTCGCCGGGCCGAACACTGCCGTCATAATCGGGGCTCGGGTTGGCAACCCCCCAGTAAAGCAGATCGAGTTCGGCATCGTACGTACCCGTTATCCAGGCGGCGCCGCCACCTCGGGCCCAGGCTTCTCCGGTGCTCGGCCAGGTCTCCGATCCCGGCTCGCCGGGCTTGGGAACGTTGTACCGGCGCCACACCTGCCTGCCGGAATTCAGATCGAACGCGTCGATGTGACCGCGAACCCCGTACTCTGCGCCCGAACTCCCGACAATTACCAGGTTCTTGACGATGAGAGGGGCGAGGGTCGCGCTCTCGCCGGCGCGCACATCCGCGAACGTGCGGTCCCAGACGACTTTGCCGGTTGTTGCATCGAGCGCGACCAGATGGCCATTTGCAGTGACAAAGAACACCTTCCCCTGAGCGACCGCCGCCCCTCGATTCACATTGCCGCAGCATAACGGAACATCCAGCGGAATCGCCTGCCGGTAACGCCAGAATACCTTGCCCGTCACCGCGTCGAGGGCCCACACGTAGCCGTCCCAGCCGGTGAGAAACATCACGCCGTCGACCACGATCGGAGTGGCTTCCAGCGCGAACGTCGCGGGTGCGGCGATCAGCCCGATCACACCGGCCTGAAACGTCCATGCGGGTTTCAACGTGGGCACATTCCCAGCCGTGATCTGATCAAGCGTGCTATAACGCTGGCCATCATACGCGCCGTAGTAGGTCAGCCAGTTGTGCGATTCCGCACGCGCGTGTACCAGGCGTTGAGCGTTGACCGTGCGCGTTACATCGGGTGCGGTTCGAGTCAGGCTCGCATCGTACGCGGTAAATGGCCGCGACTCCTGCGTTATCGGGAATTCGGAATGGCCGGCGCAGGCGGCCGTCAAGGCGGCGAGAAGTGCGGTGCCCAAAGGCCATACTCGTGTAATCATGAGATCCTCTCGCTTCAGTTGCGACGCTGGCGCGGCCGATCGAGGCGCGCGTCGGCTGGCACTTCACCCTCGACGATGATGAGGCCAAGCATCCCGCGTCCGGCATGGTTCGAGACCGGACAGCCAATCCAGTAAAGTCCGGGTTGCGAAAGCTTCAACCGTGCCCGGCCCGCGGTTTGGACCGGCAGCTGCAGCACCTCGCGCTCGCCATCGCTCGGCAAGAATGCGATATGAGTGGCCTGATCTTCGTTGTGGAACTCCAGCTCGAGCGTACCCGAGCGTTTCATGACCACGATTGCGGGATACCACATGTATTCGTCGCGCGGCACCCGAATCTTCTGCCGGAACACGCTGTCGCTCAGTTCATCCGCGTGCGACAGGCCTCCATGCGCGAACAGCCTCGCCACGATCGCTTCATTGGGATCGTCCACTTTCGGCAGATAGTTCACCATGCGCACGACGCGTGGGTTCAACTGTTTCAGTACGTTCGGACGCAGCAGCTTCACGTATTCGCAGGCCGAAAGCGTGAAACAGATCAGAATCAGCGCGATCGTCGGCAACACTCTTTTCATACCGCCTCGCTTGTGATCGAGGCGCACGACGACCGCAGACATCGTGCCGGCGTACACGCGATCTCGTTTGTTGCCTCGGCGGAGATCCAGCGCACCGCCGGCTGGGGTCGCGCAGTTGCTCGGGGTTGAGAACCTCGAGGCGCGCTGGCGCGTCAACCGCTGGCAGCAGTGTATTCCGTTTCAGGAGGAACGAAGGGAATACGCATTGTGAACACGCTGCCTGAGCCAAGCGTGCTTTCAACCGTAAGCTCACCACCAAGGAGATGGGTCAATTGCGCGGCCACGGCCAGGCCGAGCCCGGTGCCACCGCGCCGCTGACCGGGGCTTTGCTCGACCTGCAAAAACGGCTCGAAGATGCGCTGCAACTGCTCCGCGGGTATGCCAAAACCCGTGTCACGAACCCGCAGCAGAATGTCCGGTCCCGCTCTGCGAAGTTGCAAGGCGACTTCCCCCCGATCAGTGAATTTAACCGCGTTGGACAGAAGATTGAGCAGCACCTGCCGCACCTTGCCGGGGTCCGTTTGCGTTTGCAGACTTTCCGGCAGATCGCAGGAGAATTTCAGCGACTTCAGCCGTGCCAACGGCTCCACCAGCAGCGCGGTGTCCTGGCTGAGCTGACGGAGATCAACAGTTTCATTACGCACAGCTTCGCGTCTCGCCTCCAGCCGCGAGAAAGTGAGGATCTCCTCGATAATCTGGAGCAGGTGCCGAGCGGCCATCGTGACGCGAGCCAGCTGCTCCCGCTGGCCAGCGGTAAGCGATCCGGCGACTTCGGCGTCCAGCAGGTCGGCGTAACCAATGATGGCGTTCAAGGGCGTGCGAAGCTCATGGCTCATCGTCGCTAGAAATGCGCTTTTGACGTGGTTTGCCTCTTCGGCTGAACCCCGCGCTTCGTCCGCTTCCTGCGTTCTCTGGGCAAGCTCCTCATTTCTGTGCTGCAATTCGTCATTCATAGCCTCCGTTTCCGCCTGCAACTCCTCCAGCTCGGTTGCCTGTTGCTCGATTTGCTGACGGGCTCGCACCTGAGCGGTGACATCGACGCCATGCAGGAAGATTCCTGTAATACGTCCGTCAGCGTCGAACATCGGCTGATAAACAAAGTTGAGGAAGACTTCGTCGAGTGTGCCCTCGCCCAGACGGTCGAGGAGCACCGGCATTTCACTGGCAAGGTACGGTTCACCAGTTTGAAAGACGTGATCAAGCAAATGGAGGAAATCCTGCCCGACGATTTCAGGCAGCACGTCTGCCACGCGTTTACCAAGAATATCGTTTTTGCGGATCAACTGGTAATAGACCGGATTGGCGCTCTCGAATACATGCTCCGGGCCGCGCAGCGTAACCATCAGGGCGGGCGCGCGCTCGAAAAGGTCGTGCAACCATTTCTCGCCTGCTCGTGCCGCGAGGGCGGTCTTTCCAGCCCGTTCGAGGGCGTCCTGTAGCTGAGCGCGCACCGCGTCCAGGGCCGCCGCGAGTTGCGCCGTGCGCGCCGCCGCAGCGCGGGCAAGCTGCGCTCGAGCCTTTGCCTCAATGGCATTTCGTTCGCCGCGCATCGTGGCGCCGAGCAGGGGGAGCACGGGAGAAAGTCGGCGAAGATCAGCCATATCGGCGCCCGCGTCGATCAATACCAGAACGCTGCCGCTCAGCGCGATGGCGGAAACAGCGACTCGGCCATTTCCCCAGGGCAGCTCGCCGCGTTGTTCGCCGGTCACGAGGCAGCGCTGCAGGAAGTCCTGCCACTGGCGCCCTCCTATGAGCGTTTGCGGGAACCCGGGTGCCGGCAGCACCGCCTCAACATCTGCTTGGTGCAGGAAAACGATCAAGTCACATGCGCCAAGCAACTGCGCCAGTTCTCTGGCGGCGCGGGCGCGTTGGTCGGGTTCGGCGAGCTCGCCGCAGAGTTGGAGCGTGCGGCGATCTGGCGAGTCGCCTTTAAGCGGGGAGGACGCAGACAACGGCGGTACAGTTGTGAAAGCCACTGAACTGTCCCTCGGCCCGGGCAATCTGGCCGTAGGTGTTGAAACCGGCGAAGCGCGCGCCGCCCAGCTCCTCGGACAGCGAGGCAAGTTCCAGCCCGAATTCCTTGCCCATACGGAGCCTTGTGGCCACACAATCGAAGAACAGTGCTACGCCGGGCTCCGCGCCATCGAGCTGCGCCAACGCCGCGCGCGCCGCCGCCTGTGTCGCCGCAACAGCGGAATCGGTCGCGGTGGCCATGATATGCGCGGTCGTTCCGACCGGCACTTCGGCCGCGCACGAAATGCAGCCCTGCTCGTCCACTCCCAAAGGAACGCGCAGCTTGACACCGCCTTCGGTTTGTACGCCGAGAACATTGTGCAGGAAAAAAGGCAGCGGCTTCGTCGCATCAAACTGCTGTCCGGTTTTCTGCGCATGCTCCTCGAATACCTCGGCGGCACGGATCGCGTTCAAGCTCGCCAGGCGCGCTGCCTCAGCCTCGGTCACACGCAACGGCGGGCTGGCCGGGCGCCAGCCATGCTGCACGCCGATACCTACGGGTTGGTTCGACAGAATTTCCAGTGCGACCGCTGCATCCGAGACGGCGGTCGTTGCGAAAAAGACGTGCGTACGTTCGAAACGAGCATCATCTCCCGCACCACCACCAGCAAAGCCATAGGTGCCGCCGGTCAACACCGTCAGCCGCTCGACAAATTCCTCTGCGTATCCCGCCAGCGCGTCGGTAAGCACGATCGCGGTGCGATAGCGGAACTCGTGAGCGCCCACGCCGCGAAATCCTGCCACGAGTTCCGCGGCTGCCCGGTCACGATCGGCAGCGAGGCCGCGCCCGAGCGCCGCTGAGAATTGCATCTCGGGTGCGTGCAATGCTACCGCGCACGCCAGGCCCACGCCCTGCGAATCGCTGGTAAACTCGCCCGCCGAGGAACAGCCCACCAGAGCGGCGGGAGCACAGGCGGCCGACAGCGCGGTCAGCAGCGCGACATAATCGTTGTCTGGTGAGGCGAACAGAATGATGGCGTGGGGCGCACTGTTACCGAGCTGCTCACGGATCTGGCGCCCGAGATCTTCCCCCGCGGCTGCATCGCGCAACCTGGTCTGAACGACTGCGGCTTTCAATGGAGCTCCTAACCGCGGCAATGCTGCCACGTTTCATCTGTGGCCTGGATTCCGAATCCAGACAGCCACGGAAATGTGTAAGAAGTGGGCCAAGGACAGACTTCATATCCCTTGCGCGTCGGGTGGTCATCCCGCCGGACGGCAGGGACGTTAACTGCAAAGGAGAAGCCATCCAGAAATATCGTTAATTCTCGAACAGGAAGATCGGCCGGTGGACCTGATTGTGATGTCACGCGCGTGCCGATGCCGCGGAAGCCAACCTCCTCGCGTCCCGCGCTGCTATGGCCTGCGTCGCGCCGGCGAGGCTATTTTTGAAGCATGGAAGATAGCGAATTGCGCGCGTACTTCGAGCGGGCACAGGCGCATACCGAGCGCCTCGAAGCGGCCATGGAGCGGACACAGGCGCATACCGAGCGCCTCGAAGATGCCATGGAGCGGACACAGGCGCATACCGAGCGTCTCGAAGCGGCCATGCGCCAAGGCTTCGAGCGCACGGACGCGCGCTTCGAGCGCATGGACGCGCGCTTCGAGCACATGTACGCCCTGATCGAACATCTGCGGGCAACCACGGCCGGGCATTTCGAGGCGCTCGAAACCCGTCTCAACGAGCGGCTCGATCGCCTCGAGGAGCGCGTCTAGCACCAGTTATTGACCAGGATACTCGCCATCCTGCTCGTGGCGGCGTTGCCAGCGCGCTCGGCGCCCAGACCACCACCCCAGCTTACATGAACCGCAACGTCAACGTCATTGCCATGGCAGGGGACGCGACGGCCGGTCGCGCGCGATGTCGTCATCAGCGACCGCAAGATCATCCGCCTGTCGGCATCAGGCAGCGAAGTGATTGGCGACGATGTACGCCAGTCGTGATGGCAACATGACTGTCGAAGCGTACCTCGCTCAAGCGCGTGCCGGTGCCGCAGTTCGCGACGGAGCTGCGCACCGACCTGGATTGCGCTCGCGTAGCCAATCCCGTTGATGCCTTTCGAGCCGATCCGGTTGCCAGTACCGATCTTCGCGGCCCGGCCTATATTGACGGATGGCCGGAATGTCGCGTCGCACTTTCGTGACGTCCGTGGTCGGCGCGCCGCTGGCGCTGCGGCTCGGAAACCCCGGAGAATCGATCGCATCCAGGTCTCGCCAGCACGTAGTCGTCGTGGGCGCGGGCGCGTTCGGCGGCTGGAGCGCGCTCGCGCTTTTGCGCGCCGGCATGCGCGTAACACTCGTGGACGCGTGGGGCGCGGGACATTCGCGCGCGTCATCCGGCGGCGAGACGCGCGTCATTCGCGCATCGTACGGCGGCGTTGCCATCTACAGCGAGATGGCGGCCCGCGCTCTGATGCTCTGGCGCGAGGCGGAGCAGCAGTGGCAGCGGCAAGTTTTGTTTCGCACCGGCGCATTGTGGCTGTGCGCAGCTGACGATAGTTACGTGCGGCGCTCGATCGAGCCGATGAAAGCGGTCGGCCTGCCGATGGAGGAGCTTTCGCCGGACGACGCGGCGCGGCGCTACCCGCAGATGAGCTTGCGCGACGTGCGCACCGCGTTCTTCGAGCCGGAAGCAGGCTACATCAGCGCGCGAGTTGCATGCGAGCTGGTGCGCGAGACGTTCGTGCGCGAAGGTGGCGAGTACCAGCAGGCCTGGGCGCGGCCGGGCGCATCAGTGGAGGCGAGCCTGTCGAGTGTCACTCTTTCCGACGGCAGCACGCTCGACGCAGATCGATTCGTCTTCGCGTGCGGGCCCTGGCTGCCGCAGGTTTTTCCGGACGTAATTGGCCGTCGCATCGTCGCCACGCGACAGGAAGTTTTCTTCTTCGGCACACCCGCCGGTAACACGCAATACGACGTCGGCACGCTGCCGGTGTGGGTGCACATTGGCGAGCGATTTGTCTATGGCATTCCCGCATACGAGCGGCGTGGCCTCAAGGTAGCTGACGACACCGCCGGCGAGGAAGTAGATCCGACGTCGCTCGAACGCGCACCGAGTGTGACAGGACTGGCACGCGCGCGTGTAATTCTGCGCGAGCGATTTCCCGCGCTGACGGATGCTCCATTGATCGAAGCGCGCGTCTGCCAGTACGAAGCGTCGAGCGACGGACATTTTCTGGTTGACCGACATCCGCGATTCGAGAACGCGTGGCTGGTGGGCGGCGGCTCGGGGCACGGCTTCAAGATGGGTCCCGCGCTCGGCGAGCACGTCGCGGCGCTGGTGCAAGGTCGCGCGGCGGTGCAGCCACTGTTCGCCTACGACCGAATGCAGAGGTAATGCTCAGCCGTCGCGCGGCAGCAGCAGCGGTGACCGGGCCACTTTCACAGCCCCGATAGGACGCAGGTCCAGGGTCGCGATCGCGTCGGCTTTCCGCCTTTCCGCGATGGCCATAACCGCAGCGTCGACCAGCCCGAGCTGTAGCGCGCGATAGCGCTCGCACAGTTCCTTCGCGCGCGCCAGGTCGCGCGCCTCGCCCCATTCGATCACGGACCGCGCGTCCGCCAGGTCGCGCATGAATGCACGCTCGGCGCGCGCGTCGATGCGCATCAGCATGTAATCCAGTTCTGATAGCACCGCCCATGGCAACACCCAACTCTCCGGATCCGCCTCGTACCAGCTGAGCAGGGCCTGGTGATGCTGGTGGTCGGCGTCGAACAAGGCCAGCATGCCGATTCCAGTCAAGGTGCGCTCAATCTTGAATTTGAATTTGAATTTGAATTTGAATTGAGTTCAAATTCAAATTTGTTACATGGCGCGACGCTTGCGCAGCAGCGTGCGGTCATGATCGGAAGAAGTTGATGACGCCGATACTGGTGGCCACGCAGAACGACATCGTTGTGATTGATCCGGACCGCGGCACTGCTGTGACGGCCCGCGGCCTGGACGATCGTCCGACCTGCCTCGCTTGGGACCCGCTGACTGCGGGTCGGGCGTGGTGCGGCACCCACCGAGACGGCATGTTCAGGAGTGACGATGCTGGCGCGTCATGGCGTCCGGCCGGGCTTGGGGGTCTCATGGTTACGTCGATCGCGGCCAGCCCTGCGGCGCCCGGCCTGGTATGGGCCGGCACCGAGCCCAGCGAGGTGTGGCGCTCGGAAGATGGTGGCGACACGTGGCAGCAGACGCGGGATCTGGAGGCGCTGTCGTCGTCGTCGGAATGGTCTTTCCCGCCCAAACCGGAGACGCACCACGTGCGCTGGATCGCGTGCCATCCGCATGACTCGCAGCGGCTGTGGGTCGCGATCGAAGCGGGCGCGCTGGTATCCACACCGGACGGCGGTCACACATGGCGGGACCGCGTGCCCGGCGGACCGTGGGACACTCACGAGCTGGCAATCCACCCAGCGGCACCGGACACGCTGCGTGTTGCCGCAGGCGACGGTTACTTCGAGAGCGACGACGCGGGCGCGAGCTGGCGCGCACCCAACGATGGTCTCGAAGTCGGCTACTTACGCAGTGTAGCCATCGATCCGGGCCGGCCGGATGTGGTGGTCGTAGCCGCGTCATCAGGACCGCACACAGCGTACGTGGCCGGCGAATCAGATGGGCGACTGTACCGTCGCGCCGGGCAAGATCGTTGGGAGCGAGTGAAGGACGGCTGGCCGGATCCGCCCACAACCATCGCGCCGCTACTCGTTTCCGGCGCACGACCCGGTGAGCTGTGGGCCGCGGACGAGCGCGGCGTGCATCACTCCGGCGACAGCGGTGTTAGCTGGCGCTTGGTAGCCGGCTATGCGACTGCGCCGCATCACCTCCGCGGACTCGCACTGATGTGATCTATTTCCAGCTGTTTCGGCCCCATCCGTGACATGGACGAGCGATACGACACGGTGATTGTGGGCGCGGGGCCTAACGGACTCGCCGCCGCCATCGTTCTGGCCCAGGCAGGTCAACGCGTGCTCGTTCGAGAGGCTACGGCGGTAGCGGGCGGCGGAGTGCGCTCGGCCGAGCTGACGCTGCCCGGCTACCAGCACGACATCTGCTCGGCCGTATACCCACTCGCTTTGTCATCGCCATTTTTCCGTTCGCTGCCGCTCGCCGAGCACGGACTCGAATGGCTTCACGCTCCCGCCTGCCTCGCGCATCCGTTCGATGACGGTACCGCGGCGGTGTTGGAGCGTTCGCTGGCTGCAACCGCGGATGCGTTGCGCGCTGATGGAGAGCCGTGGCGCCGGTTATTGCAGCCATTCGCGGATCGTTGGACCGAGCTCGCTGCCGATGTGCTTCGTCCGATTCGAGTACCGCGCCATCCATTTCTGATGACACGCTTCGGCATAAGGGCAGTCCGCTCAGCGCGTAGTTTGGCGCGGGCGACCTTTCACGACGAGCCTGCACGCGCGCTGTTCGCCGGCACCGCCGCGCATTCCATGCTGCCACTCACGCGCTCGCCGACGGCTGCGTTCGGTATCACTCTGATCGCGGCCGCCCACGCGGTCGGCTGGCCGATCGTGCGCGGCGGGTCGCAACGCTTCGCGGATGCGCTCGTCTCCTATTTCCGATCGCTCGGGGGCGAGGTGCAGACGGGTGCGCCGGTCGAGAACATCGACGAGCTGCTGCCCGGCGCGAACATCGTGCTCGACCTCACGCCGCGTCAGGTGTTGCGCATTGCGGGTCACCGTTTGCCTGCGCGCTATCGCAACGCGCTGGCGCGCTACCGCTATGGTGCCGGCGCTTTCAAGGTGGACTGGGCACTGTCGGAACCGATTCCGTGGACCGCGCCGGAATGCCGGCGCGCTGTCACCGTCCATCTCGGCGGCACGCTCGAAGAGTTCACGATCTCAGAGAGTGCCGCGCACCAGGGCAAGGTCGCGTCCAGGCCGTTCGTGCTGCTGGTCCAGCCTACGCTGTTCGATGCGGCGCGTGCACCCGCCGGTAAGCACATTGCCTGGGCGTATTGCCATGTGCCTTTCAATTGTTCGATCGATGTGACGCAACGGATCGAGGACCAGGTGGAGCGCTTCGCGCCCGGCTTCCGCGATTGCATCGTCGCGCGCAGTACGATGGCGCCCAGCCAACTGGAGCGGCACGACGCCAATCTCATTGGCGGCGACATCAGCGGCGGCCTCATGAGCTTGCGGCAACTGGTCGCGCGCCCTGTTGCCCGGTTCAATCCGTACACGACGCCGCTGGATGGGCTGTTTCTTTGTTCCGCAGCCACACCACCTGGCGCGGCTGTGCATGGTATGTGCGGTTACTATGCAGCGCATGCCGTGCTTGGACGGCGCAGAGGTACGAAGTAGAGCGGAATATGAATACCCTGAATGGTAGAAGTCGCACGGTCCTGTTCGGTCTCGCGGGTGCCTCGGTTGGTTGGCGCCTGATGCAACGTTTGCGCGAGCCATCACTGCGAGGCGACGTCGTCCTGATCACCGGCGGCTCGCGTGGGCTCGGGCTGTTGCTCGCGCGGCAGTTCGCGGCCAGCGGCTGCCATGTCATCATTTGCGCACGCGACGCGAAGGAGCTGGCGCAGGCGCGTATCGATCTCGAGCGACGCGGCGCACGCGTGCTCGCGCTCACCTGCGATGTCGCGGACCGCACTCAGGTTAATGAGCTGATCGCGCGCGCGACCGAGCATCTCGGGCGCGTCGATATTCTCGTCAATAACGCGGGCATCATTCAGGTCGGCCCGCTTGATGTGATGCGCATCGAAGATTTCGAGCGCATTATGGCGGTGAACTTCTGGGGCGCCCTTTACGCCACCTACGCAGTGCTGCCGCAAATGCGCGCGCGCGGCTCCGGCCGCATCGTCAACATTACGTCGATCGGTGGCAAGGTCGCCGTGCCGCATTTGCTGCCGTACGATTGCGCGAAGTTCGCAATGGTCGCTCTCTCGGAAGGACTGCGTGCCGAGCTGGCGCAGCACGGAATCAAGGTGACTACGGTTGTGCCCGGACTCATGCGCACCGGTTCGCCCGCCAACGCGTTGTTCAAAGGCGAGCAGGAACGGGAGTATCGCTGGTTCAGCATCGCGTCCGCGACGCCCGCAACCGCAATGTCCGCCTCGCGCGCGGCGCGGCGGATCGTGACCGCGACGCGACGCGGCGAGGCCGAACTAACGCTTACGTGGCAGGCTAAGGTGCTGCGCGCGCTGAATGGTTTGTTCCCCGGAGCTATTACGCGCACCCTGGCTGGGGTGAACCGCGTGCTGCCCGACGCGGCGCCGGGGCAGACCGCCGAGGCGCGCGGGATGGAGCTTGCGACGCCGCTGGCACCCTCGCCACTGACCGTGCTCATGAATCGCGCTGCGCGCGAGACGCACCAATACAGGGGCACGCCGCGACCAACAGCGCGACATGCGGCCAAGGCCGGAATTTGACGGAATGGATCAAGATTAAATCTTGCAAAGCCACGTCGGCCGTCGCGATAATGGCTGAATCTCTCAAGCGTGAGGCCATTATGCGAGCGCTTGTCATTTGCAGTCTTGCTGACGCTGATACTGCCGGTCGCGGCGGCGGCGTAGCAGACCGATCATCCAATGATCAAAGCTTATCCGGGCGCGACCATTGGCGAGAAGTCGAGCAAGGATTATGACGAGCAGATCATGCTGCTCGGCGTTGTGCTGCCGGACCGGAGCTAGAAATCGGAGAAGCTCGAGGGGGCGCGTAACTGGGGGGCCTGCTTTCACTGTTTTCGAGCGGTCGCCTGCAACATGCTCCTGACCGAATGCGCCATTCCACCGAACGCGGGAATGGCGTATTATTGGTCGCCAAATGCTGCGTTGGACATGAATCCCGCAAGCCGAGGCATAGCCACAGCGACCGCGTGGATTTCAAATTCGGTAGCTGGCGAACAGTAAAAGCAGGCCCCTCCCCGAACATAAGACGAACCCACCATCAAATTCATTGCAACCGCAACTTGGCCGAATACATACTTGCATGACACATCCATTCTGGAGGCCGATTGCAAATCGCGAAGCTGGGATTGCTGGCGGCAATCATCATTGGCGCCGTGCTCGGCGTCCTGTGGGCGACCGACATGGTGCCCGCCGAGGACATCACTACGATGGCACGCAACGCGTACATAGGGCTCGCAATCCTCGTGATTGCCGCGGTCGCATTGCGCGCCGTGCGCGGCTCCGAGCAGCCGCGCGATCAAACCGACAAGCCCGTTCCGTAGTCACTCTCTAAACAGGAAATCAATGAGCATACTGGTCTTCATTGGCCTCGCCGTTCTGGCGATCGGCTTCGTCGCTCTGTACAACTCGCTGGTACGACGCCGTAACCGCGTCGATCAGGCGTACAGCAGCATCGACGTGCAACTCGTGCAGCGTTACGACCTGATTCCGAAGCTGGTCGAAACGGTGAAGCAGTACATGGGACATGAGCGCTCGCTGCTCGAGGAAATCGTGCGCCTGCGCAACCAGGCGGTGGCCAGCAAGACGCCGGAGGATCGGCTGCGCGCAGACAGCGCGCTGACCGGCGCGCTCGGCCAGCTGCAGATCACCATGGAAAATTATCCGCAGCTGCAGGCCAGTCAGAACTTCGTGCAGCTCCAGCGGTCACTCAACGAGGTGGAGGAACAGCTGGCAGCGGCACGACGCAGCTACAATGGCGCGGTCGTCGATTACAACAACGCGGTGCAGACCTATCCGACCGCGCTGGTCGCGAGCGTGATGAATTTCGGGACGCGGCAGATGTATGAAGCCGAAGACCGGAAGCGCGGCGACGTCGACATGCGCACTCTCTTCACGTCATGAACGTAGCGCAGTACGCACAACTCGATGCGCCGACGCGCGCGCGCATCGAGTCCGCCTGCAGTTTCGTCAATCACAAGGTCCAGCACCTGCGGCGGCGCGTCACGGTCATGGCTGCCGCGGCCGTGGCAATTGCCGTGGTTTGGTGGCTGATCTTCCGCCCCGATCCACGCCTTCCAGGGTTCTTCGCGGTGGGCGTCATACTATTCGTGACCGGGCGGGCGCAGCGCGAGGTCAAGAAGTGGTACAAGACGCTGGTAATCCGCCGGGTCGTCGATGCGCTCGGACACGGTCTCACCTACAGCCAGGTATCTTCGCTCACCAAATCGCAGTTCAAGGATATGGACTTCTTCACTGATCGCGTCGATGTCTGGAAGAGCGAGGACCAGGTGGCCGGCAAGCGCCGCGAGGTCGACTTCGCGCTGCACGAGGTGCGTGCCGCGCGTCGTGAAAAGCGCGGCAAGACCACGCATGAGGTCGTGTTCTTTCAGGGGCTGATCGTCGCACTCGAGTTCAACAAGAACTTCCACGGGCATACAATCGTTGTACCGGACAAGGGTGGCAGGCTGCTGGGCAGCGTGTTCGGCGAAAGCGAAACGCGGCGCAACAAACAGATCGTGCGGCTGGCAAACGCTGACTTCGAGAACATGTATACCGCCTATTCGACGGACGACCAGGAAGCGCACTACCTGCTCACGCCGAAATTGATGGAGCTGGTAATGCAAGCCCGTCTGCGCATGGGCGCGGATCTGCGCCTGGCGTTCTTTCAGAATTCGCTGTTCGTGACCGTGCCATCCAGACACGACCGCTTCGAGGTCGCGCTATTCGGCAATCGCAACGTGACGCCGCTGAGCGTGATTGGCGACCTCGCCGATGTGGTTGCGCTGGCGGAAAACTTGATCGATGTGCTCGACCTGGAAACGAGGATCTGGACGCGGGTTTGATGCAAGCGGAGTAAAATCGGTAAACAGCAATTCAAATTCGATTTCAATTTCGATTATTTCGATTTCGAATTAAGGTTGGGATCGGCCGGGTATTCGGCTGTGATGCCTTCAAACACCGCCATCATCGCCTTCCAGTTTCAAGTAACAAATTGTAACAAATTTGAATTTGAAATCGAAATCGAACTTGAATTGTTGTTTACCGCTGTTACCCGCTGGTTTTGGTGAATCCGCAATTTCAACTTCAACTTCAACTACTTCAACTTCAATTTCAAGATCGAGCGAAGAGTGTCCATAGCCTGAGCCATCTGTTCATTGGTCCAATCCTTGCTTCTCTCCCGCCCCTCTCTCTCGAGTTCCCGTAAGTACATAGCCATTTCACAGGAGGACCCGTGATTCGCGGCCGCGGAATCGTACTCGTGCTGTGTCTTGCAGCCTGTACCGACACCCCACTCGTGCCCACGGACGCGCGTTACTCTGCGCCCAGTCACTGCCGAGTGTGCGCGGAGTATTTCTCGCGACGGTCGAAGAGGAGTACAACGTCGAGGCTATCACGAGCTACAAGCTGATCAGGCATACGTACTGACGGCGGACGGAAAATCGGTTGACGGTCGGGGCATCGGCATCACCATCGTCGATACCAGGGTGGATGCGACGCACCCGGATCTGTCACCCGGCACGCACGTCGCGGCGACGACGGCAGGCAGCGGCGCCGCGTCGGGCCTCGAGATTCTGCTGAGTACGGCCACGGCAATGCCGCGGTATCGCTAACCCACAACACGGAGAGAACATGAAACGCTATGCCTCGTTGCTCGCGGTCCTCGCACTGGCCGCGTGTCAGGATGATGCCACGGCGCCGGCCGCGCGTACGACGCCGCTCGCGTACGAAGTCGCTGCGGACGGCAGTATTCCTGGCCATTACATCGTGGTCGCGGACTGGGACGCGGACGCGGCCGGACTCGCGACCGATTACGGACTTCAGCCGCGTCACGTTTTCGAGCATCTGCTGAACGGTTTTTCCGCGCAGATTCCGGATGACGTGGTGCAGGCGCTCGCAGCGGATGCGCGCGTGCTGCGCCTTTCCGTGCAGCGGCAATTCACGAAGCTTGAAACGGTCACGCCCGCCGGATCGTGGGGCATCGATCGCGTGGATCAGCGCAATCTGCCGATTGACGGTCTGTATGCGTACGACGTCGATGCTTCGGACGTGCGCGCGTACGTAATCGACACCGGCATGCGCACTACACACGTCGAGTTCGAGGCGCGTGCGACCAAAGGCTTCGACGCCTTCGCCAACGATCCGACGGATCCGGAGCTGCGCGCGCTGCTTGGCGACGGCGAATGCGATCTGCATGCAACCCACGTTGGCGGCACGATTGGCGGCAAGACCTTCGGCATTGCCAAGGGCGTGAACATTGTCAGCGTGCGCGTCCTGAATTGCGTGGGCTTCGGCTCCGATGCAGACGTGATCGCCGGCATGGACTGGGTCGCGAAGAATGGCGTGCTGCCCGCGGTCGCCAACATGTCATTGGGCGACGTCGTGCCGAGCAAGAAACTCGGCCTCAGCACCGAAATCGACAACGCGGTGAAGACGCTGGTCGCATCAGGCGTGTCACTCTCGATTGCGGCCGGCAACGGTTACGGCCTCGGCGCTGCGCCCGGGTACGACGCGTGCGATTATCCGCTCGCCAACGTACCGGAAGCAATAACGGTTGGCGCGACCCGGCGCTCGCCGTCGGTGACCGACTACACATTCGACCAGCAAACCGCGTGGACCAGCTTCGGTGCGTGCGTCGACATTTATGCGCCCGGACAGACCGTCAGGTCGTCGCTTGCAGATAGCGATGTAGCGACCGGAGATCTGAGCGGCACGTCAATGGCGACACCGCACGTTGCCGGCGTGGCCGCGCTCGTGCTGGCCCAATCGCCGGGCGCCACGCCCGCTGAGGTGCAGAGCATCATTGTCAGCGGCGCCACGCCTGATGTCATCCAGAAAAATCCGAACAATACAACGGCATCGCTGGACCCGAATCCGGTGCTCATGCTGTACAGCAGGGTTCGGCCGCCGGACGTGAAGAAGAATGGGAAGCCCTGGCCGTGCACGCCGAAACGGCAGCGCGAGGGCCAGTGCTGAGATCGCAACGCGAAAGCGCGAGCGTGTTACGCGAGAGCTGAAGACTGACAACACTGATGAGGGAGGGTTGAAGCTGCGAAGGCAGCCTCGGCTCTCCCTCTCGAAATTTTAGCCTGGAGGTAAGCTATGAATCGTCTTCGCCATGTGGTACTACTGCCATTGTTTGCCTTGCTTGTGACCGGCTGCGCAGACAGGGAACCACTCGAACCAGGTGCGCGGCAGTCCGCAGCAATGGAGAATGTCTCGCAGGATCCGACGCCCGATCCTGCGGCGGTAGCAGCTGTCGTGCCCGGGTTCGGCGGCTATTTCCTCGATGAGAGCGGCGCGCCGACCGTTTATTTGACCGATGCTACGCAACGGGCTGCCGCGGAGGACGCGCTTGCCGGGTTCCTCGCCGATCGCGGCTTCAGCGCCTCCGACCTGCGGGTGCGCCAAGGCAGCTATGATTATCTTCAGCTGGATGCCTGGCATGCCGGATCGTGGGCACAGGCGCTCGCGGTGTCCGGCGCCATTTTCACCGATCTCGACGAGGGCAGCAATCAGTTGCGCTTCGGGGCCGTGGATGCGGCGTCAGCAGCCAACGTTGCAGCGGCGGTCGCGGCTGCAGGCGTACCAACGGAGGCGTTTACAGTTGAAGTGACGGCGCCTATCGAGCCGCTTCACACATTGCGCGACCGCGTGCGTCCGGTGCAGGGTGGCTATCAGATCAATTTCCTCGATGCGGGAGGTGTGAGAACCGTCAGCTTCCTCTGCACGATGGGCTTCAACGTCGTGAAGAATGGCGTCAATTCGTTCATCACGAATTCGCATTGCACCAATCATCAGGGTGGTACGGAAATACCCACGGAATACTACCAGCCGCTGATGGATCCGGACGGCGACCGCCTGGTGAACCCGGAAAACTTCATCGGCACCGAAGTGGAGGATCCGCATTACGACGCGGTCAGCTGCGCGATGGATTTCCTGCCAGGAACAGTTTGCCGTTATAGCGACGCGGCCCGCGCCGAATACGCCGGCGATCAGCCTTTCGATCTTGGTCGTATCGCGCGTACGACCGTGGGCTACCAGGACTTGCCCGAAGGTGGCGCGGTGCTCGATGTCGATCCGAACGATCCTGCTTTCCGCATCGTACAGGAATCGAAGCGCAGTGTACTAGGCGAGGTCGCGAACAAGGTCGGACGTACGACCGGCTGGAGTTTTGGACCGATTACTCAGACTTGCCTCAACTCGATCGTGCTCGGAACCGTTCCGCCCATTGTCCAGCGTTGCCAGGATCGTGTAAGAGCGACGGTCGACAGCGGCGACAGTGGTTCTCCGGTCTTCCGGCAACTTGGTAATGGCGGCAACGTCAGACTGCTCGGAATCCTGTGGGGCGGCAGCGTTTCGGGTGTGCGCACGTTTGTCTTCAGTCCGATGGCGAATATTCATCGCGAGC
>JBQTID010000178.1:0-8834 GCA_052389275.1 Gemmatimonadota bacterium | reverse complement strand
GAGATTCGCGGCGTCGGCTCGAGTGGCGTGCTCAAGACGCTTCAGGATCGTCATCTGATCGACGTCGTCGGCAGAAGCGAAGGCCTGGGACGGCCGCTGCTCTATGGCACGACCACAAAGTTTCTCGATCATTTCGGCTTCAACTCGCTCGAGGATTTGCCGCGGCCTGAAGATTTGCCGGTCATCCTGCGCGCGCGCCCCGTCGAATCGCTCTCGCCATCGCCATCGCCAGCGCCAGCACAAGCGGATGAGCCAAGTTCGCCTTCAGAAGTTTCTGGCTAGTGCGGGTGCGGCTTCTCGCCGCAAGGCGGAGGAGCTCATCCAGGCGGGACGTGTCACCGTCAATGGCACGATCGTAAAGGAATTAGGCACCAAAATTGATCCCGGCACGGACGCCGTTGCCGTCGATGGTCGCAGCATCGCGAGCGCGGAACCGGTGTGGATCGCGCTGCACAAGCCGCGCGGCTATGTCAGCACGCGGCACGATCCGCAGGGTCGGCCGACGATCTACGACCTCTTGCCGGAATCGCTGCATACGCTGTTCCATGTGGGCCGCCTCGATTACGACAGCGAGGGATTGATGCTACTGACCAACGCGGGTGACCAGGCGCACCGGCTGTTGCATCCCAGCTTCGAGGTGCCGCGCGTGTACGATGCGATCGTGAAGGGCGCGGTGGGCGCGGAAACGGTGCGGCGCTTGTTGCGCGGCGTCGAATTGGAAGACGGCGTTGCACGCGCTGAGTCCGTGCGGCTGTTGCCTTCGAATCGGCCGGATGAGTCGAGAGTGCGGCTCGCGTTGCGCGAAGGGCGCAAACGTGAAGTGCGGCGCATGATGAGCGCAGTCGGCAACGATGTTCGGCGGCTGAAGCGCATTAGTTACGGCCCGATCAAGCTCGGCGATCTGACGGCGGGCAAGTGGCGCCGGCTCTCGGATAACGAGCTCGCGGCGCTCAGGTAAGGCTGAAATGGAGATTAAGGGACGCAAAGTCCTGTTGCTCGGTGGCTCGGGATTGTGTGGCATGGCGGTCGTGCGCGAGATGGCGAAGCATGAGCCTTCACTCGTCGTCATCACGGGTCTGACAGCGCTCGAAACCGACAACGCGATCGCGGAGCTCGAGGCCGAACGTGTTTTTGGCGCTGCAACCCGCGTCGAGGCGGAGTGGGGCGACATGTTCGTTCCACACGCGCTCAAGGACAAGACACGGCGCGAGGTGCTCGAGGATCCGGGTGCGCGCGGCGATCTGATCGACAGCCTGTTCGGTGAGCTGACGGATGACGTCGTGCGCAGCTCGACGCTCGGCACGATGCTGCTCAAATGGCAACCCGACATCGTGGTCGATTCGGTGAACACCGCGACCGCGTTCGCTTACCAGAACATCTTCGACGCAGCAACCGCCATCCGCGCGCAGGCCATGACCGGCGCGGTCCCCGGCGAAGATGTGGAGCGAATGCTCGCGACACTCTATCTGCCGCAGCTGATCAGACACGTGCAAATCGCGCTCGAAGGCATGCGCCGGGTCGGCACCAGGCTCTATATCAAGATCGGCACCTCCGGCACCGGCGGCATGGGTCTCAACATCCCGTTCACGCACTCCGAAGAACGTCCGAGCCGCATGCTGCTCGCGAAGGCCGGCGTGGCCGGCGCGCACACACTGCTGCTCTATCTCATGGCGCGCACGCCCGATGCGCCGGCGGTGAAAGAAATCAAGCCGACCGCCGCGATCAGTTGGAAACGCATCACGCACGGCACTATTCATCGGCGCGGCCGGCCTATCGAGTGCGTCGATTGCGAGCAGGCACTCCCGATCGCTGAGTCGTTCTCACCAGGCGTGCGCAACTTCAGGCCGACCGGACAGGAACTGAAAGGCGTCTTCCTCGATGCGGGGGAGAACGGCTTCTTCAGCCTGGCGGAATTCGAGACGCTGACCGCGCTCGGTCTGATGGAATACATCACACCCGAAGAAATTGCCGACGACGTCATCCGCGAGATCACCGGGCATCCGAGCGGTCACGACGTGGTTGCCGCCATCGATTCGGCGACGTCGGGCCCAACGTATCGCGCGGGCGTGCTGCGCGAAGTCGCCATGGAGCGCATGCAGGATCTCGAGCAGGAGCACGCGGTCGAGTCGGTCGCATACGAGATGCTCGGTCCGCCGCGCTTGTCCAAGCTGCTCTTCGAGGCCGCGATCCTGGGACGGCTGTTTCCGGATCTCGCTACGCTGGCAGCCGCACAGCCATCCGCCATCGAAACGCAGGCACATGCACTGATCGAGCGCGACGACGATATTCGTATCCGCGCTCTCTCGATCGGCCTACCTATAGTGTTGCCGGATGGCAGACTGCTGCGCGGCGAGGAAGTGAAGGTCGCGCCGCTACCCGGCCAATCGCCGCACGATCCCAGGCTGGTCGAGAACGGCTGGGTGGATCTTCGCGTGACGAATTGGCGTAAGTGGACGCAGCGAGCGCAGTCGATGCTGGCGGAGATCGATCCGCGCACCGGTCCCGATCATGGCTCGCGCCGGGATGTGGAACCCGGTTCGCGCCGGCATCAATTACGGCCTGGACGGATGGCGGCCTGGATATTTCGTAACGAAGACCGCGGCGAACGGAAAAAGAGATAACACATGGATGCAACAGCGACGGGTCGTGAGTTGGCGGAGCGCATCACGCGCGAGCTGCACAAGCGTGTAGTCGGTCAGGAACAGATGATCGAACGGCTGCTGGTCGGAATGCTGACCGGCGGACACGTTCTGCTCGAGGGTGTGCCTGGCCTTGCCAAAACGCTGACTGTGCGCTCGCTCGCCGAATCGATCAACGTCGAATTCGAGCGCATCCAATTCACCCCCGACCTGCTGCCGGCCGACGTGGTCGGTACCATGATCTACAACCAGCGCACCGGTGAATTCACCGCGCGCAAAGGTCCCATCTTCGCGAATATCCTGCTCGCCGACGAAATCAACCGCGCGCCACCCAAAGTGCAGTCGGCGCTGCTCGAAGGAATGCAGGAACACCAGGTCACTCTGGGTGGCGAGACCTTCAAGCTGCCCGAGCCGTTCCTGGTACTGGCGACGCAGAATCCGATCGAGCAGGAAGGCACTTATCCGTTGCCGGAAGCTCAAGTCGACCGGTTCATGCTGAAGCTGCGCATTGATTATCCCGATCGTCAGACCGAAAAGGAGATCATGCGACGCATGGCAGGCAAGGAGCCGGTGCCGCTCGAACGAGTCGCGACCCCGGAGGAGATCTTTGCCGCGCGCCAGGCCATCGTGGATCTGTACATGGATGACAAGATCGCGGATTACATCGTCGACATCGTGCACGCCACGCGCGATCGGGCTGTGTTCGGTCTCGGCAACCTCAATTCGTTGATCGAGTACGGCGCATCCCCACGTGCGACTATCTACCTCGCGCTCGGCGCGCGCGCAAACGCGTTCCTGCGCGGCCGCGGGTATGTCCTACCGGATGACGTAAAGGCAATCGCGCCGGATGTGCTGCGCCACCGCATCATTACGAGCTTCGAGGCGGAGGCCGAGGAGGTCACAGCCGACCACATCATCGCGCGCATCTTCGAAGCCGTCGACGTGCCGTAGCACCATGCGCATCCCCGGTTGGCTCCGCCGTGAGAAAGTCGCAGACTCTCACACTCTCACACTCCCACAATCGCAGAAGCTGGGAGCGGTCCCCAGGGACGTCCTGCGCCAGGTAAAACAGATCGAGCTGCGCACGCGCGGGCTGGTCAACTCCATCTTCAGCGGCGAATACCACTCGGTTTTCCGCGGCCAGGGCATGGAGTTCGCCGAAGTGCGTGAATACCAGGCCGGCGACGACGTGCGCAACATCGACTGGAACGTCACGGCGCGCATCGGTCATCCATACGTAAAGAAACACGTCGAAGAGCGTGAGCTGACCGTCATGCTGCTGGTCGATCTGTCTGGATCGGAGCAGTTCGGCACGCATGAGCGCTTCAAGGCCGAGCGCGCCGCCGAGATGGCCGCTGTCCTCGCGTTGTCCGCCGTCCGCAACAATGACCGCGTCGGCCTGCTGATTTTCACCGACCACATCGAGCACGTGGTACCGCCGAAAAAAGGTAAGCGCCACGTGCTGCGCATCATCCGCGATCTGCTCGCGTTCAGTCCCAAAGGGCGCGGCACCGACATCGCCTCGGCACTCGACTATACGGGTCGTCTGTTGAGTCATCGCGCGGTCGTATTCGTGCTCAGCGATTTCGCGCTGAATGTAAGACCCGACGAAGGCGCCGACTCGGCGGCGTTTCAGCGCTTCGAGCGTTCGTTGCGGCTGGTCGGCAGGCGGCACGACGTAGTTGCGGTCAGCATCCGCGATGATGTGGAATCGGCGGTGCCGGATGTCGGATTGGTCGTGTTGCGCGACCCTGAAACGGGAGAAGACATCGCGGTCGATACGGGCCGCCAGGAACTGCGCTCGCGCTATCGCACATTCATCTCACAGGAGCGTAACGCACTGCGTCGGACCTTTCGACGAAATGGTGTCGATGAGATCGAGATTGCCACCACCGGCTCATTCGTGGTGCCGCTGCTCGCGTTTTTCCGGCGGCGTGAAAGGCGCGGACGATGAAAAAGGGGACGTTCACGTTCACGCTCACGTTCACGTTTACGTGTACGGTGGCAACGCTGGCGTTCGGGCAGAGAGTCGAGACCGGAGTTACGCGCGACACGATTCGGGTCGGCGATCCGTTTCGCGCGGTCGTGCGCATCGAATTGCCGGCCGGTACTGATGTCGCGCTGCCCGATTCCCTGGAGCCGACCGCCGACGTCGAGAATGCGGGCGCGGTACGCGCGCGGCGGGATACGGCGAACGGTGCGGTCCGCGTAGTCGCTGCGTTTCCGCTCACCGCGTGGCGGCCGGGGCCGCTCGAATTGCCGCGGGTGCAGGCTACGCTGACCACCGCCCAAGGCCGGCGGCTATGGTCGATCGCGTTGCCCGCCATCAACGTGACATCAGTGCTCCCCGCCGATACTGCCGGCATTCGGCCGAAACCGCCCAAAGACGTGCTCGGCGCGAATCGGCTTTGGTGGCTCTGGCTCGCCATCGCTATCGCTGTCGCATTGGCAATCGCGATTGCGTTCTGGCTCTGGTGGCGAAGGAGGAAGCGGCCTGTAGTCGAAGCGCCGCTCCCTCTCATCATGCCGCGCGAGCGCGCGCTCGATGAGCTGGAACGCATCAGGAAATCGGGGCTGGTGGAACAGGGCGAACTGAAACGCTTCTATACGCTCGTATCGGAAGTGCTGCGGCATTACATGCAGACGGTCGAGCCGCAATGGCGCACGCACCTGACAACCGGTGAGCTGGCTCGCTTGATCGACCGCGACGCCGAAGTCAAACCCGCTTTCGCGACTCTACGGCAAGCCGACATGGTGAAGTTTGCGCGTAGTGTTCCTGACCCCACGACCGCAACCCGCTCCCTCGACCGCACCCGCGACTGGATTAGTAGTTATCCCGCGCCCGCGCCCGCGACCGCGCCCGCGGAAAGGGCCGCCTGATGTTCGACTTCGCGCGCCCCTGGTTTCTGCTGCTGTTGCTGCTGCTGCCACTCTGGTGGTCGCTGTCTCGCAGGCACGCCGGGCGGGCGCTGGTGTTCTCGCGCGCAGCCGTGCTCGGCTGGCTTGCGACCATGCGGTCCGAGCGACTCGCGCGCCTGCCTGACCAGCTGCGCGCACTCCTGCTCGGACTTTTGATCGTTGCGCTGGCCGGTCCGCGCACCGGCTCGTCAGTTGTCGATGTGAACGCTGAAGGCATTGCGATCGTCGTCACGCTCGACATCTCGAGCTCGATGCTGGCGGAAGATCTTTCGCCCGTTAACCGTATGGAAGTCGCGCGCGCGACCGCGCGTAATTTCATTAGCGGGCGCGCATACGACCGTATCGGGCTGGTAGCATTTGCAGGTGAAGCGCTGACCCAGGTGCCGATCACCATCGACTACCCGGTCCTGTATCAGGCGCTGGAGCAGCTGCAGGCCGGCAGTGGCATGCTCGAGGATGGCACCGCGATTGGAACGGCGCTCGCGACTGCGGCAAACCGACTGCGCCGCGTCGAAGGCCAATCGCGCGTCGTCGTGTTGGTGACGGATGGTGAGAACAACCGTGGCGAGATCGATCCTCTCACAGCCGCGCGCGCGGCCGCCGCGTATGGCATCAAGGTCTATACGGTCGGCATCGGCACGGAAGGCGTTGCGCGCGTACCGGTAGCGCGAGGCCCATTCGGCGTGCAATACGCGAGTCTGCCGGTTCACATCGACGAGGCACTGCTCACACAGATCGCCGCAGTGACCGGCGGCCGCTACTTCCGCGCGCAGTCACGCGCAGCGCTCGAGAACATCTACGCGCAGATCGACCGGCTGGAAAAGACCAGAGTGAATGTCCGGCGTTACATGGATTACACGCCCTGGCATTTGCCATTCGTTTTGTTGGCCGGCGCATTGCTGCTCGTGGAATGGCTGCTGCGCGCGAGCCGATGGGGCAGGGTACCGTGAGTTTCAGCGAACGCGACCTACTACTGCTCACGATCGTGCTGCCAATAGTCATCACGTTCCTGATCTCTCGGTACGTGAGACGCAGGCGCGCGGTGGCGCACAAGCTCGGCGATGCGCGTCTGGTCGCGCGCCTGGGTGGCGCGGATCTCATGCGCTTCCCGTTCGAGCGACTTGCACTGTTGGCAGCCGCCGCGGCGCTGCTCGGCATAGCGGCCGCGGGTCCGCATTGGGGCATCAAGGCCGTCGAGGGCGAATCGCGCAGTCTGAACGTGGTGCTCGCCATCGACATCTCCAAGTCGATGCTCGCGCGCGATCTATCGCCCAATCGTCTCGAGCGTGAACGATTGCTCGTGCGCCGCTTGCTCCGCGATCTGGCCCAGGAGCGCGTCGGCATGGTCGTGTTCGCGGGCCGCGCCTATATCCTGGCACCGCTCACCAGCGATCAAGGCGCGCTCCAATTGTTCGTGGATGCACTCGATCCGGACATCGTGAGCCAGGGCGGCTCCGCGCTCTCGAATGCAATATCCTTGTCGTCTGATCTTGCGCGCGGACCTCAAGGCGCCGGCGGCGAGCGTGCCGTAGTGCTGATAACGGACGGCGAAGCGCACGAGAGCGAGCAGGACATTCTGGAAGCCGCGGAGCGCGCTGGACGCAGTCGCGTAAAGATTTTCACGGTGGCGGTCGGCACCGCGCGTGGCGCGCCCATACCGGAGGTCGACCCCGAGAGCAGACGGGTCGTGGGTTACAAGCGCGATCCATTCGGCACGACCGTCATATCGCGCACGAATCCGGAACTGCTGTCCCGCATCGCCGAAGCGAGCGGCGGCAAATCGTATGACCTGGCCGCTGGCAACAGCACGGTCGATCTGGTCAGGCAGCTGCGCAAGCTACAACGCACACCCGGATCAACTGAAGCCGGCGTGGAGCCGCGCGATCAGACCGTCTGGTTTGTCGCGCTCGCACTGCTTCTGCTTGCAGCCGATTTCCTGGTGGCCAAACGGCGGCGCGCCCAGGTCACGCAGGACGGCCGCGTGCTGCAGACCGCCGCGCTCGTGCTGCTGGTGGCGTTCAACACCGCCTTCGCGCTTGGCGAGCTCGAGCGCGGCAATCGTCTCTATCGCGCGGGCAAATATGCGGAAGCCGTGCGCGAGTACGAGAAAGCAGTCGCCAACGGCAACGACTCGCCCGAGTTGCTCTACAATCTCGGAACCGCGCTGCTGCGTGTCGGCCGCTACGAGGATGCGGAGAAGCAGCTGCGGCTCGCTTTGCGTGAGCTGCGCGCGGCTGTGCGGCAGCGCGCGTATTACAATTTGGGCAATCGGTACCTCGAGCACGCGCGCAAGGGTGGCGATCCGCAAGCGGCTACGCAGCTGCTCGATGCAGCGGTCGAAACATACAAGCAGGCACTCCGTCTCGAGCCCGGCGATATGGACGCGAAGTGGAATCTCGAGTTGGCATTGCGTGAGCGCGAAAAGCAGAGCAAGTCACCATCGGGCGGTGGTGAAACGGACCGTCAGCCGCGCCAGCAGGATGAGCAGCAGAGTCAGTCGCCGAGCGCGGGCGGTGGCGCCGGCAGCGCATCGCAATCGCAGTCGAGCGCGGGACAAGGCCGGCAACCGGGTCAGACCTACGAGCAGCGGCCGATGAGCCAGGAACAAGCCGATCGTATTCTCAGCGCGGTCGAACAAGACGAACGGCAGCTTACGCGTGAAAAGCTGCGCAAGGGTGAGCGACGCACACCCGTCGCGCGCGATTGGTAATGCTCGCCACGACACTTTTGTTCGCAGCGTTGCTCGCGGCTTTTTCGCAGGACGGTCCGCGTGTCAGCGCACGGTTGTCAAGCACGAGTGCCGGAGTTGGAGAGACCGTCGTCCTCGAAGTCGCGGTCGAGGGTGCCGGCGCGGCTGTCAACATCACGGCACCGCGCATACCACAAGGACTCCTGCTGGTGGGCACGCAGGATTTCACCGAGATGCACATCTCGTTTCCCGGCGCCCGCACGCAAACACGGCGGCGCGAGTACGCACTCCAGGCGAGTATTCCCGGACGGTTCCGGATTCCTCCTACCATTATTACGATCGGCAACAAGTCGTATCGCACGAACGCGGTCGAGCTGGAGGTGACGGGTGCTGCGCAGCCGCGCTCGATCGCATCGAGCGATGATGCGTGGCTGCGCGCGGTGATGAATCCGGAAACCGTGTATGTCGGCCAGCAATCTACTTTGACGGTAGAAGCCGGTTTCTCGGAGGAAGTGCGTGTGCGGCTGACGCGGCCGCCGATCTTCGAGGCGCCCTCGCCGACCGGTTTCTGGGTGCAGGATGTGCCG
>JBQTID010000177.1:0-4601 GCA_052389275.1 Gemmatimonadota bacterium | reverse complement strand
CCGCTCGCGGTAAGCGATTGCGAGTAGGCGATATAGACATTTCCATCCCGCCCCACATAGCGGCCCAGCTCGAGCCGGGTTCCGGCGAACAGATCTGCTATCGCGCCTCGCGACTGAATACCAATCGTTTCGGCCGCGGTGAGCGAAACGTAATCGAGCAGCCCATAGTTCTGCGCGAACGCTTGCAGGCTATTCGCGAGATAGCCGAACCCGCTGCTGGCCGCGAAGCCGAGCACCTCCGGGCTGAAGCCGGCGCGCGCCTGATCGACCGCCGCGCTCTGCGACGCGGTCAGCTCGTAGGTCGGCAAGCCGAAAAACAGATAGCTCGCGAGATCCGATTCGCTGATCAGCGTTTCTTCATCGCTGGTCAGCCGGATCTGCGGGTTGCGCAGCGTGCCACTGACCACCGCGATGATGTCGATCAGCTCGCGTCGCGATGAGCGCGCGCGATACACGGCGTTGAAGGCCAGACCAGGATCGACACCAGGTGTGCCTGGAAACTCGATTGTCCCTTCGCGGATTGCGAACCGGCGCGAAATGCCGGGACCGGCGAGCTGATAGGTGCCACGCGCCGCACGCAGTGTCCCCGTAAGCCGCAGGTCTTCCGCGCTGCGCGCGCCCGCCAGCAGTGTGTCCGTCAGCAGGAATGCGATCGTAAGACCGCCGGAAACCTCCACGTTCAAATCACGGCTGCGCAGCCATGCCTCGCGCCCGACATCGACGCGCAGATCCTGTACGACCAGATTCTTCACGAACGGATTCTGCGTGCGCAGGATGGTCGGCAGTGACACGAGCGAGGTATCCACGACGTCGTACAGAAGCGGATCCTCCAGCTCGACGATCTGGAATCGCCGGTACAGCTCATCCAGATACAAAGCGCCGTGATCAACGGCAATCGCACCCGTCATGATCGGCTGACGGTAACGGCCGCGCAGCTGCACGTTTCCGGACGCGGTGAACTCCGCGTCGCGCCGACGCGCCGCAAGAAAGTTCTGCGCCTGGAGCGCGAGGTCGAAGCCCGGGTTGCGCAGTTGCTCGAGGTCAATGGTACCGGTGACGCGACCGCTACCGCCGTTGGCTTTGACCGACGCATCAACGCGTGCAATCCGCTCGCTTTCGAGGCGAATCGTGCCATCCACAGCGCGATAGCGCACGCCGCTCACATCCCACGCCGCGCTGCCATCCTTCAACGTCAGCGCGCCATTGAGCTGTGGCCGCGCGGTAGTACCGGTCGCGAGCAGATTCCCATCCACGCGGCCGCGCACATCGCGGAAGCCATCCAGCGAGGCGGTCAGGAAAGTTGCCGGCAGACTGTCCGCCTGGATCGAGAAGCGCAGCGGCTGACCGAGCTTGCGATCCGCGAGTGGCACGAACGCGAGGTTCACCGGAATAGTGCCATCCGCGAACAGCACGCGGCGGCCCGCCTTGTCGGCGTCGACACGCGCGCGAATCCGCTGGTCCGCGTATGTCAAGCTGGCGGTCACATTGTCGAGCGACGCAGCGCCGAGCATGAAGCCCGTTACCGCGGCATCAGCGTTGAGCAGCGGCGCGACGGCATTGCCGCTGACCCGGACGCTGCCGCTCACCGTGCCGCGCACATTGCTCACACCAGCCGCCGCGAGTGCGAATTCCGCGAACGGTACGCCATCAAAATCCAGCCGGAAGTCGGAGATCTGTCCCGGCTCCGGCGTATGCGATGCGTCGTGCCAGGCGATGCGACCCGCCGCGCGCACGCGTCCGCCATCCGCACGCCTGACCTCGAGAGTATCGGTGGTCAGGCCGTGGTCATCGATCGCAAGATGCGCCGGCGCGATCAGCCGCCACGGCTGGTTGCGATGACCGAAGGTCAGCTCGCTCAGCGTGTAGCTGTCACTGCCGCGCTCGCTCGAAAGACGCGCGGTGATCCGCTCACTTGCAATCGAGTGCACGTTCAGGTTCTCGATCTCGAGATTCGCAGCGAGATCGAATGCCTGGATGGAGCCGGTCAGCCTGGCTTCGGCGCGCACGTTGCCCGTAGTCGAATCATTGCGCAACGCGAACGTAAGCGTGCCGCTGCGCTCTTCGTTCAGGCCTATGCTGCCATTTGCAGTGACCGCGCCGACCGCGGTCGAGCCGGTGAGCGTGTCAAAGCGCGCGACACCGCGATCGAGCGTGAGCGCCGTATGCGCATTGGTGAATTCGACGCCGCGCACGCTGCCGCCGGTGAAGCGCCCGGTCACACGTCCCGCGGCGTCGAGCACGCTGCTGCCGGTCACGTCGAAGAATGCTTTGCCGTTGAGCGTCGTTTGCGGCAAATCAGCGATCAGCTCGTCGAGCCGGAACCCGAGTAGCGTCGCCTGGCCGGAGTAGCGAGGCTTTGCGGCGGTGCGGGTCAGACGGCCATCAATCAGGGCGCGGCCACCTTGTGTTTCCAGATCGGCTTTGACGGCGAGATCATCGAGCGCGCCGAACAAACGGATTGGACCGCGCGCTTCGCCGCGCAGCCGCTCGAGTGCGGGATACGTCTTCGCCAGTTCCTCGAGCGAGAGTGGTCGTGCGTTCAATTCGATGTCCAGCCCGGGCGCCGTACCGCCGGTGTAAGTGCCGGTGCCCGCGAAGCTGGAGGTGAAGCCGGAGAGATAGTGATGAATGTCGGCCGCGAATTGCACGCCGCTTTGCAGGTTGCCGCTCGCTTCCACGTGTCCGGTGACCTGGCCGCGCAACCTGAGATCCGGACGCAGCGCATTCAGGATAGCCAGGTCGAGCGTTTGCATGTCGGCGCGGAAATTCTGAGCGCCGAGACCTGCGCGCACATCGAGACGGCCGCGCCACTTCACACCGGAGCTGCCGATCTGCAGGTCGCCGCGCGTGTCGAGCGAAGAAAGTCCGCCCTCCACTTCGACGGTGCCAACCAGCAGGCCGTCGATCGGCAGCTTATTCGGCACGATCTGTTGGATGAGGTCGAGATTGAGCGGCGATGCGCGCAAATCGACGTTGGTGAAGTACAACGAATCCGCGCCGGTCACGACGCCGAAGCTGCCGGCCAGTCGAGTGCCGGGCCCCGCCAGTCGTGTATCAGTGACCAGCCACAGGATGCCGCGCGGGCGCTGCGACTGAATGCGCAGCACGCCGGTGCCGCCGCCATTGTCCGGCAGACGCGGATACAGCCAATCGAGATCTCGGAAAGCCACGTTGCGCATGTCGACACGCACGTCGAAGAAGTTCATGCCTTCTTCCATGACGACCCGTCCAACCACGCCTGCGCGGCTCGACGGCAAGCGGAAATCCGGCACATCGAACGCGACGACGGTATCACGAATCGTGATGGTGCCGCGCAGGCCGGTGACATGCATTGGCTCGCGCCAGACGAAGCCGCGCCCGCGCATCGTTCTCACGTCGAACAGCCTGCCCGGCTCGATCGGCGATTCCCAGATAACGCGCGACAGCTCGCCGTGCAGCGAATCGAAGCGCATGACTTTCGCGAAGCCGCCGGGCACCGTGTCGATGACGGTGCGCTCGCCGGCCTCCGCCAGCTCAGTGGCGGACTCGAACGGGATGCGCACGACGGCGCTGCCGTTTACGACGCGGGCTTCGTCGAACCTGATCAGCCGGGGCGGACCTGCCGCTGCGCCTGGTTGCCTGCGATCCGGGAAGACGTGCTGATAGTTCCAGATCGAATCACCCGGCAGCTGCTCGAAGTAGATCTCCGGATTGAACAGCGTCGCATGCTCGATCACGATCTGGCCACGCGCTAGTGTCCGCCAGTTGTATGCGATGATCGCGCTGTCGATGCGCATGAACGGACGGCCGCGCTTGTCTATGATATGCATATCGCGCAGCGTCAGTCCGCCCAGCAAGCCGCGGCCGCCAATGCTGCCGACCTGAACCTCGCCGTCCACGCGCTCGGCCAGCCAGCCAATCGCGAATCGGCGCGCGCGCTCCATGCCGAACTCCGTGCGCGACATCGCGAGAACCGCCATCAGCGCCACCAGCAGTCCGGTCGCGATGCCGGCCACGACGTAAACGAGAGCGCGTTGCGTGCGAGTCACGTTAGAATGCCTGGCCGATCGAGAAGTGGAGCTGGAAGCGGTCCGACCATTTGTCTTTTCTGCCCCAAAGCACGCTGCCGAGCGAAACGAGCTCGTCGGTGTTGGCGCACGTCGCACCGTCGCAAATCACCTTGGTCGTGACGACCGGAAGCTGTTCGCCGGTATGCGGATGGTAGCCGACGTCGACACGAACCGGCCCGATCGCGCTGAAATAGCGGAAACCAAATCCCGGCGTGAGCACGATCTCTTTCAGCCTGACTTCGTTCGCCGTTCTCCAGACCTGTCCGTAATCGAGGAAAGCGGCGAGGCGAAGCTTGTCCCACAAGGATGGCATGCGCAATTCCAGATTGCCTTCCAGAATCGCGGCGCCTCCCACCGGTCGCACCTCGAACCGCCCCGGCAGACTGTCGGCGAGCGGCGCGACGTCACAGGAGCCGCTGTTGATCTGCCCCGCAGAGCACTGCTCGAGCAGAACCTCCGTTGCATCGACTGTGCGCAGCTTGGGGCCCATCCGCACCTGCGCGAAGCCGCGCACGCCGTTCGGCCCGCCACCGAAGAAGCGCTTTTGCGGAT
>JBQTID010000176.1:0-12687 GCA_052389275.1 Gemmatimonadota bacterium | reverse complement strand
AGGTGGAAATCCGGGGCGGAGCGAGAGGAGAGGAAGCTTGCAAGCGTGAGAGCTAGGCACATGATTGGCGGATGCCAAAGAAACAACGCAAGCGCCGACTATGGGACCTCTACCGCTTCCCGGGCTTTCAGCCTGGCAGCACAGTCAGGGGGATCTTCGGCAAGCCGAACGCCCGAGTTATCGAGCTCACCCGTAGGTCAAAAAAACGCGCTGTGGGACCTGTGGCCAAGTGCAGCGTGGCTGGTACGATCGGAAGAGGCGGCAGGTGCGCGATCTCTCTTGTGGCGACCGGATCATTTATCTGGAGCTGGAGATCCGCCGCGTGGCTTGCCGGCGGTGTGGGAAAGTGAAGCAAGAGGGACTCGAGTTTCTCGCCGACAATCCCTTCTACACAAAACGCTTCGCCTTCTTCGTCGGCCGACGTTGTCGGTCCTCGACCATTCGGGATGTCGCGCGGGAAACGCATCTGGATTGGAAGACGGTCAAGGCGCTCGAGATGCAGTACATGCGCGAGCAATTGCGACGGGCGGGTGCACCGAAGCCGCGAGTGATCGGCCTCGATGAACTCTCGATTCGGAAAGGCCACACGTACCGAATCGTAGTCAGCGATTTGGAACGGCAACGACCCATCTGGTTTGGCGGCACGGACCGTTCAGAAGAAAGCCTGAATGCGTTCTTCGAGTGGCTTGGCCCGCGGCGGAGTGCACGCATTGAGCTGGCCGTCATGGATATGTGGAGAGCGTTCCGAAAATCCACGATCCAGCACGCCCCGAACGCGAAGATCCTGTATGACAAGTTCCATGTGTTGCGACACTTGGGCGAAGCGCTAGACAAGGTGCGAAAGCAGGAGTACCGACGCCTAAGCGGAAATCGTCGGCGCTTCATCAAAGGACAGAAGTACAATCTGCTTTCACGCCGCGAACACCTCGACCTGGAAGGCCGTCAGGCATTGTCGATCCTGCTGAAAGCGAATAAGCGATTGAACACGGCCTATCTTCTCAAGGAGTCATTCGGCCAGCTCTGGGGCTACCGTCGCGAGGGCTGGGCGCGCCGCTTCTTTGACCAATGGCGCGCCGCTCTGAAATGGCAGCGTCTGCAGCCCTACCAAGAGTTCGCCAACCTGATCGAACGCCACTGGGATGGGATCGCCGCGTATTGCGATCCCGCAAACAAGGTATCGCTCGGCTTTGTCGAAGGCCTAAACAACAAGATCCGCGTGCTGCAGCGTCGCGCCTACGGTCTACGCGACGCCGAGTATCTCCGACTCAAGGTGCTCACTTGCATGCTTCCCGAGATCTAAAATCATGCAAATCGACCCACTCAGTTGGGAGCCTTTTAATGATGTTGATCATCGCGCCGATCGTGTAATCGGTAAGATATGCTTTGACGCACGGGCTGGCGATCTTGTTTTTCTGGATGAAACCCGCGTCCGCAACCCGCGCCCGCAACCCGCGCCCGGGCTGTTTCCCGCGACCGCGACCGCGACCGCGCCCGAAAAGTCGTCTACGCCGGCGTAGGCGGTCCGAACCAGGTGGACCTTCATGCCCGGCCGATCAGGTTGACCACGGCCTTGATCAGGTTCTTCGGGGTAGCAGGTACTATCTGGAAGCCATCAGCGCCGGCCGCTTCGGCATCCGCTCGTGCGGACTCGTCGCCAACCGCAAGCACGCGCAGCCGCGGATAGCTCGAGTCGCTGCGTATCGTGCGGATCAGCTCGCCGCCCGATGCGCGCGGCAGCCGCATCTCGGTGATGACCAGATCGGGAACGCTTTCGCGGATCTGCTCCAGCGCGCTGCTTGCGTCCGTCGCTTCCAGCACGACGTAGCCTTCGCGCTTCAGCACGACTTGCAGCGTTACGCGATTCTCATCTTGCGAATGGACGAGTAGTATGACACGACTACGGCGCACTGCGAGTCCTTCGGGAGAGTAGACTGCATCGTCTACGTACACCAATATTGATACGCGGACCGTGCCCAATCAAGAGGCACGTTTTTGCCGCGATAGGAGAACGATATGCCGGAAATCGATTGCGTCAGGTGTGGCCAGACCGGGCCGCAGCTCGCGAAGCCGCCGCTCAGAAATGAGCTGGGCGAGCGCATCTTCAATTCGGTATGCCAGCGGTGCTGGGACCAGTGGCTACGCTACCAGACGGCGCTGATCAATCACAATGGCCTGGACGTGCGCGACAAGGAAGCACGTGAGTTTTTGAGCGCGAACATGGCAGCGTTTTTTTTCAAGACCGGTGAAACCGAAGACATCGACACTTCGCAGCAGGGCAATATCAAATGGTAGTGCGCCGGCTGGCTGCGCGCCGGGTCGGCGGCAAATGAGTTGTGATCGCGGGAACCACAGGCTGGAGCACGTAAACCGTGCGCGCGATGGGAGGAATTCGCTCGAAAGCCCTGAGCGCTTCGACCCTGCGCACGGGCATTGCCAGCGAACGGAATAGCTGGTGCCACTCGTGATCGCTGCGAATACGTCCCGTCCACGGAATGTTGTGCCGCCTGCTGAAACGCCGAATGTGAATTCTGCCCCAGCTCTTACCTAATCTCGTGCGCGGCGTGTCCTCTACGACAATCACCGCGCGCCGCGCGATGCGCGCTGCCTCGCGCAACAGGATCGATGCATCCTGCGCATGATGAAGCACGAAGATGAGTAATGCTACGTCGACCGACTTGTCGGCATACGGGAGATTGCGGCCGTCGAAGATGGCGAAGCGTTGCAACTGGTGTCCGGCGAAGACGACGTCGCAAGCAAACGTTACCGCGTTGTAGTCTTCGCGCAGGACATCTACCGCGTAGCCCATGCCGCAGCCGATGTCGAGCACCTTGTCGCCGGGTTGCAGGAAATTGGGCGCATGCTCGAGCGTCGCGGCAGCCTCTCTGCGCCGCTTCCAGCCGAACAGTCGATTCCACAAACGCAATTGTGTTGCGAGCTGCGACCCCATCCCCACCCCTCTTCCCATGGCTTTCAGTCATCGAGGCAAGCTCCGGACCGCCGGCCCTTACTTGTAAAAATTGCGCGGCCACGCATGCGGACGCAGCGCAGCGATCACGCGTTCATCGAGTGGACCAAGCGCGGAAACCGCGGCATTGGCGCGAATGTGCCGTGGATTCGTGGAGCCCGCGATGACGGTCGAAACCGCTGGCTGCGAAAGGCAGAAGCGCAACGCGCCCTCCGCGAGCGATTGATCGCCGCGCTCGAGCATCGGCCGCAGCCGCTCGACGCGTTCCACGGTTTGGACAAGGCGATCGTCGCGGAAGTAACGCGTCCTCATATCATCCTTCGCGAACTTCGTCTGCTTCGCGTACTTGCCCGCAAGGGCGCCTTCATCGAGTGGCACACGCACGATCACGCCGACATCATGCTGCTGAGCCGCCGCGAACAGCGCTGCCTCCGGCGTCTGGTCGAAGATGTTGTAAATTATCTGTAGTGAATCGATGCGGCCGGAGCGCGTGACGCGCAGCGCGGAGTCCGGCTCGTGGTCGTTCACCGAGACACCGAATGCGCGAATGCTGCCATCGTTCTCGAGCGCGACCAGCGCATCGTACCACTCGGCATCATCCGCCCAGCTGTCGCTCCACACATGCAGCTGCTGGAGGTCCGGCGCGAAACCGAGATTGCGGATAC
Source organism: Gemmatimonadota bacterium (assembly GCA_052389275.1). Classification (GTDB taxonomy): domain Bacteria; phylum Gemmatimonadota; class Gemmatimonadetes; order Longimicrobiales; family RSA9; genus CBJLQC01. Next base: position 9,057 of record JBQTID010000176.1, on the reverse strand, counting down.
TTTCGTGCGTGCAGTCCTTGATCCAGTGGGCCGGAAAGATGTCGCGCAGCCGTGCGTCGTGACGTGCCGGCCAATTCCAATCCATGGGCGGCACCTTGGTGGCGACCCGAACCTGGCCGAGCACACCGGCGCGCTTCAGGACGCGGCCAAGCAGTTGTTCCGAGCGGCCGCGCCCGTAAGCCAGGGCAGTGTCGAAGAAGGTGATGCCAGCTTCGAGCGCGGCTTCGAGCGCGGCTTCCGCGTCGCGTTCCGCCACTTCGCCCCACATATTTCCGCCGATTTGCCAGGCACCGTAACCGATCTCGGAAACCTGCCAATCCCTCCTGCCGAACCTTCTCGTTCTCATGACGACATAGTAAGTTCATGCGTGCCCGAAAGCAGTGATGTCCGTCTGGTTCTGGTCGATTTCGACGATACACTCGTCGACACCGCGCCGCGCTTCCATAATGCGCGGCTCGAGCTTTTCCGTCTGCTGAGCGAGCACGGTTTCCAGGAGGCCGAGGTCTATCGCGTGCATCATGACGAAATCGATCCGGCCATGCGCCAGCGTTTCGGCTTTGGCCCGCACCGGCTCGAGCATTCCTTTCGCGCGACGTACGAAGCGCTCTGTCATGCATGCGGTCATGTCGTCGACGAGGATCTCGCAGCGCGCGCGGGACTGCTCGGCCGATCGGTAGCCGGCGCGCCGCCACTGCTGAATGGCGCGATCGATGCATTGCAGCGGCTGACGCAGGCGTTGCCGACCGCACTCTACACGCAGGCCGGTGACCCCGATTATCAGATGAGCTGCCTGCGCGCATGTGGCATTCTCGACATCATTGCCCTCGAGCGGATCATTGTCGCCGAATGCAAGACGACCGAGCGGTTTCAGCGCGTTCTGGACGATTTCGAGATCGAGGATCCGGCCACCGTGTGGATGATCGGCAACAGCATGCGCAGTGACATCAATCCCGCGCTCGAGGCCGGCGCGAACGCGGTGCTGGTCGAAGTTGTTGATCCCTGGGAATTCGACGTCGTCGAGCCGGTCTCAGCCGCATTTCATACTGCCGGCTCATTTGCAACCGCCGTTCACTTCGTTCTGTCGAGGCACACGTCCTGATGCAAGTAACCCTCGCCGCGCTGGCCGACTACGCGAACGTGACCGGTGATGGCAAGCTCAACATCCTGGGCATCTTCGATCGCATCAATCTGCTCCAGATACCGGCCATGCACCCGCAGATGCATCTGGTGCTGCGTCTCGAGGCACGACCCGCAGAGCTGGAGCGGACGCATAACGTGGAAATCCGGTTGCACGATCCCGAGGGCACCACCATCTTCGAGGTGAAGGGCGAAATCGTGCCGCGAGGCGAGGCGGGCCGTCCGGTTTCGACCAATCAAATACTCACGCTGAACAATCTTCAGCTCGAGAAAATTGGCGAATACGTGTTCGTGGTCCTAATCAACAATGATGTCAAGACGGAGATTCCACTGGCTGTCGAATTCGTGGCTATGTCCCCGACTGTCGGTTCGGCCCCTCCAACGCAATTCAATTAAAGGAGCGGGGCAGGCCTGCACCCGCACATTAAAAGTCGAGATGCTGGAAGAAATCAAAAGCAAGCTCGAGGGCGAAATCGAGCGGCTGATGCGCGAGCTTACGGTTACGTTGCCGATTGCGATTCGGAAGGCCGTCGAGCTTGGTGACCTGAGTGAGAACGCCGAATACAAGTCCGCGCTCGAGCGGCAGCAGTTCGTGCAGGCGCGCCTGAATCATCTGACACAGCGCATGATGGAGCTGTCGAAGATCGATGTCACCAAGCTCTCGTCCGATCGCGTTGGCTTCGGCTCGAAAGTAAAGCTGAAGGACGTCGAGACCGGCAACGAAGTCTCGTACTCGCTCGTGTTCGGCGATTTCATTGATCTGGATTCGGACCAGATCTCAATGGCATCTCCCATCGGCAATGCATTACTCGGCAAGCAGCTGAATGAAGAGGTGGTGATCCGCCTCCCGCGCGGCGATCGCAAATACAGACTCATCGAGCTGACAACCCTGCCCGAAATGGTCGAAGGCTAGAAGGCGAGCTGGAGAGTGTGAGAATGTGAGAGTGTGCTAGCTCAATGCTTTTGACCGCCTGGTCCGCAATGACCGCATTGACCGCCTGGACCGCCTGGACCGCTCAGCCAGCGTGCCCGCGTCGCGATACGTACTGCCATGAAATCCAGCGTATTACAGCAGACAAGCGCGTAGTCAGAGCCGTCGCGCACATCGAGCGCACCGATGCGGCTGCGCTGCGTGAGCTGATTTCACTCGCACAGGTCCCGGCGCCGACCTTCAAGGAAGCCGAGCGTGCGCGGCGCTACGCGGAAATGCTGCGCGCGGCCGGCGCGGATTCGGTCGGCATCGACGAGGCCGGCAATGTCCTTGCGCTCCGGCGCGGCCGCACGCGTGCGCGCACGATCGCGATTGCCGGCCACATGGACACGGTTTTCCCCGAGGGTACGGACCTGCGCGTCCGGCTGCACGGCGACACACTGTTCGGCCCCGGCATCGCCGACAATACGCGTGGCCTGATCAGCATGCTCCAGGTACTGCGCGCGCTGGTGAATGCAGGAATTCGCACGGATGCCGATCTGCTGTTCGTCGGCACCGTTGGCGAAGAGGGCGTTGGTGACCTGCGCGGCTCGCGCCATCTGTTCCGCGCCGGCGCGCCGCGCATCGACGCCATGATCGCCGTGGATGGCGCATCGGATGAAACCATTACGAACGCGGCGGTCGGATCGCGGCGCTACCGCGTCACGTTCAGCGGACCGGGCGGGCATTCGTGGGGTGCGTTCGGCACGGCGAGTCCGATCCACGCGCTCGCGCGCGCCATACGCCGCTTCGATGAAACGGCTGCGAGCTACACATCCGCCGGTGCCACTACCAGCTACAACGTCGGCCGGATCGGCGGCGGCACGTCCGTCAATTCGATTGCGGAGCAGGCCTGGGCGGAAGTGGATATGCGTTCGGAAAGCGCGTCACGGCTGGCCGGTATCGATTCGATTTTTCATGTGAGCATGGTCGAAGCGCTGAACGGGCAGAACGAGCGACGTACCGCTGGCCCCGAGCTCAGCCTCGAGGCGCGGCTGATCGGCGAGCGGCCATCGGGCATCACCGCGGGCCACACGCCCATCGTGCAGCGCGCGCTCGCCGCGACGCGAGCATTCGGGCTGACTCCCCGGCTCGACTCGTCATCGACCGATGCAAATGTGCCGATCAGCCGTGGCGTCCCTGCCATCACGCTGGGCCGCGGTGGCCGAGCAGGACGCACCCACTCCACGGACGAGTGGTGGCTCAACGAGAACGGCACACGCGGCATTAAACGCCTGCTGTACGTGCTGCTCGCCGAGGCAGGCCTCAGCCGGTCATAGCTTGCCCAGCAGCCAGTACAAAATCAAGAAGATGATGATCGTGCTGATGCAACCGCCGCCCAGCTTCGACGCGCCCCAGCCTGCCAGAAGACCCTTGAAGATTCCGCGCATTTTTTGGCTCCGATAAAGGCATGCGGAAGCCCTTGGCAGGGTCCGTGCCCGACGCCGAAAGGCGCTACGGGAAGGCGCTACGGAGAGGCGCTACGGAGAGGCGCTACGGAGAGGCGCTACGGAAATGCGATACTTGAAGGCGCTGCGCTTGACGTGACATGCGGCAATGCGCCCCACCGCCTTGCCGTAGCGCCTTGCTGTAGCGCCTTCCCGTAGCGCCTTCCCGTAGCGCCTTCCCGTAGCGCCTCTCGGCTTACCGGCACAAAGCATGAAGCGCCTGCGGCCACCATGGAGCACATCCTCGATCCGATGCTGCCGCCGCGACGCTACGAGCCGCGTTCGCGGTTCGAGCGGCCCGGGATCTCGCCGAAGAACGAGCAGCGGCTGAATGCTGCGTTGAGCGCACTCGTGTTGCTGTTCACGGTTGGCTGGAGCTACGCAATCTATCGATCCGTCGCGATGGGCGAGCCGTCACCACTGCTCAGCGGCACGGTGACGGCGAGTCCACTCTCGCCTGCCGCTCCGCCGGAGGCAGCCTTTCTTCTCGACGCCGCGATGCAGGCTTTCACCGGCGAGGAGTTGCGGGGACAGAGTGGCGCGGTCAACGTCGTCGTCGACAGCTTGCCGGCTGATTCATTGCCCGCCGGCGTCGAGATCCGCTACACGCAAGGTGCCGACACGATCGTCGGCGCACCGACGACACCCGGCGTGTGGAACGTGCTGGTCGGCATCAAGAATGCCGTTCGTCCTGCTGACGTCACACTCGTGACATTGGTACCGCTCTCCGAGAAGCGAGCGGGACGGATTGGCTCTTATGTCATCGGCTCCTGGCCGTACGAGCGAGGCGGCAGACCGCGCTCAGCGCAATATGCGCCGCCGGCTGGCCTGGTGCGCGTCACGCCGGAGAATCGCAACACCAGAGTGTCCGAACATTTCGTGCTCGGGGATTTTTTGACCAAAGGCCAAGTCAACGTCTGGCCGAAGTATGTCGCGATGTCACCGCGCCTGCTCGACAAGCTCGAGCTGACGATCCAGGAATTGCGGAACACCGGCACGCCGGTCGAGCATGTGGGCGTGATCAGCGGCTTTCGCACACCGTCGTACAACGAAGGTGGCGGCAATACCGGCGGACGCGGCGCGCTGTCGCGCCACATGTACGGGGATGCGATGGACTGGTACATCGACAACGATCGCGACGGCCGCATGGATGATCTGAATCATGACGGGCGCATCAGCAGGGAAGACGGCCGCGTCATGGTGCGCGCGGCGGAACGCGTCGAAAAGAAGTATCCCGAGCTGGTCGGCGGCATTGGCTTGTACGCACCGACCGGCGGTCACAGCGGCTTCATTCACGTCGATACGCGCGGTTATCGGGCGCGGTGGGGAGGTGCATAATGGCAGAGCAGCGTCGCAATCCTGATGAAGAGTATGAAGGTCCTGCGGAGGCGCGTGTGCGCGAAGATGATCTCGAGCCGCATGCGGGTCTGCGTTATGTCGCGCGGCTGTTCAAGGTATTGGCGTTGCTGCTAATCCTGCTGCTGATCGCCGAAGTCGTTATCGGCCTGACGCAGGAAGGTGGGGCCGCGGTCGCGCCGCTCCTGATCGAAGCAACGCGCCTGATAGTCTTTGCGGGGTTTCTGTGGGGCGTCGCCGACATCGCGCTGATGTTGATCGAGTCGAATCACGACTTGCGGGCGACGCGCATCCTGGTCGGCCGCATCAATTCGACCGTGCAGCCCCGCAGTCAGGGCGATTAGAGCGATTGCAGCGATGGTAGTGATGGTAGCGATGGCTTGCCGCTCCCATCGCTCCCATCGCTCCCATCGCTCCCATCGCTCAATGCCCTCTCATCTCCTCCGCATACGCAACCCGCGCCAACGCAATAGCGTACGCGGCCGTCCGCAGATCCACACCTCGCTCCTGCGCCATGCTATACACATCTCGATACGCCGCGACCATCTTCTTCTCGAGCGCTCCATTCACCTGCTCCAGATCCCAGCGCAGCTGTTGCAGATTCTGCGTCCACTCGAAATACGACACGACCACACCACCCGCATTCGCGAGGAAGTCCGGTAGCACAATGATGCCGCGCTCCTCCAGCACCTTGTCCGCGATCGGCGTGGTCGGCCCGTTCGCGGCTTCGACCAGAAACTTGCAGTCCAGCAGCTCGGCATTGTCTTCCTTCGTGATCACACCGCCCAGCGCCGCGGGTACCATGAACTCACAAGGGATTCGCCAGAGCTGTTCGTTCGTGATCGCCGTGCCGGTCGCGAAGCCGCGCACCGTGCTGTTCTTCTTCCCATACTCGAACAAGGCGGGTATATCGAGTCCCTTCTCGTTCATGACGCCGCCATCCGCATCGGTTACGGCGATGACCTTCACCCCCTGCTCCACGAGCAGACGCGCGAGGTGCGCACCCACATTGCCGAAGCCCTGGATAACGGCGCGCGAGCCCTGCCACGGCACACCGTAATCCCGCGCGGCCTCGCGCATCACGATCATGACGCCGCGGCCGGTGGCCTCCTCGCGCCCGAGTGAGCCGCCCAGATCGACCGGCTTGCCGGTCACGATCGCCGGCGAGTAACCCTTCTTCGAGCTGTACTCGTCGAGCATCCACGCCATCACCTGCGCATTGGTGCCAACGTCCGGCGCCGGAATGTCGCGGTACGGTCCGAGCACTATCGCGATGCGCTCCGTGAATTTGCGCGTCAGCCGCTCCAGCTCGTTCTTCGAAAGCTTTTTGATGTCGACGTCGACGCCGCCTTTCGCGCCGCCGAACGGCAGATCCAGCAGCGCCGTCTTCCACGTCATTAGCGTAGCGAGACCGCGTACCTCCTCGATATCGACAGTCGGATGGTAGCGCACGCCGCCCTTGGTCGGACCGCGCGAGCCGTTGTGCTGCACGCGGTAACCCATGAAGACCTCCACGCGGCCGTCATCCATCAGGACGGGCACCTGCACCGCGATCTCCCGGAATGGCACCGACAGCCGCTTGCGCATTGCGGCCGACAAGCCGAGCAGGTCGGCTGCGTGATCGAACTGATTGAGGGTAATGTCTCCGACGTTGAGATGTCCCGTGGGAACGGGACGGGTGGTAACGGTCGCCATGGGTCGCAAAGTCCGCTAAGGTAAACGGAAAGGACAGGAAGAGAACGAACCAATATGGACACGGGGCCCCGAATGAACGCAAGGATCGCAAGGATCGCATTGATCGCCTGGACCGCCCTGATCGCATGGATCGCCCCCCTGGCGGCGCAGGACGCCTTCATACCGTTCAATTACGACGCGAAGTCCGGGAAGCTCCTGCTCGAAGTAACCCGCCTCGGCCAGGACATGCTCTACCTCAATTCCCTTTCGACCGGCCTCGGCTCGAACGACCTCGGCCTCGACCGCGGCACCATTGGCGAGGAGGCGGTCGTCCGCTTCGAGCGCTATGGCCCGCGCGTGTTCCTGGTCCGCCGCAACCTGAATTTCCGGGCGACGGCGGGTGATTCCGCCGCGGTCCGCGCGGTGGAGGAGTCCTTCCCGCCATCGGTGCTGGCGTCATTCGCGATTCAATCGGAGGAGGGCGGCCGGCTGGTCGTCGACGCGACTGATTTCCTGCTCTCCGATGTCTTCGACGTGCGCGGCGTGATCCAGCGCTCGCAGCAGGGCAATTTCCGTCTGGATCGAAACCGCAGCGCGATCTACCTGCCGCGCACGAAGGCATTTCCGAAGAATACGGAGATCGAGACCCTGCTCACTTTCGAGAGCGATGCGCCCGGCCGTGAAGTCGCGCGCCACACCCCCGAGGGCAGCGCTCTGACGCTGCGCCAGCACCATTCCTTCGTCGAGCTGCCTGACGACAATTATCGGCCGCGCGTATTCGATCCGCGCGTTGGGGTGAATCCCGCCAGCTTCTTCGATTTCTCCCGCCCGCTGAACCGCGAGCCGATGATGCGCTGGGTCGCGCGCTGGCGCCTCGAGAAAAAAGACCCGGCAGCGGCTGTATCCGAGCCGGTGAAGCCGATCGTCTACTACATCGATCGCGGCGTGCCGGAACCGTACCGTTCCGCGTTCTACGAGGGCGCTCGCTGGTGGAACCGCGTCTTCGAGGCGGCGGGTTTCAGGAATGCATTCATCGTCGAGGAGCTTCCTGACGACGTCGATCCGATGGATGCTCGCTACTCCGTTGTACAATGGGTGCACCGCAGCGATCCCGGTTTCTCGATCGGCCCATCGTTCCGCGATCCACGCACCGGCGAGATCATCAAAGCTGCCGTGAAGATGGACAGTTACCGTTCGCTCACGGACTACAACATCTTCGCGGGCTTGCAGCCGGCAACAGCCGAAGCGAATGAAGACTGGATCGCTTCGCTCGATCCGCGCGTGAATGGGACGGAGTTCGCAATGGCGCGGCGTCGCCAGCATGTCGCGCATGAGATCGGCCACACGCTCGGCCTTGCTCACAACTTCATCTCGCACGCGTATGGTCGGGCCAGCGTGATGGATTATCCGGGGCCGCTGGTTACACTCAGGCCCGATGGCACACTCGATTTGTCACAGGCATACCGCGCCGGACCGGGAGCGTACGACACGCTCGCGGTGCGATACGCGTACACGCAGTATCCGACGCCTGCCGCCGAGCGCGCAGGACTGGACGCGCTCGTGCGCGATGCGATCGCAAAGGGCATTCGGTTCTACTCCGATCGTGACGCGGCCGAAACGGGCAGCATGGCGGAAGTCACGCGCTGGCTCAATGGCGCGGACGCTATCGAAGAACTGGAGCGCACGAGTGCAGTCCGTGCGGTGCTGCTCGAAAAGTTCGATGAAGGTGTGATCGCTGACGGTGATCCTCTGTCGCTGCTGAACAAGCGGCTCGTGCCGGTCTACCTGCATCATCGCTACGGACTGGAAGCAACCATCAAGGCAGTCGGCGGCATGGATTACACCTTTGCGCTCAAGGGCGACCAGCAGAGGCCAACTCAAATTGTCGATCCAGCGCGGCAGCGCCGCGCACTCAATGCCCTGCTCGCGGCCATTCAACCGAAAGCGCTCGCGATTCCGGAACGGATCATCGCGAAGATTCCGCCACCACCGTACGGCTATGGTGGCGACAGCTGGGCATTTGCATCCACCGCGGGCACAGCCTTCGATCCCATCGCCGTCGCGCGTGCGCTGAGTGCGTTTGTGGCGGACGGGCTGCTCCAGCCGACGCGTGTGGCGCGCATGATCTCTTTCCACGCGCGCAATCCAGCATCGCCATCGGCTGACGAGGTGATCATTACGATGATCGAGTCGGCGTTTGCGCGCGCGACCGCGGCCACGCCGTACGAAGCGGCGCTGCGCCGCGCGAGCCGGCGCGCCGTGTTCGACGCGGTGCTGAATCTTGCGGCGCATCAGAATGCAACGCCGGACGTACGGGCGGTGGCCGAGTACCAGCTGAATCGTCTCGCAACACGCCTCGCTGCCGCAGCGACCACAGATCCGGCCGATCGCGCCGCCAATGCCGCCGTGGTCCGCGACATCCGCAACTGGCTCGACAAGCGCATCGCGCCGCCCGTCACGCGTGGCGTGATT
>JBQTID010000175.1:0-11918 GCA_052389275.1 Gemmatimonadota bacterium | reverse complement strand
TCTCTCTCGGCGCTTGTGCCAGCACAAACATTACCAACGCGCCCGAGCCAACATCAGAACGCTGGGAGCGCATCATGCAGCAGATGCGCGCGGATTCCGCTGAAGCCGCGCGTCAGGCAACCGCGGCAGAAACCAAATCTGCCAATCCCGAATACGACGGCTCCGTTCCCCCAGGCATCGACCTCTCCAGGTTCGAGCTTCCAATTCAGTACAACGAACGCGTGCAGTTCTACATCGATCTGTACGCTAATCGTCGCAAAAGCGTGTTCGTTTCGTGGCTGCGCCGCATGGGACGCTATCGTGATTACGTCGAGCAGCGGCTCGCCCTGCATCGCATGCCGCGCGAGCTCGCATACCTTGCGTTGATAGAAAGCGGCTATGAGGCTGATGCGAAATCGCACGCGAGCGCCGTCGGGCTCTGGCAATTCATGGCGCCTACGGCTCGCGCGGAAGGTCTGGAGGTTTCCGAGTACGTGGACGAGCGGCGCGATCCGTTTCGTTCGACGGACGCCGCGATCCGCCATCTCGCTGGCCTGCACCGTACCTTTGATAGCTGGTATCTGGCCGCCGCTGCATACAATTCCGGCGCTACGCGCATCGCGCGGCTGATGAAGGACAGGTACGGTCAGGTGAAAGGCCGCGATGCGACGTTCTGGGAGATCCAGGATGCCGTGCCGCAGGAAACGCGTGGCTACGTTCCAGGACTGATTGCGGCCACGATTATCGGCGAATATCCGCATCTCTTCGGCTTCGACGGGCTGAAGCAGGAGACGCCGGTTCAGTTCGAAACAGTTACCGTCCCCGCCTCGACCGACCTGCGAGCGGTCGCCCGTGCGGCCAATGTCCCGGCCGAAGACATTCGGACTCTGAACCCCCACTACATCCTCGGAATGACCCCGCCGGACCGCGAATCTGCTGTTCGCCTACCGGTCGGGTCGGCGAGCGATTTTGCAGAAAGGTTCGCGAAAATCCCTGGGGCCGAACGTACCCGCAGTTTTGCCCGTACACATACGGTGCGTCAGGGCGAAACACTATCCGAGATTGCCCGAAAATACGGTACTACCGTTTCCGCCCTCCAGGCAGCGAATCGCATCAAGCGCCCCAATGCCATTTCGGTTGGCCGCAAGCTCACTATTCCGGCCGACGTATCCCATAGTGCGTACGGAACCGATTGAATCTGACGTAGTACTAGGCTATATTCAATCCTGGCAATCACTTAGCATTGAAAAAGCGGCCCTTTGAGCATCAACTGGAGGGGCCGTTTTCATTTGTGGGAAGGAAGCTTATGACGCAACGACGCGACGCCCGGAAGCCGACATCCAATATCAGAGCGTTCCTGATGGGAACGTTGCTGCTGAGCGCTTCGCTCGTCGCTTACACGGTCGGCGGCGATGACGCGCACGTGCGTGAAGCTGCGCCCATGGCTGAAGTCATGGCTGCAACGCCTGCTAGCACGAGTGCCGTGAACTGGGATCTGCCGGTAACGCGCAATAATCGGGTCGATCAGTGGATCGATTTCCTGAAGGGTCGCAATGCCAACAAGACCCGTTTGTGGCTGGAGCGCTCCGGCAAGTACACGCCAATGATTCAGGCCGAGCTGCGTAAGCGCGGCATGCCGGAAGATCTGATTTATCTTGCCTTCATCGAGAGCGGTTTTTCGCCGAACGCGAAGTCACACGCGGCAGCCGTCGGGCTGTGGCAGTTCATCGCCGAAACCGGCAAGCGCTACGGTCTCGAGGTTTCGAGCCATGTCGATGAACGACGCGATCCGATCAAGGCAACCGGCGCAGCGCTCGATTATCTGAGCGAGCTGTACGATCGCTTCGGCAGCTGGTATCTGGCAGCCGCGGCATACAACACGGGTGAGAACCGCGTTGCGCGCATCATGCGCGAAGAAACCGGCAGCGAGCGAGGCGACGATGATGATTTCTGGAAGATCGCGTCACGCCTGCCGGCGGAGACGCGCAACTATGTGCCGTTGATGCTCGCGGCCGGACACATTGGCAAGCAGCCTGAGCAGTTCGGTTTTGACGACGTCGACTATCAGGCGCCGTTGTCCTTTGCGACCGTCCGGGTGCCGCAGAATGTGCCGCTCGCCGCAGTGGCAAAGGCTGTCGGTGTCGACGCTGATGCGATCGAGGAGCTGAATCCGGAATTGGTACGCAATCAGACGCCGCCGACGCGCGCGTGGCACGTGCGTATCCCGGCCGGCGCCGAGCGGCAGTTCGCGGCGAACTTTCCGACCGCACTGCACGCGATTCGAGTCGCGGCGATCAAGGAGAAGAGCGCGCAGCGCTATCACAGTGTACGTCGCGGCGACAACCTTTCCGTCATCGCGCGTCGCTACGACACGAGTGTTTCGGCCATCAAGCGTTTGAACGGACTGCGCAGCAGTTTGGTCAGACCCGGTCAAAAACTGCGCGTGAGTTAGCAGCGACCAGATGGCCCGCGTCCTGCGGTCTGCGCTCTCAGGGGTGGATCATAGCAGGAGCATTTAGATGCATTGGATCAAAGTGACCAGTCCGCGCTACGAACAGTCGCGGCCGTACGACGGCATGATCGGCGAAGTAGTCGGCCACTGGGGTCCTGAGAACAGCGCGGACTCGCGCGAGGGCTACATGGTAGAGTTTCCGAACGGTGAGATAGTTGGACTGACCGAAGCGGAGATCGAGTTGGTAGACAGACCGCCAAAAAGCGATTAGTGCGATTAAAGCGATTAGTGCGATAAGTGCGCCATGTTCATCGCACTCATCGCACTTATCGCACTTATCGCACTCATCGCACTTATCGCACTCATCGCACTCATCGCACCTATCGCATAATTACTGCGCCCCCCGCATCACCGCATCCGCATACCCATTCGCCGGATCCTGACCCTTGGCAACGACTTGATCGACAATCGTCGGCCCGCGATTGTACGCGTGCAGCGCCATGTCCACATCGCCGTTGTACTTGGCGATCAGCTCCTTAAGGAAACGGAAGCCGATGCGCAGGTTGGTTTCGGGATCGAACAGGTCGGCGCGCGCAATGTCGGGTTGGAAGAACTTTGCGGTCGTCGGCATTAGTTGCGTGAGACCGAGTGCGCCTACCGGGCTGATGGCTTTGTGCGAGAAGTCGCTCTCGACGTCGACCAGACTGAAGGCGACTTTCGGATCGATACCTTCCGCCAGCGCGACATCGTAGATCTTCGCCGCAAGATCGGCCGGAATGCGGTAGCGCCTCGAGTTCTCCATGACGGTGTTGAGACGCGATAGCTCGAGACGCGTCAACTCCAGCTCTCCTTCACGTGCGGACAATAGATGAGACGATGTGCGCAACCTCTCACGCAACGTCAGATTCGCCGCGGCCGATTCCGGACCGGATGCAACCGAGAAACCGATGGTGAATGCAAAAGCGCCGAGCGCAACCATGCGCCAGCTCTGCCTGGTTTTCTGCCAGCCGCTATCGACGAGCTTGCGCAGCGCTGTGCGATTCTCGCGTTCCCATTGAATTACAACTGGTGAGCTTATGCCGCGGTCCGTCTTGGACGGCGCGTCCTCATGCTCCCAGCGCGAATGACCGTTGCGGCGCTGTTTGCTGGCATCCAGTACGCGCACCGAAATCTCGCGTATCTGCTCGCCGCGTGCTGCTCGCTTCCTTGCTGCTGCATTCATGACTCACTCGTATCCTGGTCGGACGCGATGAAATCGCCACTGCGTCCGCCCGATTTGCGGGTTAGTCTCACACCTTCGATCCGCATGTCGCGGTCGATAGCCTTGAGCATGTCGTACAACGTGAGGAGCGCGACCGTCGCAGCGGTTAATGCTTCCATCTCGACGCCGGTCCTGGCCACTACGCGCGCTTCCGCGTGCACCCGGATCCCCGGCATTGATCTGTCGATATCGAGCCTGACACTGACGCGCGTCAATGGCAGCTGGTGACAAAGCGGAATCAGCTCAGCGGTCCGCTTAGCCGCCTGAATCCCGGCGATCTGTGCAATGACGAGCGGATCTCCCTTGGGAGCTTCGCCTTTGTCCAGAACCGCCAGGGTGTCGGTCCCGATGACCAGCACGCCGACCGCTTCCGCGATCCGCTCGGTCTCGGGCTTTTCGCCCACGTCCACCATCGTCGGACGGCCTGTCTCATCGAGATGGGTGAGTCGGGTCACTGCCCGGAAGATAACCCCGGGTAAGGCTAGGGTAGAACCCTTTCGGGTCCTATTTCAATGGCAGTTCAACTGCGGAGAGCGCGGCCGACCGATCTGAGAAGTGACGCTAAAGCCAATTGCGGATTGATGTTGAACGTAGTGAGACCGCGCACGTACTCGATCTGGCGCAAGGCTTCGGCAGACCCCCTCGACGTGCCTGGCAGCTGCTTCGAGAGTGCCGAAAGCCGTGTACGAGAATCCGCGTTTACGATCAGATCTTCGGCGCCTTCGGCAGCCGCGGCGAGGTCGCGAACCCAGAGGGCCAGAAAATCGAGCAGGTCCAGGAACGCGCCTCGCGCACCGCTCGGAGGCAAACCATGCGCGGCAGCCAGACGCGGCGCCGGATTTGACGACGTTGCCGCCTCGAGCAGCTCGCGCGCCTGCTGTCGTAATGCTTCGAGTGCACCGGCCTCAGTATCATCCGGCAGAAACGCCAGCGCCCGCCCCAGCGAACCCTCAGACAGGTGCGCGGCGAGCTGCGCGCGCTTCCAGTCCGCGCCGATCGTATCGACCAGCACCTGTTGCACTGTGGCAACGTCGAGCGGCCGCACACGCACTGGCAATACGCGCGAACGGATGGTTGGGAGCAGTGCGTCGGGATCTGCCGCGGTCAAAACGAACGTGGTGTCTGCGGGTGGTTCTTCCAGGATTTTGAGCAGAGCATTCGCGGCTTCGGGACTCGCTTCCTGTGGCACGAGTGCTTCGGCGTCGCCAATGACAAATACTTTCTTGCGCCCCATCGCGGGCCGCGTGGTCGCAAGGTGCCTGACCGTTTGGATGTGCGCGACATAGATGCCGATCGTCTCGTTCGGCGTAGTCGCGCGAAACGGATTGCCACGGCGTTCCTCGAGCGCTTCGGCGCGCGCTTCTTCCAGCGCGTCCGCCATTCGGTCCGAGCCGCCCGAGACTTTTGGCCGCTGCATTGGAAAGAACCAGTGCACATCTGGATGCTGGAGGCGCAAAACCGCCTTGCAGGAGACACAGACACCGCATGGTTCGGTTTTTTCAGAAGTCTCACAGACAATCCGCTGCGCGAGCCAGAGTGCGAGTCGCTGCTTGCCTATGCCTGCCGGGCCGTGAATCAGCAGGGTGCCGGGCAGCTGATTGCGTGAGAGCGCGCTTGCGAACGAGGCGCGCACGTCGTCATGACCGATCAGGTTTGGCAGGCCGCTCATCGTGTGCCGGCGCGCGCACGCAACCAGTTCAGCGGATCGACCGGGCTGGGAGCGCCTGACGACGATGGCGCTCGCACCTGAAACTCGAGATGAGCACCCTCGGGCGTTCCCTCGCCGCCGACCGAGCCGATAATCTGTCCCGCGGTGATTTTCTGTCCGGTCTTTACGGCGAACGACTGGAGTCTGAGATAAAGCGTGTAGTAACCACCGCCGTGCCCGACCACGACCGATGGTCCGTAGCCCTCGAGTGGACCGGCAATCTCGACCGTGCCGGCCTCAACGGCTTTTACACTCGCGCCAGCCGGCGCGGCGATGCCGATGCCGTTGTAACGCAGCACGACACCATTCGGTCTGCGCTCCGGGCCGAAGCGAAAGACCAGATCGCCTTCGACTGGCCAATCGAGCGCGCCCAGATCGCGGGTGCTGATAGTGGCGCTGACTGGTGTGCGCACACCACGGCGTTCTTCTTCCTTGCGGCGTCGCTCGAGGTCGCTGATGACGCCTGACAAGCGTGCCTCATCCTTCAGCAGCTGCTCGAGTTTTCCAGTAGTTGCGCGCTCGCGCGCGCGGAACTGCGCAAGCGTCCGAGACTGTTTGCCCTCGAGCTGGTCGAGCTGACGCAGCTCCTCCTGCTTCTCCTGGCGCAGCGATTCGAGCTGAGCGAGGCTCTGCTTGAGGTCCAGCTCCTGCTGCTCGAGCTGTTTCTCCAAACGTGACACCTCGACTACCGTGAGCCGGTCATTGACGGTCACGAGATGGAGGTATTTGTAGCGGTTGAGCAGATCGCCGAAATCCTCAGCGGACAACAAGACGCGAACCGTGTGCAGCTTGCCTCGCTTGTAGATCAATCGGAGCCGCTCGTTCATCGCGGAACTGCGCTCGCGCAGTCGGGCGTGCGTGAGGGCGAGCTGCCGCGTCGTGTTGTCGACGTCGGCATTGATGACTTCGGCCTGATAGTCCAGTTCGCGCAGCGCGCTGGCCGACACGTCACGTTGCTTCTTGATGTTGGCGGCTTCACGGGAAGCATCGCGCACGCGTGATTTGAGCTGGTCCAGTTCGCTCTGAAGCTGCTGCCTTTCCTGACGTATCCGCTCCAGCCGAAGCTGGCTGTCACGCAGCTCGTTGACCGTACTCTGCTGCGCCAAGGCAGCGATCGCACACGTAAACGTGAACGTGAACGTGAACGTGAACGTAAACGTCCGTAAACTCATATTTCTCTTAGATGCCGGCGCACAGCAATGCTGCTCGCCGCGCCGCCTAGTACCGCGCCGGCAACGCCAATAGCGAGGATCCAGAGGTCCGGCAGCCAATCGAGCTGGAACAAAGATTCGGAAAGTGCGCGGAAGATCACACGGGCCAGCACGATCGCTATGACCGCGCCCGCGAGGCCGGTCAGCAGCCCTTCTATAATGAAGGGGCGGCGCACGAATGAATCGGTCGCACCGACCAGGCGCATGATCGCGATCTCATCGCGGCGCGCGAAGATCGCCATGCGCACCGCCGCGCCGATGATGAGCGCCGCTACAATGGCAAACGCGCCGCCCAGCACGAGCGTCGCGGCGCCGGCCACGCGGCGCAGCAAATACACTTTGTCGAGCCATTCCTGCCCATAGCGGACGTCTTCGACGAACGGGAACGCGGCAACGCGATCCGCGACATGCTTGACCGCCTCGGGTCCGAACTGTCCGGGTTTCAGCGCAACCTCAAGCGAAGCGGGTAGCGGATTGGTTTCGAGTCCGCCAAAGAGGTTACCGAACTCGGGCAGCTCCTGACGCGCGATCTCGAGTGCCTGGGCACGCGAGATGTAGCGGGTCTCGCGCACTTCCGGCATTTTTTCGATCTCGCCCTGCGCGCTGCGCACCGCGTTGAAGTCTGCGTCGTCGCGAATGTAGGCAACCACTTCCACGCGCGATTCCACCCGCTCCAGCACACGCCGAATATTGAATGCGGCGATGCCGAACAGCGCGACCACCAGTAACGACAGCGCGATCATGGTCGCCGACAGGCTGGTCAGCATCGGCGCGCGCCGGAACGCGACCATTGCTTCCTTGAGCGCGTACATACTCAGGACCCCGGTGCCGAGTCGTAGACGATCGAGCCGTGATCCATCTCGATCACGCGATAGTTAGGGCTCGCGCGCAACAGCTCGAGGTTGTGCGTGGCGAGCAGGACGGCGGTGCCGCTCGTGTTGATGCTGCGGAAGAGATCGAAGATGCCGCGCGTGGAGCGCTCATCGAGGTTGCCGGTCGGCTCATCGGCGAGCAAAACCAGCGGATCGTGCACGAGCGCACGCGCGACCGCCACGCGCTGCTGTTCACCACCCGACAGCTCATACGGGTAGGACTCTGCCTTGGCGGCCAGTCCGACCATCGCCAGCAGCTTGCCGACTTTCGAGCGAATCACGGCTGGCCGCGCGCCGGTCACTTCCAGCGCGAATGCCACGTTGTCGGCCGCGGTGCGGTTTGCAAGCAGGCGAAAGTCCTGAAACACGTAGCCGATCTTTCGACGCAGCATGGCGATCTCGCGTTGCCTGATGCGCGCTGACGAATAGCCACTCACGCGCACTTCGCCGCGGGTCGGCTTCTCGGCCATGTGGATCAGACGCAGCAGGGTGGACTTGCCGGCGCCGCTATGGCCGGTAAGAAAACAGAACTCGCCCTTGGTCAATCCGAACGACACATCGTTGAGGGCGGATCCGGATCGTGGGTAATCCTTGTAAACGTGACTGACCAGAATCATCGCGCGACCGTCTTTGTTTGCCGTCTAACCAACATGATCGCGAGGCGGATCGCCTCTTCCATAGAGGATGGATCCGCGGCGCCGGTTCCTGCAATATCGATGGCGGTGCCATGGTCCGGCGACGTGCGTACGAACGGCAAGCCAAGCGTGACGTTCACGCCCATGCCGAATGCGGCAGTCTTGAACGCCGCCATGCCGACATCATGGTACGGTGCGATTACGACATCGAACTCGCCGCATGCCGCGCGCACGAAGACCGTGTCGGCCGGCAATGGTCCGGCGATGCGCACACCCAGCGCCGACAGCTGCTCGATGGCGGGACGCATGACGCGCGCTTCCTCATCCCCGAACAAGCCGCCATCCGATGCGTGCGGATTCAGTGCGCACAGCGCCAGGCGCGGCTCCGGCAGTTGCCAGCTGGCGCGCAACGCTTCATGCGTGAGCACTGCCTGCTCGATCAGCAGCTCGGTCGTGAGAGCGCGAGGAACGCCGGAAAGCGGCAGGTGCGTCGTCGCCAGAACAACCCGCAGAGGACCACCGATCGCCGTGCGCTCCGCGGCCATCATCATCGCAACCGCCGGCGCGCCTGTGAGCGCCGCCAGCATCTCCGTATGACCCGGAAAATCGTAACCGCCGGCGTGCAGCGCGTATTTGTCGATGGGCGCGGTGACAATGCCGTCGACCTCACCGCGCAGCGCCATGGCGACGGCCTCCTCTATGGCCTGTCCGGCGCGGCGCCCCGCAGTGGCGGTCTCGACTTGTGACGAATGATCGGAGCCGACAAAAACAAAGGCAACCGACGGCTCGGCCGGCGCAATCGCGCGGGTCGCCGCCGCGGCGACCTCGGGACCGATGCCGCGTGGATCGCCGAGTGTGATGGCAAGACGAACCGGCGCCAGTTGCGTCTCCGGGTTACGATTCGTTTCGATATTCGACGAGCGTACGTTTGCGCAGGTCGCGAATCAGCTCTTCGACCAGCGTGTTCTGCTGCAGCTGCTGACGCAAGTCTTCACGAAAATCCGGATCATCGAGCGAGAACTCGCCGGCCGGCCGGGTGTCCGTCACCTTGATGATCGCAAACTTGGAAGCGCCTGCGACGCCGGGCAGCTCCAGCGGCCCGACCACGCTGCCGGTTGTGGCGTCCGCCAGGGCGGTGTTGTAAGGCGCCGGCAGACGTTCTTTTGGATACGGGCCGACGCGTGCCTGATCCTGCTCGTTCGGGTCGCCCACGGTTCGCACCAGTGAATCGACGCTGGCGCCCGCGCGCACCTTTTCCGCGATCTCGTTCGCAACCACAAGCATGCGGGTGGCGTCATCCGCGGTAACGGTCGGGATTACGAGTATGTGCCTGGCTTGTCGCTCGGCGCCGCGCGCCTTTTCGAGCTTGATGATGTGAAAGCCGAACGTGGTTTCGACAACCCCGCTGATCGCGCCGGGCCGAAGCGAAAACGCGACCTGGTCGAACTCGCGGACCATGGTGCCGCTGCGAAACCAACCGAGATCGCCGCCACGGTCGCGCGTCGAAGGATCATCAGAGTACTGCTTGACGACGGTTTCCCAGTCGGCGCCATCGCGCAGCAGCCGCCACGCCTCTTCCGCCTTGGCACGCGCGGTTGCACGCGCCGTGTCCGACGCCTTCGGTGCGATTACGACCTGATGAAATGTTACGGTCGCCGGACGCTGGCCGAACGCGGCCCGGTTCTCTTCATAGTGCTTGCGAATATCTGCGTCGGTAACCGGCGGCGCATGCCGGTCAGCCGACATCTTGCGGATGAATTCGCGGATTAGCGTGCGGCCTCTTGCCTCTTGCGTGATTTGCCGGCGCAGCTCGTCGAGCGTCATGCGCGCCTGGGCAAGCGCTGCCTGGAATTGCGCGTCACTGCCGAACTGCTGACGGCGGCTGTCCAGCTCGCGCTGAACCTCCTCATTGGTCTGCTCATCGGTAATCTTGATTGCCGTGTCCCGCGCGGCCGCCTGCACCAAAACCAGCTCGCCAATCCTGCGCTCGAGAATGCGGGCGCGCGCCTGCGCGGTATCGGTGACTGGCTGGCCGGACTGCCGCAGCTGGAGCATTTCCAGATCGACGTCGCTCCTCAGTATGATGCTGTCACCGACGACTGCCACGATGCGATCGGCGATCTCACCGACCGGCGCCGGCTGTTGCGCGAACAGCGGCGCCGCGGTGAGCAATAAGGCAAATGAAATGGCGAAGCTACGATGCATCTACACTCCTACTGCGTCGTCGTCGGCGGCGGCTGCTGAGGCTGCGACGGATTGGTTCCAGGCGGAATCGGCGCGCCCTGCCCTTGGCCGGGCTGTGCGCGCAACTGCTCGGCTTTCTGAACGGTTGCGGTGATACCCTGCTCGAACACCTGCGCCTTGTACTGATCGCGCAGTGAGTGGGAGATCGGTCCCAGTGGTATTACCGAACGGTCACCGCGAATGTTGCCTTCGAGCAGGGCCATGACCCGCCGCTCGATGGCCTGGTCCATGGTTTCGCCCTGCTGGGCCGTAATGTTGTTGAGCTGGGCTTCCCTGATCGCGTTGCGCAGCTGCGTACGGATTTCATTGCGGACCGAGTCGATCTGCTGCTGCGGCACTTTGAGTCCCTGACGCGCGGCCTCCTCAACCAGAATTTCGTTGCGGGCGAGGCCGCCGAGCAGCTGCTCGAGATTCTCGTCCGTCTGCGTCGTGATCATGCCGCGCTGCTGGGGCTGGAGGCGCTGGAGGAAGCGAGCGAACTCGCCCAGCGTTACTTCACCCCCCTTATATTCCGTCAGCTTGCGGCGAGCGGCGCGGCCACTGAGGTCGAGCGACGATTTGGCCGCGAGCTCCTTCATTGCCTCATACGCGCCCGGCTGATCCTCGATCTCCATTGTATCGGTCAGCGTTTTCACGTAATTCTGCTCGGCATCCTGCACCAGCTTCTCCTTGAGCTGATCACGGAATTGTCCTTTCAGCTCTTCGAAGCTCTGCATCTTGCGATCTTCGACTTTGATTACGTGAATGCCGAATGGGGTTTCGACCGGCTGACTGACCTCGCCGACATTCAAGGCGAAGGCGGTCTGCTCGAACGGCGCGACCATTTGGCCCTTGCCGAAAAAACCCAGATCACCGCCGCTCTTGTCGGCGCCGGGCTCCTGGCTGTACTGGCTCGCGAGAGTCGCGAAATTCTCACCTGCGACGGCGCGCCTGCGCAGATCCTGCGCGAGCTTCATTACGCTGTCACGCTGAGCAGGCGTCGCATCGGCCGGCAGCCGCAACAGAACGTGACGCGCCTTCACCTGCATGCCGGTGCCTTCCTTCTCCAGCAGGGCGCGCAACTGCGGATCGGTCAGCGCGGTGTCGACCTTGATCACCTTTTCGCGCAAGCGCCACACGATTTCCTGCTCGATGTATGGCTCGATGATCGGATCGAGCTTGACCGCATTGAGCGTCGAATCCTTCGCAACCGCGGTCGCGAGCAGCGTGTAATCCACCCACAGGTTGGCGATGGCAGTGACGACATCGGGTTGCGGTGGAATGCGCGGATTCAAAGCGAACAGGCCGGCGGCCTTGTCGACCGAAAGCTCATGGCCCGCGGCCCGCGCGAGAACGTCCTGATGCGACGTCATCGCCTGGCCAAAGCTGTCGCACGCGGTGCTGATTGCCAGCGTCGCAGCCAGCGCGGCGAACGCGACGGTTTTCTTCATTGGATCTCCTGTACGTGAATATGACCAAAAGACTTGATAACTTAGCAGTGGGCTTTGAGTTCCGCTACTTGACGGCGGAAGGGGAGGGTAGCGGTGTGGGCGCTCGGGACTATCGGGGATTTACAG